>NZ_CP115841.1:2170000-2470000 GCF_013318015.2 Agrobacterium tumefaciens | reverse complement strand
ACGGCGCTGAACCAGACAACCGACGTTCTGGCCGCCAATTCCGATCTCAAGGGCATCTTCGGCGCCAACGAACCCACCGCAATCGGTGTAGGCCGCGCGCTCGCCCAGGCCGGTAAGGCAGGCAAGGTTGTCGGCATCGGCTTTGACGGTAACCAGGACCTTCAGGGCTTCGTCAAGGACGGCACGCTGGCCGGCATCGTCGTTCAGGGTTCGTATCAGATGGGCGAAAAGGGCATCCAGACCGTTTCCAAGCTCATCAGCAAAGAAAAGGTCGAAAAGTTCGTCGACACCGGCGTTGTTGTTGTCACCAAGGACAATATCGAGAAGCCGGAAGCCAAGAACGTTCTTTATTAACGCATGACGCGCGCCGCTCTTTGAGCGGCGCGCCTCACAAATGTCAGAAGCGGGATTTCAGTCAATACCGCATACGGTTTTCAACATCCGCTCTACCGAAAAATTCAGGAAGCCCTTGCGATGAAAGTCTCCGATACACGTAAATTGCCGCGCCGTGCCGTTGAAGTCACGGTCATGGGCCTTGGTTGCGCGCAGATGGGTAATCTCTACCGCGTTACGCCCTACGAGGAATCCAAAGGTGCGTTCGACAAGGCATGGGAAAGCGGCATTCGTTATTTCGATACCGCACCTTTTTACGGTTACACGCGTTCGGAGCGTCGTCTTGGAACCATGGTGACGGAGCATGACCGAAGCGAATACACCCTCTCCACCAAGGTCGGTCGCGTCATGGTTCCCGATGAAACTGTGGGCCCGGAAGAGGACGCCTACATTGCGCCGCTGCCTTTCCGCCCGGTCTATGATTATTCCTATGACGGTATTCTGCGCTCCTTCGAAGCGAGCCAGCAGCGGCTCGGCGTTCTGAAGCCGGATATTCTCTATGTGCACGATATCGGCTCTTTCACGCATGGCGAAAAGCACCAGCACTACTGGGAGCAGCTGACCACCGGCGGCGGCTTCCGGGCACTCGGCAAGCTGCGCGAGGAAGGGTCGACGGGTGCTATCGGCCTCGGCGTCAACGAGTGGGAAATCGTCGGCGACGCCATGGATGTTTTCGACATCGACGTTACCATGCTTGCCGGCCGTTATACGCTTCTGGAGCAGCAGAGCCTTGCCTTCATGAACCGCTGCGCGGAAACCGGCGTTGCGATCGTGGTCGCCGGTGCTTTCAATTCAGGCATTCTGGCAGGCAACCGCAAATTCAACTATGCCGATGCGCCTGCCGACATCATCACGCGGGTGGATGCGCTTCAGGGCGTTTGTGACGACGTTGGTGTTTCGTTGCAGGCGGCTGCGCTGCAGTTTCCGCTCGGGCATCCGGCTTCGGTCACGGTCGTATCCGGCGCGCGCAATGCGCAGCAACTTGCCGCAAACATCGAATGGTTCGAACAGGTTGTTCCGGACGAATTCTGGTCGGAGCTGCAAAAGCGTGGCCTGATTTCCGAAGGCGCACCCGTGCCCGGCACAAAGGCCTGAAGCGATGATCATCGATGCCCACCAGCATTTCTGGCTGATGAAGGATCGTGCCGGGCAATGGCCGCCACCGTCTCTGGCTGCCATCTACCGGGATTTTCTTCCGCAGGATCTGTCTCCTCTGCTGGCAAAGGCCGGAGTTTCCGGAACGGTGCTGGTGCAAACGATGGAAAGTGCGGCCGATACGGATTTCATGCTCGATCTGGCTGGCAGCACCGATTTCATCAAGGGCGTTGTCGGCTGGGTGGACATGAAGTCCGTGGATGCTGTGGCGGAAATCTCCCGGCGGGCAAAACATCCGGCCTTCAAGGGCGTACGGCCGATGCTGCAAGGCATGGATGATGTGACCTGGATCGACGATCCCGCGCTCGATGCCGCTGTGGATGCGCTGGTGAAACATGCACTGGTGTTCGATGCGCTGGTCCTGCCGCCGCATCTGTCGCATCTTCTCGCCTTCGCGCGCCGCCATCCGCAATTGCCTGTTGTCATCGATCACGGCGCGAAGCCGCTTATCGCCACGGGCCAATATGGCGACTGGCGCAGGGACATGGCAGCTTTGGCGGCCCTTCCCAACCTCCATTGCAAGCTGTCCGGCCTGTTGACCGAGCGTGGCGAGCAGAGACCGGAAGCCGTCAGGCCCTATGCCGAAACCATTCTGGAACTGTTCGGCGGCGAACGCGTGATCTTCGGCAGCGACTGGCCGGTATTGCGGCTGGCTGGCGACTATCAGGAATGGCTGGACTTCTGCCGCGAAATCGTGCCTGAGCACGATCATGCGGCCGTCTTTGGCGGCAACGCCGTTCGTTTTTATTCCCTTCCCAACAGGTGATGCATGCTGGCGATTTTCTGCGAGACCCCCGGTCAACTTGTCCCCAAGGAACTACCAAAGCCCGCCCGTGGCGAAAGTGAAGTGCTGGTGCGTATTCGTCGCATTGGTGTCTGCGGCACGGACCTGCATATTTTCACCGGTAATCAGCCTTATCTTTCTTATCCGCGCATCATGGGCCACGAGCTTTCCGGCACGGTGGAAGAGGCGCCGGAAGGCAGCGATCTTTCGGCGGGCGATGTCGTTACCGTCATACCCTATATTTCCTGTGGTGAATGCAGCGCCTGCCGTAAAGGAAAGAGCAATTGCTGCCGCAACATCGGTGTGCTTGGCGTTCATCGCGATGGCGGCATGGTCGAATATCTGAGCGTTCCGCAGCAATTCGTGCTGAAGGCGGAGGGCTTGAGCCTCGATCAGGCGGCAATGACCGAATTTCTGGCGATTGGCGCGCATGCCGTGCGTCGTGGGTCGGTGGAAAAGGGTCAGAAGGTCCTGATCGTCGGCGCCGGTCCGATCGGCATGGCGGTTGCGGTTTTCGCCGTTCTCGATGGCGGTGAGGTGACGATGATTGACGGGCGCACCGACCGGCTGGATTTCTGCAAGGACCATCTCGGCGTTGCCCATACGGTGAAGCTTGGCGAGGGCGACAAGGATCGCCTGTCGGATATCACCGGCGGCGATTTCTTCGATGCCGTTTTTGATGCGACCGGTAATCCTAAAGCCATGGAGCGTGGCTTTTCCTTCGTCGGCCACGGTGGTTCCTATGTGCTGGTTTCCATCGTTGCCAGCGATATCTCCTTCAACGATCCGGAGTTTCACAAGCGTGAAACCACGCTGCTTGGCAGCCGCAACGCCACGCCGGAGGATTTCGAGCGGGTGTTGCAGGCGCTGCGGGAAGGCAAGGTACCGGAGGCACTCATCACTCACCGCATGACACTTGCCGATGTGCCTTCCAAATTCGCCGGGCTGACCGATCCAAAAGCCGGAGTCATCAAGGGCATGGTGGAGGTCGCATGACGACCGACACACCCATCCTGCAATTCGGTACCAGCCGCTTTCTTCTGGCGCATGCGGATTTGTTCATTTCGCAGGCGCTGGAAAAAGGCGAGGCTCTCGGGCGCATCGCAATCGTCCAGACGACCGGCAATGCGGAGAGCCTGAAGCGTGTGGCAGCATTGAACGATGGCACGCCCTATCCGGTGCGCATTCGCGGCATTCGCGATGGGCAAGAGGTGGATGAGGAAATTCCAGGTAAGGCTGTCGCGCGCGCGCTGACGGCGGCGGCCGACTGGGCCGAGGTGCGGCGCATCGCCTGCGGGGCAGGGGTCATTCTGTCCAATACGGGTGACCGCGGTTATGAGCTGGATTCGTTCGACGGGCCGGGTCTTGCCGACGACTTCACGCTTGTACCAAAGAGTTTTCCTGCAAAGCTCTGCCTGTTGCTGCTGGAACGTTTTCAGACCAATCCGGAAGCCCCTGTATCGATCTTTCCTTGCGAGCTTGTTCCGCGCAACGGCGACCGGTTGAAAGAGGTTGTTCGCCAGCTTGCCGACGAATGGCAGCTGCCAGCGGGTTTCGGCTTCTACCTGAATGAGAAATGCCGTTTTGCCAACAGCCTTGTAGACCGCATCGTTTCCGAGCCGATCGATCCGGTTGGCGCAGTTGCCGAGCCCTATGCGCTTTGGGCAATCGAGAAGCAGGAGGGCCTTGTTCTGCCCTGCACCCACCCTGCGGTGGTGCTGACTGATGATCTCGACCGCTATGAAAAGCTGAAGCTGTTCCTGCTCAATCTTGGCCATTCCTATCTGGCGGAGCGATGGTTGCGGGATGCCCGTGAGAAAGACGAGACGGTGCGGCAGGCAATGGCCGACGATGCGCTTTCGGGAGATCTGGAAACGCTCTGGCGGGACGAGGTTCTGCCGGTCTTTGCCGCAGAAGGCATGGGAGAAGAAGCGCAAGCCTATATCCGTGCGGTGCGGGAGCGTTTCCTGAACCCCTTTCTCGCCCACCGGCTCGCGGACATTTCAGGCAATCACGATGAAAAAAAACGCCGTCGTTTTGTCCCGGTCATCGCTGCGGCGGAACGTCTGGGGTTAAACGTGCCGCAGCGGAAACTGCGTGCGGCGCTCGCCACCATCAAGCAATAACGGAGTTTTGTATGCAGCGCATGGGAATGGTCATCGGCGTCAAACCGGACATGATTGCGGAATATAGAAGACTGCACGCCGCCGTCTGGCCCGAAATTCTGGCGCTCATCAGCGATTGCAACATCCGCAACTACACGATCTTCCTGCGCGAACCGGAAAATCTGCTGTTCGGATATTGGGAATATCACGGCACCGATTTCAGCGCCGATATGGCGAAGATGGCGGCAAGCCCAAAGAACCAGGAATGGTGGTCTTTCACCATTCCCTGCCAGCAACCACTCGAAAGCCGCAAGGAAGGCGAGTGGTGGGCAATGATGGAAGAAACCTTCCATCACGACTGAACGATTTCCTTTGACACTGACCGCGAGTGAACGGCCATGACCAAAATTACTGATCTGCGAGTTTTCGACCTGCGTTTTCCGACCTCCCAGAGCCTTGATGGTTCGGATGCGATGAACCCCGACCCGGATTATTCGGCGGCTTACGTCATTCTCGACACCGATGAACCGGAACTGAAAGGCCACGGGCTGACCTTCACCATTGGCCGCGGTAATGAGATTTGCTGCATGGCCATCAAGGCGATGCGCCATCTGGTGGTGGGAACCGATCTGGCGACGGTCACCGAGAACCCCGGCAAATACTGGCGCCACCTGACTGGTGATAGCCAGCTGCGCTGGATCGGCCCGGACAAGGGCGCGATGCATCTCGCCACCGGCGCTGTCGTCAATGCTGTCTGGGATTTGCTGGCCAAAAAGGCGGGAAAGCCGGTCTGGCAGCTTGTTGCCGATATGAGCCCGGAAGAAATCGCCGATATCGTCGATTACCGTTATCTGACTGACGTGCTGACGAAGGACGATGCACTTGCGATCCTCAAAAAAGCCGAAAGCGGCAAAAAGGAACGTATCGAGACGCTGAAGAACGAAGGCTACGCCTGCTACACCACATCAGCCGGCTGGCTCGGTTATGACGACGCCAAGCTGCGCCGTCTTTGCCAGGAAGCGATCGATGCCGGTTTCAACCATGTAAAGATGAAGGTTGGCCGTGATCTCGAAGACGATATCCGCCGCCTCACCATCGCCCGCGAGGTGATCGGCCCCGACCGTTATCTGATGATCGACGCCAACCAGGTGTGGGAAGTGGATCAGGCGATTGAATGGGTCAAGCAACTTGCCTTCGCCAAGCCCTTCTTCATTGAAGAGCCGACCAGCCCGGACGATGTCGCCGGCCATCGCAAGATCCGTGCAGCCATCGGCTCCGTGAAGGTGGCAACCGGCGAAATGTGCCAGAACCGTATCATGTTCAAGCAGTTCATCGCCGAAGGTGCAATCGACGTCGTGCAGATCGACAGCTGCCGCATGGGTGGTCTCAACGAGGTGCTGGCGGTTCTGTTGATTGCTGCCAAATACAATTTGCCGGTCTGGCCGCATGCCGGTGGCGTCGGCCTTTGCGAATATGTGCAGCATCTGTCGATGATCGACTATCTCGTGGTTTCCGGCACCAAGGAAGGCCGCGTGATCGAATATGTCGACCATCTGCACGAGCATTTCATCGAACCCTGCGATATTCGCAATGCCGCGTATATGCCGCCGAAGCTGCCCGGTTTCTCCATTGAAATGAAGCCGGATTCTATTGCGACCTACACGTTCAAGGGATGATTGAAGGATAACAGCGCTTCCGTGAGGCGCTGCCACTCCGCTTCGCTGCCGGGAAGGCCGAAACGCATGTCGTTCGGCCTTTCATCAAAAATGCGCACCAGAATGCCGTGCCGGCCAAGGTGATCGAACAGTTCTTTGGCCCGGTGGTCCCGCACCAGGGTAAACAGGGGCGTACCGCCGGCAATCTTCAGGCCCACTTTTTCCAGCAATTCACTCATACGCTGTGCTTCTGCCGCAAGCCGGAGGCGCATGGCTGATTGCCATTCCCTATCCGCCAAAGCCTGCGTCGCGATATTGAGCGCCGGCCCGGATACTGCCCAGGGGCCAAGCCTTGCCTCCAGTTCCGCAGCGATGTCGGGATGCGCAAGCGCAAAACCGAGCCGGACCCCTGCCATGCCATAGAACTTGCCGAAGGATCGCAGTACCACCAGCGCGTCGCGCCCTGCGACATTTGCAAGACTTTCCGTATGTCCTGTCTCGATAAAGGCCTCGTCTACGACGAGCAGGCCGCCTTTGCGGCGCATCGCCTCGGCCAGCGACAACAAAGCTTCTCGATCCGTGATGCGACCATCGGGGTTGTTGGGATTGACCACCACCGCATAGTCGTACGCTGACAGATCACTGATATGGTCTACCTCGGTCACGGTCAGTCGGGCCATGCGCGCGGTTCGGGCATGTTCGGCATAAGCGGGGGAGAGCACGGCTCCGCTTTTCGCTCCGCGTTCGAGTGCCAGCTGAGCCAGCAATGGCATCAGCATCTGGGTGCCGGGGGACAGAGCCACATGCCCGGCTGATGGTGCGCCGAAAGAGGCGACGGCCAGCCTTTTCAATTCTTCGGCCGCGTCAGGCTCCGGCAGGCGGGCAAATGCGCTGGCGGGAACGGGAGAATGCGGGTAGGAGTGCGGATTGATCCCGGTCGACAGGTCGATCCACGGTTCCGGCGCTTCAGGAAACATCAGGCGCGCCTTGCCGAGATTGCCGCCGTGACGGATCGCAGCCTGCGCTTTTTCCGGTACCTTATCGCCCATGTTCTTCGCTCTCGCTTTTCTGTCGCTCTTGATCGAACGCCTGACTGGATATCCGGACTGGCTGTTCAAACGCATCGGTCATCCCGTCACCTGGATCGGTTCGCTTATCGCGCTGCTGGACAAAAAATGGAACCGGGAGAGTGCTTCATTTTCACAGCGCAAGGCGGCAGGCATCGTGGCGCTTTCCGTTTTTCTGGCGCTGACGGTGCTTGTTGCATGGTTAGTGCAATCTATTCTGCTTTTATTGCCCCTTGGTCTGTTGCTTGTTGCGGTGCTTGGGGCGTCACTTCCGGCCCAAAAAAGTCTGGAACAGCATGTGGAGGCCGTCGCCATTGCGCTGGAACGCGAGGGGATTGACGGTGGGCGCAAAGCTGTCTCCATGATCGTCGGGCGCGATCCGCAGGCGCTGGATGAGGCGGCAATCTGCCGGGCGGCGATTGAAAGCCTGGCTGAAAATTTCTCTGACGGCATTGTCGCCCCTTCCCTCTGGCTTGGTCTTCTGGGGCTGCCAGGCGGTGCGGGTTATAAGGCAATCAACACGGCCGACAGCATGATCGGTCATCGCTCGCCACGCCATGAGGCCTTTGGTTGGGCGTCGGCCCGGCTGGACGATCTGGTCAATTTGCCGGCATCGAGACTGAGCGGCGGTCTTTTCGTGGTCGCCGCGTTTTTCGTGAAGGGTGCATCACCGAAAGGGGCAATTGCCGCGATACGCCGCGATGCGCGGCATCACCGCTCTCCCAATGCCGGCTGGCCGGAGGCGGCATTGGCCGGGGCACTGGGCTTTGCGCTGGCCGGGCCGCGCTCCTATGGCGGGCAGATGATCGAGGCTCGTTTCATGGGCGAAGGCGGAAGAGCGACACTGGTTGCTGGCGATATTCGCACAGCGCTAAGGCTGGCGAGGATCGCAGACTTCCTGCTGATAGCGCTGTTCGGATTGCTGGCAATCCTTATCGCGCTATAGAAAGCAGTCTGTCGAGATCGAGGTGGTTCTCCATATGGGCCGCCAGGCGATCAAGAACGGCATCTACCTGCGCATCATAGTTCAGTTGCGTGCCCTGCCCACCAAGGCGCTCAAGCCACGCCCCGCGTTGGCGGTCATCCGCAAACAGGCCGTGGATATAGGTGCCTAGGATGCGGCCATCGGGCGAAATTGCGCCATCGGCATGTCCGTCAATGGTCGAAAATGGCAGGTTGCCCGCGGCACCCGTTGTTTCGCCAACATGCATTTCATAGCCGGATAAGGGAATTCCGTCGAAACTCTGTCCCTGGACGGAAACGAGCCTCTTGTCACCGGTCAAAACCGTCGTCACATCCAGCAGGCCCAACCCATCGACCGTCATTGGTGGTCCTTCGATGCCGTCAGGGTCGGCAACGGTTTTTCCAAGCATCTGGTATCCGCCGCAGAGACCGAGAACATAACCGCCGCGGCGCACATGTGCCTTGATGTCGATTTCGAGGCCTGCATTTTTCAGCACGGCGAGATCAGCTATGGTGGATTTCGAACCGCAGAGCAGAACCAGCCGGCAATCGGCGGGAATGGTCTCGCCCTGCCGCACTCGGATCAGCTCCACATCCGGCTCCATGTCGAGCGGATCCAGATCGTCGAAATTGGAGATATGCGGCAGGATCGGCACCGCAATGCGGATTTTCGCGCCGGGCTTTTGTTGCGCCGGGCCGGTAAGCCCAAGGGCGTCCTCCGCCGGCAATTTCGCAGCATCGGAAAAATGCGGCAATAGCCCGATGGACGCCCAGCCGGTCTTTTCCGCGATCATCCGCATGCCGTCTGAAAACAGCGTAGGGTCACCGCGAAAGCGGTTCACGATGAAGCCCTCTATCATCGCGGCATCATCGCGTTCGAGAACGGTTTTTGTGCCCACGAGGCTGGCGATGACCCCGCCCCGGTCGATATCGCCGATCAGAATCACGGGAGCATCTGCGGCGCGGGCAAAACCCATATTGGCGATGTCGTTGGCGCGGAGGTTGATTTCGGAAGCACTTCCCGCCCCTTCCACCAGCACCAGATCGGCCTGTTGTTTCAGGTGCTCGAAGCTCTCCAGCACACGCGGCATCAGCCCGGCTTTCATGTGCTGATAATCGGCAGCTTTGGCATTGCCGACAATTTTACCCTGTACGACGACCTGTGCGCCGGTTTCGCTCTGCGGCTTTAAAAGCACCGGGTTCATGTGAACCGACAGCGGAACGCCTGCTGCCCGCGCCTGCAGCGCCTGCGCGCGACCGATCTCGCCGCCATCGGCGGTGACCGCCGCATTGTTCGACATGTTCTGCGGCTTGAACGGCATGACGGACAGGCCACGCCTGACGAAGGCGCGGGCAAGGCCAGCCACCATCAGCGATTTGCCGACATCCGAGCCGGTTCCCTGAAACATCAGCGCACGTGCAGTCATGTCAGTATTCTATCCCGGCCTGCGCCTTTACGCCTGCCTTGAAGTGATGTTTGACGAGGGTCATTTCCGTCACCATGTCGGCAGCGTCGATCAACGGCTGTTTGGCGTTGCGGCCGGTAACGATGACATGCAGATCGGATCTACGGTTGGAAAGCGTTTCGACGACCTCTTCCAGCGGCAGGTAATCATAGCGGAGCGCAATGTTCAGTTCGTCGAGAACCAGCAATCCGATCGTCTCGTCGGCCATCAGTGCTTTCGCTTCCTCCCAGGCCTTTGTAGCTGCTGCGACATCGCGCTTGAGGTCCTGCGTGTCCCAGGTAAACCCCTCGCCCATGGTGCGCCATTCCACCCTGTCGCCGAACAAAGTCAGGGCCTGCTGTTCACCCGTCGACCATGCGCCCTTGATGAATTGCACGACGCCGACCCGCCGCCCTGTGCCGAGCATGCGCAGGGCAAGGCCGAAAGCGGCCGTGGATTTGCCTTTGCCAGGGCCGGTATTGATCATCAGCAGACCTTTTTCGATGGTCTTTTCCGCGACTTCGGCATCCTGAACCGTCTTGCGGTTGACCATTTTCTGCCGGTGGCGTTCGGCTTCGCTGTCGCTGATATCGCGTGTCATCGCGTTTTCCTTCTCGTCCAGAGGCGCTGGACCGTATGCCCCCGCCATTCGGAGCGGCGACTATACTCAATTTGCCGCACCCGGCAATCGACAAGCCGGCAGCATTGACCGTCACGCCCGTTCAGCCTAAGGGTAAGGCACTGACGGTCTTTTCCCGGCAACGGGAAAAGCTAAGAGGGAACACGGTTCCACCCCATAACGGGTCATTCCGTGGCTGCCCCCGCAACTGTAAGCGGTAAGCCCGCACTATGAAGCCACTGGACCATAAAATTGGCCCGGGAAGGTGGTGCAGGGTGTTTTAAAGCCGCAAGCCAGGAGACCTGCCGTTTCAGGAAAAAACGTCTCCCGGGCGGGGTGCTCCGGTCAGCCGGTCGAATTGATTTGCAGCCGCGCTTTTCAGTGCGCTGTTTTCGACATCCGCACCCCGACGAGTTTAAAGGCGCGGAAAGCGGAACGGTTTGGATATTACCACAACATCTTCTTGTGCGGACGGGACAATGGAAGCCAACACAGCTTCTGGCGTGGTCGTTTTTGTCTGCCGAAGCTGTCGCGACGACACCGATCCCAATGCGGAGCCGCGCCCCGGCACCATCCTTGCGGAAGCTGCCATCGCAAAAGCGCGTGACTCCGGCATCGATGTTCGCTCTGTCAATTGCCTTGCCAATTGCAAACGCGGCCTCAGTGCCGTGCTGCGCGGTGCCGATGGCTGGTCCTATGTATTCGGCGGGCTGACGCCCAACGATGCGGAAGACCTGCTGACCGGCGCTCGCATGCTGGCCGCCTCCGCAGATGGCCTGATGCCCTGGCGCGGCCGCCCCGACACATTGAAGCGCGGCATGGTGGCGCGCATTCCCCCATTCGATTTTACCGAGGAGAGATCATGAGCACCCTTCTGGACCGCGTTCCCTGCACCATCGTCACTGGCTTTCTGGGGGCTGGAAAAACCACGCTGCTGCGCGGTCTTCTCGAAAAGCTTGATGGCAAGCGGCTTGCCATCATCGTCAACGAATTCGGTGATATCGGCATCGATGGGGATATCCTCAAGGGATGCGGCATTGAGAGCTGCCCGGAGGAAAACATCGTTGAGCTGGCCAATGGCTGCATCTGCTGCACGGTGGCGGATGATTTCCAGCCGGCCATCGAACAGATTCTAAGCCGGCAGCCGAAGGTGGAGCATATTCTCATCGAGACCTCCGGCCTTGCCCTGCCCAAGCCGCTGGTGCAGGCATTTCAATGGCCGGACATCAAGAGCCGCGTGACGGTTGACGCTGTGGTGGCTGTTGTGGATGGCGCTGCCCTTGCCGAGGGTCAGGTGGCGCATGACATGGAAGCCCTTGCCGCCCAGCGCGCAAATGACGAAGCCCTCGATCACGACGATCCGGTCGAAGAGGTTTTTGAGGACCAGATCGCCTGTGCCGATCTTATCGTGCTGACCAAGGCGGATCTGCTCGATAGCGCCGGTCTGGACAAGGCGAAGGCTCATATTCTCGAGCATTTGCCGCGGGCCGCAAAGATCGTCGTCGCCTCGAATGGCGTCATCGATCCGGCCGTACTGATCGGCCTCGGTCTTGCGGTTGAAGAGGATATCGAAAACCGCCGCACCCATCACGATGGTGAACTTGACCACGAACATGACGATTTCGACAGCTTCGTCATCGACCTGCCGGCCGTGACCGATCCGGAAGCGCTGGCGGCTCGTATCGCCAAGACGGCGGCTACGGAAAATGTTCTGCGCATCAAAGGTTTCGTCGAAGTATCCACCAAGCCGATGCGCTTGCAGGTGCAGGCAGTCGGTAGCCGCGTCAACCATTATTACGACCGTCCCTGGGCGGCCGGTGAAGAGCGCCGCAGCCGCCTCGTCGTCATAGGCGAAAAGGGCCTCAACCGCGAAAAGATCGAACAGATGCTGGCCGCCTGATAGAAATGCACATTCTCGCCACCACATCTTCGTCTCTGGACGACCTGATCGAGCCGGTTGATCTCAACCAGCCGCGATCGGATGTGGTGATGCTGTCTTTTTCGGCAAGCGATCTTGCCGGGCTGGAACAGGCATGGCGGCAGGCAGAGGGCGCGCTTCCGTCCTTGTCTGCCGCCAACCTCTCCGAGCTTCGGCATCCGATGTCGGTCGATCTGTGGATTGAAAAGACGGCCGAACATGCCCGTGTCATCCTTATCCGGATTCTCGGCGGCGCGGAACGCTGGCGCTATGGCGTCGATCAGCTCAGCACGATGGCGCGGCGACGTGGCATAAAACTTATGCTCCTGCCGGGTGAATGCAGTGAGAGAGACGAAAAGCTCGAAGCAGCCTCGACTGTTGATCGCCGGACGTTGGCGTCCGTCCTCGCCTTCTTCCGCGAGGGTGGGCGGGAAAATATGGACCGGCTTGCCATTGGTCTTGCTGCCCTTGTAAGTGGTGGCGCATGGCCAGATATCGAGGCTCAACCGCTGCCGAAAGCCGGCTTTTATCGGCCGGGTAAAGGCGTCGTGGATCAGGCGGAAGCCTGCGCCGGTTTTCCCGCCGGCGCAGCTGTGCTTCCCATTCTCTTTTACCGCTCCATGCTTCTTGCGGCCGATGCGGCGCCCGTGGATGCGCTTTTTAACGCGCTCTCTCAGCGCGGTTTTGCGCCATTGCCGATTTTCGTCAGCGGCCTCAAGGATGGGGAGGCGATCCGCTTTCTCGAAACCGTACTGCCCGAACTCCAGCCCGCCGCCATCGTTGCCGCCACGGCTTTTGCCAGTCAGATGGACGACAGCGGTAAAACCCTGTTTGATCGCCTCGGCGTGCCGGTGTTTCAGGTGGTTATGGCGACGACGCGACGGGACGGCTGGGCGGAAAATGCGCGCGGTCTCAACCCTTCCGATCTTGCCATGCATGTGGTTCTGCCGGAACTCGATGGCCGGATTCTTGCTGGCGCAATCTCATTCAAGCAGGTGCGGACTGATGGCGGTATCAGCCTCATCAATGTACCGGAGGCTGATCGCGTCGAACAGGTGGCAAACCGAATCGCTGCCTTTCTGCAATTAAAACAGTCCACGCCACAGGAACGGCGGATCGTCATTCTGATGCCGGATTATCCCGGTGCTGCGCCGGGGCGCACGGGTTATGCCGTTGGTCTCGATGTGCCGCAAAGCGTGCTTGAAATGCTGCGCGATCTGGCCGCGGCAGGATATGTGGTTTCGGATATTCCCGAAACGGCGCGGGCTTTGCTGGATTGTGTCGAGCAGCAGGAAGCGGCTGTTGGACTTTCAGACTATCGTGATTTTCTTTTGGGTTTGCCTGAAGGGGTTGCCGCCTCCGTGGATGGCACGTGGGGTTCGGCCGAACAGGACGACGCACTAGCCGACGGCGCATTCCGTTTTCGCGTCGCCCGTTTCGGCCAGATATTCGTGGCCCTGGCACCGGATCGTGGGCGAAATGAGGATCGGCGGGTGGATTACCATGATCCTGCCCTGCCGCCACGTCATGCGTTGGTCGCTTTCGGCGCCTGGATGCAGCGTGTCGCAGGGGCGCATGCCATTGTGCATGTCGGTGCGCATGGCACACTGGAATGGCTGCCCGGCAAGACAGTTGCGCTTTCCCGCGATTGTTTTCCTGAAATCGTCACCGGGTCTTTGCCGGTGGTCTATCCGTTCATCGTTTCCAATCCGGGCGAAGCGGCGGTTGCCAAACGGCGGATCGCTGCCGTCACGATCGGCCATGTTCCGCCTGTGCTGGTAGATGCCGGGCTTTCGCCGGAACAATTGGCTCTGGAACAGCTCGTCGACGAATATGCGCAGGCGGACGGGCTTGACCGCCGCCGCCGTGACCGGCTGGCGAAACTGATCGTAGAGAAGGCACTGGAAACCGGTCTTGCGGCGGATGCCGGTGTCGGTGCAAAGGACGATGCCGATGCGGCGCTGTCGCGCATCGACGCCTTCCTCTGCGACCTGAAGGACTTCGCCATCAAGGATGGCCAGCATGTTTTTGGCTGCAGCCCCGAAGGCGAGACCGATCTTCTGAGGCTTGAAAGTGCTGCGGCGGAAAAAACGGCGCTGCTTGCCGCGCTCGATGGCCGCCATATTGTCCCCGGTCCTTCCGGCGCACCCGCGCGCGGGCGTCTCGATGTCCTGCCGACGGGCCGCAATCTTTATGCTGCCGATCCGCGCACCATGCCGACGCCGACGGCTTTCGAGCTGGGCCGCATGGCGGGCGAAGAAGTGCTTCGGCACCATCTGCAATCCCATGGCGACTGGCCGAAACATCTGGTTTTTGATCTCTGGGGCAGCGCCAGCCTGCGCAATGGCGGCGAGGATGTGGCGCAGGCGCTGCATCTGATGGGGGCGAGACCGATCCATGACCTGGCGACGGGTCGCGTCACAGGCATCGAGGTTCTGCCGCCGGCCAGTATCGGGCGGCCGCGTGTCGACGTCACATTCCGGATTTCCGGCCTGTTCCGCGACATGTTTCCGGCGTTGATCGCTCTTCTAGACGCCGCCGCCAAGGCCGTCGCGCGGCGGGATGAAGCGCCGGGCGACAATCCGCTGGCGGAAGAGGCGGTGGCACTCGGGCATATACCGGCACGCATCTTCGGCTCCGCACCCGGCACCTATGGTGCGGGCACTGAGGAGAAACTCGCCAGCGGAAAATGGGAAGAACGTGAGGAACTAGGGCAAGCCTATCTGGATGCGGCAAGCCATGCCTTTGGCGGTGCGGATGGGCTTGAGATTTTCGAGGATGCCGGTTTTGTCGAGCTGGTGCGCCGTGCCGACCTTCTCGTTCACACCGGTGACGATCCGGGCCGGGATCTTCTCGACGGCTCGTCAGATGTCGCCTTCATCGGTGGCTTTACCGCCGCAAAAGCACTCCTTGGCGGCGTTGCCGATATCGTGGCGCTGGATACGACCGATCCCGCGCGTCCGCGCGCGCGATCCATTTCGCAGGCGCTGACGCGCGTTGTTCGGGCCCGCGCCGTCAATCCGCGCTTTATCGCCGGCCAGATGCGGCACGGCCCGCGCGGGGTGGCGGAATTTGCCGAGACGGTTGACCGGCTGATCGGTTTTGCGGAAACCACCCATGCGGTATCTTCCTCGCTGATCGAGGCGCTTTACGACGCCTATTTCGGCAATGAGGATGTTCGCGATTTCATCCTGCGGGAAAATCCGAAAGCGGCGGAGGTCATGGCGACGCGCTTTTTATCTGCCCGTCGTCGCGGGTTGTGGCACAGCCGCCGCAATGCGGTGGATGCGGAACTTGAAATGCTGATCCTGCCCCGTTCTGAAAGGGTCGGCGCATGAGGACGGCCCCTTCCGATCCGGTCCAGCCGTTTGGCCGCCGTGGCACGTGTCCGGCCTTATCGACCCCGATGCTGACCGGTGACGGCTACCTGTCGCGCATCGCATTCGAGGCGGATATTGCGCCCCATGATATGATCGCACTTTGCGAACTTGCCGAGCAGCACGGCAACGGGCTGATAGACATCACGGCACGCGGCAGCCTGCAATTTCGCGGCCTGACGCGGGAAAGCGCCTGCGACCTGGAGAATGATGTTCTGGCGCTCGGTTTGCCGCTTCGCGACGGACTGGCAGTCGAGACCTCACCTCTTTCCGGCCGGGACGATCGGGAAATCGCCGATGGCAGCGCCATTGCGGATGAGATTCGCAGAGAGGCTGCCGCGCTGGCGTTGCATGACAACCTCGCCGCAAAAATGTCCGTCATCATCGATGGGGGCGGCCGTCTCCGAATGGGAGATTTGCTTGCCGATATCCGTCTGAAGGCGGTGCGGCTCGATCATCGAGTTTTCTGGCAATTGCTTGTCGGAGGTCCGGAGAGCAAGGCGCTACGGGCGGGATTTGTTGAAGCCGACAAGGCAGCCGATGTGGTCCTGTTGCTGCTCGTCCATCTGGCGGGCAAAGGACCGCTTGCCCGTGGCCGCGATCTGGATTTGCGGACGATAAAGGCGATTTGCGGAGACCGCCTGGTAGATAGCGAGAGCCAAGGCGAGACGCCTGCGCCTTCTTCGTCCCTGGGGCTGATGGCGGCCGGTAATGGTACCTTTGCTGCCGGTATCACTCCTGCTTTCGCGCAAGTTCGTGCTTCCGATCTGTCGCGGCTCTGTGGACTGGCGCGCGCATTTGATATCGAAACATTGCGGCCGTCGCTCAATCATAGCCTGCTATTTTTCGGGTCGCGGGATGCTTGCGATGCGCTGATGCAAACTGCGGACAGTGCCGGTTTCATCACAAGGGCAGGTGATGCGCGATCTTCCATCGCTGTCTGTCCCGGCACGCCGGGGTGCGCTTCGGCTTTCTTTCCCACACATGATCTGGCGGCCTTTGCATCGCGGGAATTAGCTTCCATGCTCGATGGCTCCTTCACACTGCATCTCTCCGGCTGCGGAAAGGGTTGCGCGCATCCCGCCCCCTCGTTTTTGACCTTTTCCGGCACCGCCGATGGTCTGGCCTTTTCGTTTTCGAGCCGCGCCTGCGACCCGCAGGACGGTATTTTACCTTTCGAGCAACAGAGGACGGCGCTTTCGCGACTTGCCCGTCTTTACGAAAAAGAACATAAGCCCGGGGAAAACGCTGCCGACCTGCTTGCCCGTCTGGGTAAGGAGGCAATCGTTGCCGCGCTTCGACAGGATGACCGATGACCGACCATGACTATATTCGCGACGGCAATGCGATTTACGAGCGCTCCTTCGCCATCATTCGCGAGGAAGCGGATTTGTCCGCTTTTACCGAAGATCAGGCGGATATCGCCATTCGCATGATCCATGCCTGCGGGCTGGTGGAAGCGGCCAGCCATTTCCGTTTTTCTCCGGATTTCGTTGTCGCTGCACGTGGTGCTTTGCTGGCGGGCAAGCCCGTTCTGTGCGATGCGGAAATGGTCGCCCACGGCGTGACCCGCGCCCGCCTTCCGGCCAATAATGACGTGATCTGCACCCTTCGCGATCCGCGCACCCCTGAGCTTGCGAAAACGATTGGCAATACCCGTTCCGCCGCCGCACTCGATCTCTGGGCGGAAAAGCTGGACGGTGCTCTCGTTGCTATCGGCAACGCGCCGACAGCGCTGTTCTATCTTCTGGAGATGCTTGAAAAGGGCGCTCCACGTCCAGCTGCCATTATCGGCATGCCGGTCGGTTTTGTCGGTGCGGCGGAATCGAAGGATGCGCTGGAGGCTAGTTCGCTAGGCATTCCCTATGCCATCGTCAAGGGACGTATGGGTGGATCGGCCATGACGGCCGCTGCCGTCAACGCCGTTGCGAGGGCAGGTCTGTGAGCGCGGCTCTTTTCGAAAATTCCAGGGGTAAACTCGTGGGCGTCGGCACCGGCCCCGGCGATCCAGAGCTTCTGACGCTGAAAGCCGTGCGCGCCATCGAAAATGCCGATGTCCTCGCCTTCTTCTGCAAGAAAGGCAGCAGCGGCAATGGTCGCGGTATCGTTGAGGCCTTCATTCGTCCGGGCACACTGGAAATGCCGCTGGCCTATCCGGTAACCGTCGAGAGCGACAAAAACGGCGAGGATTATCGCGGTGCGATCGCCGCATTTTTCGATCAGTCGGCCATGGATATTGCTGCCCATCTCGATGCCGGGCGCAATGTCGCCGTGCTGTCGGAAGGCGATCCGCTGTTTTACGGTTCCTATATGCATCTTCATCTGCGGCTTGCGCCTTCCTATGAGGCGGAGGTCGTTGCCGGCATTACCGCCATGTCCGGCTGCTGGTCGATGGCCGGTCTACCGCTGGTGCAGGGTGACGATATCTTGAGCGTGCTTCCCGGCACGCTGGCCGAAGATGTTCTGACAGAGCGTCTGTCCGGCACGGATGGCGCCGTGATCATGAAGGTCGGGCGCAACCTGCCGAAAATCCGCCGGGCGCTGGAAAAGGCCGGCAAGCTTAATGAAGCGCTGTATGTCGAGCGCGGCACCATGGCGAACAGCCATGCGGTGCCGCTGATTGAGCGGGACGCATCACCCGCCCCCTATTTTTCTCTGGTTCTGGTACCTGGCTGGAAAACCAGACCCGCTGGCGGTGAAGCGCCATGACCGGCAGGCTGGTCGTTGTCGGCCTTGGCCCTGGCAGTTCTGCGCAGGTGACACCGGAGGCGCTCGCCGCCGTTGAGGCGTCGGAGGATTTCTTCGGTTACATTCCCTATCTCGATCGGCTGTCGCTCAGACCCGACCAACGTCGCCATGCCTCTGACAATCGCGAGGAAATCTCCCGTGCCGAACAGGCTCTGCGGCTTGCAGCCGGGGGCGGCAAGGTCTGCGTGGTTTCGGGCGGCGATCCCGGCGTTTTTGCCATGGCGGCGGCTGTTTGCGAGGCGATTGAACATGGCCCGCGCGAGTGGCGCGAAATAGACTTCTCGGTCGTGCCGGGCGTGACGGCCATGCTTGCGGTTGCTGCACGAGCCGGCGCGCCGCTCGGGCATGATTTCTGCGCCATCTCGCTGTCGGACAATTTGAAGCCCTGGGGCATTATTGAAAAGCGGCTGATCGCGGCTGCGGAAGCCGGATTCGTGATGGCTTTCTATAATCCCGTCAGCAAGGCGCGCCCGCACCAGCTTGGCACCGCCTTCGATCTTTTGCGCGGACATTTGCCCGGCTCGGTGCCGGTGATCTTCGGCCGTGCGGCAGGCCGTGCGGATGAGCGCATCCGGGTCGTGCCTTTGTCGGAAGCATCGAGCGACATGGCGGATATGGCCACTTGCATCATCGTCGGTTCGGTGGAAACGCGTTTGATTGAACGTTCCGATAAAGACCCGCTGGTCTATTCGCCACGTTTTTCGAAAAGAGAAAGCTGATGGCGGATGGCGGTGAGCGCAGTCGTTATATCCGGCACGTTCGCGCCATTGAGGATTGCGGCGTTCAGCTGTGGCGGCCGCTCGATCATGATAACCGGCAGGCCAAGCCGCCTCGCCGCTTCGATCTTGCCGTAACTGGCGTTGCCGCCGGAGTTCTTGGAAACCACAGTGCCGATACGGTTTTCCTCCAGCATGCGGATCTCTTCATCCAGCGCAAAGGGGCCGCGCGCTGTAATATAGCGAGCATCCGGCACCTTCAGCGGCGGCTCTACCGGATCAACGCTGCGAATGAGATAGCTGTGTTGGGGTGCGGCCTCGAAAGGAAGAAGTTCCTGCCGGCCGAGCCCCAGAAACACTCGCTTGCCTTCAACGCCGAGCGCGATAACAGCCTGTTCGATGGTATCGACCCTCTGCCATTTGTCATCCGGTTGGCGGTCCCAGGCGGGGCGAGAAAGTGCTACAAGCGGAACTTTGGCAAGTCTTGCCGCCTCCACGGCATTTGCGGAAATCCTCGCCGCATAGGGATGGGTGGCGTCGACCAGAATATCGAAATTCCCGGTGCGGATGAAATCCGCCAAACCCGCAGCACCGCCAAACCCGCCACTGCGCATCGGCACAGGCTGTTCCACTGGCGAAAGCGTACGCCCGGCCATGGAGAGCAGGATTCGGTAGCCGGAGTCCACCGCCAGCTTGCCGGCCAGAATGCGGGCATCCGCCGTGCCGCCAAGGATGAGTATGGAGCGTGTCATGACGTCTGAATATTCCGGAACGGGCAACGCTTCCACTGAAAAGAAAGGCAAGCCATGGCTTTTCATCGTCGGCATAGGCGAAGATGGGCTGGATGGGCTCGGTCGCAATGCCGTGGCGGCAATAGAGGCGGCCGAGATTGTTTTCGGTGGCAAACGCCATCTGGAACTGGCGGCTGCAGCCATTCGTGGTGAGGCGCGCCCTTGGCCGGTGCCGTTCGATGCGGAGATGAGCGATGTCGTGGCGTTGCGCGGTAGACGGGTCTGCGTGCTCGCCTCCGGCGATCCGTTCTTTTATGGCGCCGGCGTCACACTTCTGCGGCGGATACCGTCGGAGGAGACAGTCTGCTATCCCTCACCTTCAGCCTTCTCCCAGGCCGCGGCGCGGCTTGGCTGGGCTTTGCAGTCGACCGAATGCGTGTCGTTGCACGGGCGTTCCATCGATCTTTTGCGACCGCATCTGCATCCCGGAGCGAGGATCATCGCGCTTACTTCTGATGAGCGCGCGCCCGCTCTCATCGCGGAATTGCTGTCTCAATCCGGTTTCGGCCAGTCGGAATTTGTCCTGCTCGAAGCTTTGGGCGGAAAGCGGGAGAGGCGGCGGCAAATCAGGGCGGTCGATTTTACCTTTGACGACATCGATCCTTTGAACGTCGTGGCTATCGATGTCGTTGCTGCTGAGGGCGCACGCGTCCTGCCTTTTGTGCAGGGGCTGGATGACAGCCTGTTCGAACATGACGGGCAGATCACCAAGCGTGAAATCCGTGCCGTGACTCTTTCATCGCTGGCTCCGCGCCGGGGCGAGCTGCTGTGGGATATCGGTGCCGGTTCGGGTTCGATTGGTATTGAATGGATGCTGTCGCACCCCTCGCTCCGTGCCATCGCCATAGAGCAGCATCCGGAAAGAGCTGAACGTATCGCCCGCAATGCCGAGGCATTTGGCGTTCCGGGGCTTGAAGTCATGATCGGTGCAGCACCTGCGGCTTTTGAAGGCCTGCCTCAACCGGATGCGATCTTCATTGGTGGTGGCGGCAGCGAAACGGGCGTGTTTGAGGCTGCTCTGGAGGCCTTGAAGCCAGGCGGGCGGCTGGTTGCCAATGCGGTGACGCTTGAAATGGAAGCGGTGCTGCTTGCGGCCCACGCCAGGTTCGGTGGTTCGATGATCCGTCTCGATGTGTCGCGCGTTGTTGCTGTCGGCTCCATGTCGGGCTGGCGTCCGGCCATGCCGGTGACGCAATGGAGCTGGGTCAAGCCATGGTGACTGTCGCTGGCCTAGGCTGCCGCAAGGGCACGGGTTCAGATGCAATTATTGCAGCCGTGCACGCTGCCGAGCTTGCTTTTGGCATGACCGTTGAATGCTTGGCGACTGCGCCGCTCAAGGCAAAAGAAGCTGGTCTTGCGGAAGCGGCGAAACGTCTGGCGCTGCCGCTTGAAATCGTATCGAAGGAACAGCTCGAGGCGGCTGCTTCGAAAACAATGACATTTTCACAGGCAAGCCTTGATCATGCCGGGACGCCCAGCGTCAGTGAAGCGGCGGCACTTGCTGCCGCCGGAGAAAATGCGCGGCTGGTCGCGGCGCGTCTCGTGGTTGGCGATGTGACGGTAGCCATCGCCACGACGAGCGACGCGCGAAATGGCCGCGCCATCGAACATGGAGAACAACAATGACGGTTCATTTCATCGGCGCCGGTCCGGGCGCCGCCGATCTCATCACGGTGCGCGGGCGCGATCTTATCGCTGCCTGCCCGGTCTGCCTTTATGCCGGCTCGCTGGTGCCGAAGGCGCTGATCGAGTATTGCCCGACGGATGCACGCATTGTCGATACGGCAGCACTGTCGCTTGATGAGATCGAGGCGGAGTTCGTTGCGGCGGCAAAGGCCGGCAAGGATGTGGCACGGCTGCATTCCGGTGATCTATCCGTTTGGAGTGCCATGGGTGAACAGATCCGCCGGCTGGAACGGCTGGGTCTCGATTATACCGTGACTCCAGGTGTGCCCTCTTTCGCTGCTGCCGCTGCCACCCTGCAGCGGGAATTGACGGTGCCGGAAGTGGCGCAAAGTCTTGTTCTGACCCGTATTTCGGGCCGCGCTTCGAAAATGCCCGAGGGCGAGACGCTGAAAGCCTTCGGTGCGACGGGGGCGACACTTGCCATCCATCTCGCCATCCATGCCATCGGCAAGGTGGTGGAAGAACTGACGCCGCTTTATGGTTCCGATTGCCCAGTCGCCATCGTTGTCCGCGCCTCCTGGCCGGATGAGCGGGTCATTCGCGGCACGTTGTTCGACATCGAAGGAAAACTGGCGGCCGAACCGGTGGAGCGGACGGCGCTGATCTTCGTCGGGCATGGGCTTGCCTCTACGGATTTTCGCGAGAGCGCACTTTATAGTACCGATTATGTCCGGCGGTTCCGCTCCCCGAAGGAAGATGCGAAGGGCTGATGCGACGGCGTGGAGGCGGTGCGTCCCTTGAGCGTGCCCTGACGATCGAACACCAGAATATCAAGCTCGATGCCGGGCACCTTCAAAGCGGCAGCCGCTGTTACCCAGGCTTTTTCCGCAACGATCGCGCCGAGGTCTATCCCCGCGCGTTCGGCCAGCTCAAAGGCGTGAGCAACCATGTTGGCCTGACGAATGGCGAGGGCAAGATTTTCATCTCCGCCAGCCTCGGTTGCGAGTACCGCCAGCGCATCAAGATCGGCCAGGCCTTTCTTGGAATGCACGTCCAGCATGCCCTGGGCGAGCTTGGTCATCTTGGCGACGCCGCCGGCAATGGTTACCCGTTCGACGGGGTGGCTGCGCAGATATTTCAGCATGCCACCGATAAAATCACCCATGTCGATCAGTGCGGTCTCTGGCAGGCCGTACACTGCCTGCCCCGCCTTTTCCGAGGTGTTGCCGGTCGCGCCGAGCAGATGGGTGCAGCCGGTGGCGCGCGCCACATCGATGCCGCGCCAGATGGAGTGGATCCATGCCGAGCAGGAAAACGGGATAACGATGCCGGTGGTGCCAAGGATGGAAATGCCGCCGACAATACCGAGCCTGCCATTCAGGGTCTTTTCCGCGATTTTCTCGCCGTCCCGAACGGAAATCTCGACTTCGAAATCGGCATCGTCACCGGCTACTTCGCGAATGGCGGTTTCGATCATCTTGCGCGGTACGGGGTTGATCGCGGGTTCGCCAGGCGGCAGGGGCAATCCAGGCCGGGTGATGGTGCCGACGCCTTTTCCGGCCTTGAAGGTGATGCCGCTGCCGGGCTTTCCCCGTCGCACGGTGCTTTCGATAAGCGCACCATGGGTCACGTCGGGATCGTCGCCTGCATCCTTGACGACGCCGGCTCTTGCGAAGTTTTCACCTTTTTCCTCGGTGGCGAGAGAAAATGCCGGCCTCGCGCCGCTTGGAAGTTCGACTTCGACAGGGTAAGGAAACTCGCCGGTCAGAAGGGCAGCGCAGGCCGCCTTCGTGGCGGCTGCCGCGCAAGTGCCCGTGGTCCAGCCGCGGCGAAGGGTCTTTCCATCCGTTTCCATATGAATTCCTATAGCCGGGACGGCTATTTCCGTCATCGTTAAAAAAGCAGCCGAGAAGAATGTCGATAGCGCAGGTTTTGAACAGCATCGCCGCAAAAGGTCCGGTCTTTGAGGCCGGGCATGTCTGGCTCGCAGGCGCGGGTCCGGGCGATGTGCGTTATCTGACGCTCGAAGTGGCGCTCGCCCTTTCGCAGGCCGATGTGATCGTGCGCGACGCGCTGGTGAGCGACGATGTCGTTTCCCTCGGGCCCCAGGCTGAAATCGTGTTTGCCGGCAAGCGCGGCGGCAAGCCGTCGGCAACACAGGACGACATCACCGCCTCCCTGATTGATCTCGCCCGACAGGGTAAGAAGGTGTTGCGGCTTAAGGGTGGCGATCCGTTTATTTTCGGGCGTGGCGGCGAAGAGGCGGAGGCGCTTGTCCGCGCCGGCATCTCATTTCGTATCTTGCCGGGCATGACCTCGTCGCTTGCAGCCCTTGCTTCAGCGCGCATTCCCGCCACCATGCGCGGTATCAGCCGCGCTGTCACGCTTGCCACCGGCCATGCCGCCGGGACCGAAGAGGATCTGGATTGGCTGGAATTGGCGAAGACACAGGAACCCATCGTCGTTTATATGGGGCTTAAGAACATAGGCTCGATCGCCGGTCTTCTGATGCAGGGCGGTCGTTCGGGCAAGACGCCGGTCGCCGTCATCATGTCGGCAACGACCGCGCAAGAACGGATTTTCATCGGCACACTGGAAAGCATAGCTGACGATGCAAAACGGGAAAAATTCGAGGCGCCGGCGCTGATCGTTATTGGCGAGATCGTTTCGATGCGCGACCGACTTGGGGTGCCGACCTTATGACCACACGGGCGATCATCATCGGCGCACCGCGCTCTGGATCCGGCAAGACCAGCGTAACAATCGGCTTGCTCAGGGCCTTTGCCCGGCGCGGCATAAAGGTGCGCGGCATCAAGACGGGGCCGGATTATATCGACCCCGGCTTCCATGCCTTCGCCACCGGCACATCCGGCCTCAATCTCGACAGCTGGGCCATGCAGCCGGAATTGCTTCGACACCTGCTGTTGCAGCAGGCTGATGGTGCTGACCTCGTTTTGATCGAAAGCGCCATGGGCCTGTTCGACGGTATCCCCGTGGCGGAAAACCGCACCGGTTCTGCGGCGGATCTGGCCCGGCTGTTCGGCATTCCCGTGCTGCTGGTGTTGGATGTGTCGGGTCAATCGCAGACAGCCGCTGCTGTTGCCTATGGTTTTGCCCACTATGATCCTGTTGTCACCATGGCGGCGGTGGTGCTGAACCGCGCCGGCAGCGAAAGACACCGGACGCTGTGCACGGAGGCCATCGAAAAAATCGGTCTGCCTGTCGCAGGATGCGTCATGCGTGATCCGTCACTCATCCTGCCGGAACGGCATCTGGGGCTGGTGCAGGCCAGCGAACATCCGGAAATCGACGCGCATATAGAACGGCTGGCGGATGCGATGGAAAGGTCCATTGATCTCGATGCCTTGCTTTCGCTCGCTGCGCCTGTAGATGTGCCCTCCGGCTCGGTGGAGGCAGCGATTGCGCCGCCCGGCCAGCGCATCGCGCTTGCAGACGACGCGGCTTTCACCTTTCTTTATCCGCACCTCAAGAACCACTGGCATGCAGCGGGGGCGGAGATCGTGCCCTTCTCACCGCTGGCCGACGAGGCGCCCGATGAGACCTGCGACATTTGCTGGCTGCCAGGTGGTTATCCCGAACTTTACGCTGAAAGGCTTACCGATGCTGCCGGGTTTAAAGCGGGGATTGTCCGTTTTGCCGAGACGAAGCCGGTGCATGGCGAGTGCGGCGGCTATATGGTTTTGGGAGCGGCGCTGGAAGATGCCGATGGTGTCACCCATGCCATGACCGGGCTTCTGTCACATGCCACCAGTTTCGCCACGCGCAAGATGAACCTCGGTTACCGGCAGGCTGCAATCGTGGCAGATGGGCCGCTGGGCAAAGCGGGCGAAGTTCTGCGCGGCCACGAGTTTCACTATGCGCGTGTTATCGATCCGGGTCACGATGAGCCTTTCGCTCAGATCGCTGACGGACAGGGTCGTCCGCTCGGCCCCTCCGGTGGCAGGCGGGGTCTTGTTTCAGGCACTTTCTTCCACGCGATAGCCAAAGCCGGGTAAGCAATTTGGCGTCCGGATGCGGGGTTGCGTCAAAGTGGAGCGGGCTGAGAAAGTTTGTAGTCTGGTGCGATAGGTAAGTGCTATATAGCCACTGTCGTCCCGAGTTTCCGAAACGCTATTTCAATGAAAAGACTGCGCCTATTCATTTCTGCCGCCCTTGCCGTGGCCATGATACCGGTTCCGCTCGAGATCGGTGCTGGTCAAATGCGGGCTCATGGCGGCGAAGATTATGCAACGCTTGAAAAACTCGGCGCGGCGCTGTTCGATGATGCCAATCTCTCCATGAACCGGACGATGGCGTGTTCCACCTGCCATATGCAGGCGGCGGGTTTTTCCGATGCGCGCGAAAGCGACAAGGTCGGGCGGGACGTCTCTCTCGGCGATGACGGGATTTCGCTGGGCGACCGCAATGCGCCGACTGCAGCCTATGCCCGGTTCACGCCGCCATTCGGCAGGAACGCTGCGGGAGAGTATGTCGGCGGGCAATTCTGGGATGGTCGTGCCTCCCTGCTGGAAGACCAGGCGGGTGGACCACCGCTCAACCCGATCGAAATGGGCATGCCGGATAAAGCCTCTGTCGTCAAACGGCTGAAGGAAAACCCTGATTATGTTGCGGCGTTCGGCACACAGTTCGGCAGCGATGTTTTCCAGAGTGACGAAGGCGCCTTTGCTGCGATGACCAAGGCGCTGGCGAGCTTCGAGCGTTCCGATGAATTCTCCACCTTCGATTCCAGGTATGACCGTTTCCTGCGCGGCGAAGAAAAGCTGACCGATCAGGAGGAGCTGGGCCGGGTTCTGATCTCCTCGACACAGTTCACCAATTGCAATACCTGCCATGAAATCCGTGGCGCCAAGGGTTTGGAAGACGGCCTCTTCACCAACCACAAATATTTCAACATCGGTGTTCCGGCCAACACGTCGGTCAGGGCAGCCAACGGCTCCAAGCCGGATGCGGTCGATCTCGGATTGGCGCAAAATCCCGCCGTGGCCGGCGATCCGGCTCAGCGCGGCAAGTTCAAGGTGCCTACTCTTCGCAACGTCGCCGTCACTGGTCCCTACATGCACAATGGCGTGTTTAAGGATCTGCGCACGGTGGTGCTGTTTTACGTGAAATACAAAAGCAAGAAACCCAGCCGGCAGATCAACCCTGAAACGGGTAAAACCTGGGATGCGCCGGAAGTGCCTGATAATATCGCTATGACAGAGCTGACTTCCGCACCGGCGCTGGACGACAAGCGTGTGGACGCCATCGTCGCCTTTTTGAAGACGCTGACTGACAAAAGATATGAACATCTTTTGCCAAAGGAAGATGGGCAAGCGACCGTGCCGCCTGCCCAACCGGTTGCCGTCAGCGTCACGCCGAAAGCGCCTTGAATTCTGCGAGAACCGCGTCACCCATTTCGGAGGTGCTGACCTGACGGGAACCGTCGGACATGATGTCGGCGGTGCGGATGCCCTTGTCGAGCACGTTCGCAATTGCAGTTTCGAGCTTCGTTGCCTCATCAACCATATTGAACGAATAGCGCAGGCACATGGCGAATGACGCGATCATGGCAATGGGGTTGGCGATGCCCTTGCCGGCAATGTCAGGTGCCGAACCGTGCACCGGCTCGTACATGGCCTTGCGCTTGCCGGTCTTGGCATCTGGTGCACCAAGCGATGCCGACGGCAGCATGCCGAGCGAGCCCGTCAGCATGGCAGCGACGTCGGAAAGCATGTCGCCGAAGAGGTTGTCGGTCACGATCACGTCGAACTGTTTGGGCTTGCGCACCAGCTGCATGCCGCCGGCATCGGCCAGCATATGCTCCAGCTGAACGTCCTTGTATTTCGCAGCGTGGGTTTCGGTGACGACCTGGTTCCACAAAACGCCAGACTTCATGACGTTGCGCTTCTCCATGGAGCAGACGCGGTTGTCGCGTGTGCGTGCCAGTTCGAAAGCGACGCTGGCGATGCGCTCGATCTCGAAGGTGTCGTAGATCTGCGTGTCGATACCGCGCTTCTGGCCGTTGCCGAGGTCGATGATCTGCTTGGGCTCGCCGAAATAGACACCGCCCGTCAATTCGCGGACGATGAGGATATCGAGACCCTCTACCAGCTCCGGCTTCAGTGAGGAGGCTTCGGCAAGTGCCGGGTAGCAGATGGCGGGGCGCAGGTTGGCGAAAAGTTCGAGATCCTTGCGCAGGCGAAGCAGGCCGGCTTCCGGGCGGTGTTCGTAGGGAACGCCATCCCACTTCGGGCCGCCCACGGCGCCAAACAGGATCGCATCGGCGGCAAGGGCCTTTTCCATATCTGCGTCGGAAATCGCGACGCCATGGGCATCATAAGCGGAGCCGCCGACCAGACCTTCCTGCGTGGTGAAGCCGGCATTTTTCGCGCTGTTCATATAGTCGATCAGTTTGCGGACTTCGGCCATGGCCTCGGGGCCGATACCGTCACCGGGCAGAAGGAAAAGCGTGCGGACTGTCATGAGAACCCTCCTTGGGCGGCGCGCCGGAAACCATCATGAAGGGTTTTCGATTGCGGCGAGCGCGGCGTCAAACTCGTTTCCGTCCTGCCGCCTCACAAGTCACATCGCCAGCCGAACGGGATCGGGGGCTTCTTATCCCCGCCTCAACGGCATTTCAAGCAAAGCAAAAGCCGATCCGGTACGGTTTTGTACGGGATCGGCTTTTAAAAGAGGATAGAAGTGCGGTCAGGCCCAGGGGCGGACCGAGGCAGTTGCCTTTTCGAACGTGTCGATGGCGCCGGAATGCTCCAGTGTCAGGCCGATGTCGTCGAGGCCGTTCAGCATGCAATGGCGCTTGAATTCATCGATCTCGAAGGTGATCGTGCCGCCATCAGGGCCGCTGATTTCCTGACGTTCCAGATCGATGGACAGAACGGCGTTCGAGCCGCGCGAGGCGTCGTCCAACAGCTTTTCGAGATTCTCGGGGCTGACGACGACAGGCAGAATGCCGTTCTTGAAACAGTTGTTATAAAAGATATCGGCGAAGCTGGTGGAGATCACGCAGCGGATGCCGAAATCGAGAAGCGCCCATGGTGCATGTTCGCGCGAAGAGCCGCAGCCAAAATTATCGCCCGCGACGAGGATCTGGGCGTTCTGGTAAGCGGGCTTGTTCAGCACAAAATCTGGATTGGGCGAGCCATCTTCGAGATAACGCGACTCGGCAAAAAGGCCGGTGCCAAGACCCGTGCGCTTGATGGTCTTAAGATAGTCTTTGGGAATGATCATATCGGTGTCGATATTGACGACCGGCATGGGCGCAGCAACGCCCGTCAGCTTGGTGAATTTTTCCATCTGTCGCTTCCCGTGTTTCCCTGGTCACAAAATCCGGCGAGGACTGACGCCCGCCGGATATTTTCTGTCGGGAAATACTGCAAAACGGATCGCTTTAGAAGCGCAAACCCGCATTCTTCGGTACGCCGCGTGCAGCGTTCTCGCATTTTGGCAGGATTAACGATCTCAGAGATCGATGATCGTGCCTTTGCCGTCGTTCCAGACGCGCATGTCGCGCTGGTTGCGGGGCTTGACCGGAATGGGTGCCGGCTTCATACGCGCCGAAAGCAGACGGGCAGCGCTGAGAACGGCGAGCACGCCGATAAAAGCGACCGTAAGCGAGGCGGTAAAAAGAGCCACCAAAGCCAGAAGTGCGATGCCGGATGCGGCAATGAAAAATGAACGGATGCCTTGCATGATTCAACCTTTCTTTCCAGACGAATGTGGGCCTTCTTCTTCCGGCTTGCAAGAGGATTCAGTGGATTGTGGTGTTGCAGATGTCACAAAAGCTTGACACAAGTGCGGCATGACTAATTTTTTCGAAAATATTCCTGTGAGACCGCGCCGTTCGCTGCTGTCGGTTCCGGCAATCAATGTCAGGGCGCTCGAAAAAATCCGCGATCTCGATTGCGATGGGGTTATTCTCGATCTGGAGGATTCCGTTGCACCCGATGTGAAGGGCGAAGCGCGAGAGAATCTGGGCAGGCTGTTTTCGGATGCGCACTTTGCGGGACGCGAGATCATTATCCGTATCAATCCGCTGTCAACGCCGGATGGTATGGAGGATTTAAAGCTCGTGCTTTCCTGCCGGCCGGATGCGGTATTATTACCGAAGGTAGAGCAGCCCGCCGATATTAACGATGTGGCCGATCTTCTGGCGGAGGCCGATGCGCCCCAGGGCTTGAAAATCTGGGCGATGATCGAGACGCCGCTCGGTGTGTTGAACGCAGCGTCCATTGCTGACGCTGCCCATACGCCGGATGGACGGCTTGCCGCTTTCGTCCTCGGACTCAACGATCTGCGCAAGGAGACACGGGTTCCTTCCGTGCCCGGGCGAACCTACCTCGTGCCATGGATGATGCAGGTGGTGCTTGCCGCCCGCGCCTATGGGCTTGATGTCATCGATAGCGTGTCGAATGATTTTCGCGATATCGCGGCTTTTGGCACCGAGTGCGAGCAGGGCCACGCCATGGGCTTCGATGGCAAGATGCTGATCCACCCGGCCCAGATCGAGCCCGCCAATCGTCACTTCGGCCCCGATGAGGCCGCTGTCGCTGAAGCCAGGGTGATTATTGACGCTTTCGCAAAACCCGAATCTGTGGAATTGAACGTCATCAACATGAACGGGCGGATGATCGAACGGCTGCATGTTAGCCAAGCCGAAAGGCTGGTCGCCATGGCCGATATCATCGCACAACGAAAGGCGCAAAAGACGTGAAGGTCTATCGTTTCATTACAGGTCCCGATGACGCGAAGTTCTGTCACCGGGTCACCGAAGCTCTGAACAAGGGGTGGGAACTTGCCGGTTCACCCAGCTACGCCTTCAACGCCGCAAGCGGCGTCATGCATTGCGGCCAGGCCGTGACCAAGGTGGTCGAGGGCAAGGAATACCACCCGGATATGAAGCTCGGCGAGCAATAAGAGGAGTGGCTGCCGGCGGGCTCAGCGCTCCGCCGCGGCCTCGTCGGCGCTTTCTTCGATCCGCTCCATGTCGTCATCCGACAGGCCGAAGTGATGGCCGATCTCGTGGATGAGGACATGGGTGATGATGTCGCCTAGCGTTTCCTCATTCTCGGCCCAGTAGTCGAGAATGGGGCGGCGATAAAGCGTGATGCGGTTCACCATCTCGCCGGTTTCCATGGTGAAACGTTCGGAGATACCGCGCCCCTCGAACAATCCCAGCAAGTCGAACGGTGTTTCGAGCGCCATGTCCTCGAACACTTCGTCTGTTGGGAAATCAGAGATCTCGATGACGAGATCCTTGGTCAATGCACGGAATTCTTCTGGCAGGTGGCCATATGCCTCGATCGCAAGCGACTCGAAGGCGGAAAGTGTCGGCGCATGGCGGTCCCGCCAATCGTCGGTCTGGTCTATGCGGGCCATTTCTGCTCCTTGTTGAAGGCCCATATAAACACTTGCTGCGCAAATTTCGAGACCTGACTGCTTCGCTTGCCAAAAAAGCATGAAATTCTTGGCGTTAGAGTTACTTTTCAAACATCCGTCATCTTGACATAAACTGATGTCTCGCGTAATTCGCACCCAAATTGATGGCGTATTGCGCCTTCTGTTTATTCCGCCCCTCAAAGGCGGCTTCACCGGCAGACTTTCAAAAGGGCATTCAGTCCTGACGGATTTCCGCTACTCCGACTGATAAAAAGACGGCCAGCTTGCTTTGGCGGGCAGAGCCGGAACGAACATGAAAGGATAACAAATGTTCGCAGTCATCAAGACCGGCGGTAAGCAGTACCGCGTAGCGGCCGATGCCGTGCTGACCATCGAAAAGCTGGAAGCAGAGGCAGGCGCAACCGTAGAATTCACCGAAGTTCTCGTGATCGGCGAAGGCGCCGACGCTCAGTTCGGTGCTCCCTTTGTCAAGGGTGCCATCGTCAAGGCTGAAGTTGTCGAGCACAATCGCGGCAAGAAGGTCATCGCCTTCAAGAAGCGTCGTCGTCAGAACTCCAAGCGTTCGCGCGGCCATCGTCAGCATCACACTGTCGTCCGCATCACGGACATCGTTGCTGCCTGATAGGCGCGACACGGGAAACAAGGTTTAAAGGAGAACTCCAATGGCACACAAAAAAGCTGGCGGTTCATCGCGTAACGGTCGCGATTCCGAATCCAAGCGCCTTGGCGTAAAGAAGTTCGGCGGCGAAGCTGTCATTCCAGGCAACATTATTCTGCGTCAGCGCGGAACCCAGTGGCATCCGGGCGCCAACGTTGGCATCGGCAAGGACCACACGATTTTCGCACTGACCGCAGGTAACGTGAACTTCCGTACGAAGGCCAACGGCCGCGTATTCGTATCCGTGGCCCCGAAAGCGGAAGCCGCAGAATAAGCCGGTAAGCGTCATATGCAGCCGGTGTCCCATCGACCCGGCTGAGACGTATCAGGTTCAGTCAAGAAAACAGGGGAGATGGGGTACCACCCAACTCCCCTTTTTCTTTAACCCCCAGGAGGGACTGAACCATGCAAGCTGAATTGTTGAGGGTTGACCAATCACGGTCACCCGAAGAGCGGCCGAGGCCCGATCGGTCGAGGAGCGATTGCCCCGTTTTACTGTCGCAGAGGCTGGTTTTACGCAAGCCTCACGAAGAAGACATCGACGCCCTTGCCCATCTTGCCAACAATGCCAATATCGCGACCATGGTGTCGCGTATGCCGCACCCGTACACGGCCAAAGACGCCGCGGACTTCGTGCGACGCACCAATGCTGGCGAGATCGGCAAGTGCGTCTATGCGATTACCCGCATGGACAATGGCGAGTTTCTGGGTTGCTGCGCGCTTGAACCGCAGGAAGACGAAAAGACGCTGGAAATCGGTTACTGGCTGGGGGAACCCTACTGGAACCGGGGCTACATGACCGAAGCCACGCATGCGCTGATCGACATGGCCTTCCGCACGCGTGAAATCGACCAGATCGATGCCCGCTGCCGGGTCACCAACATCCCCTCGCGCCGGGTCATCCAGAAGTGCGGTTTCCAGTTCCAGGGCTCCGGCATGGTCGGTTCGCTGGCATTGGGTGGTATGGTACCGGTAGAATGGTACAGGCTGGACCGCAAGACCTGGGTTTCGCTGAAGAGCTGGGGGGACATGGGATGAGCACGATCGAGCTTACCCGTCACCGTGCAACTGCGACGGTCGCGCCGCCCGGCCCCTGCCCGGTCATCGAGACGTCGCGTCTGGTGCTGCGTCCGCAGCGGCTTTCCGATGCCGGCAGCATTGCGGAATCGCTTGGCGATTTTGCCGTGACCAGGATGCTGGCCCGTGTTCCCGCGCCGTATCATCGACAGGATGCGCTGGAATGGCTGGTCCTGCGTACTTCAGGCACCCTGCCCGATTGGGATTTCGCCATCACAAGCGGTGACGATACACTCATCGGCGTCGTCTCGGTCGAATTGCGGCACGGCGAGTGGCATCTCGGCTACTGGCTGAACCGGTTCTACTGGGGCAAGGGTTATATGACCGAGGCGGTGGCCGCCGTGGTCGAGCGGTTCTTCCGCCGCATGCCCGGTGTGGTTCTCCATTCCGGTGTGTTTGCGGATAATCCGGCTTCGCTGCGCGTGCAGGAAAAACTGGGCTTCCGGGTGACCGGCTGCCACCAGATTTACGCCACGGCGCGTGCTGCGATGGTGGCGCATATCGATACGGCGATCACGGCTGAGGATTTCGTTCAGCAGCACCGCTGACAATCAAAACAAGGCCGGTTGCCGCAAACCGGCCTTGTCTCACGCAGGCGCTTCCCGCACGATAGTCTTTGACCTTGTGGAGAAGCGCTTGTATTCGAAACGACGATATTTTTGTTTGGCACAACGCCTTGAGCTGATGTGCCCGCAAACCGACAGAACGGCAGTCCGATGAAATTTCTCGATGAAGCAAAAATCTATATCAAGTCCGGTGATGGCGGCGCGGGCGCCGTTTCCTTCCGACGCGAAAAATTCATCGAGTTCGGCGGCCCTGATGGCGGCGATGGCGGACGCGGCGGCGACGTCTGGATCGAGGTGGTCAACGGTCTGAACACGCTGATCGACTTCCGCTTTCAGCAGCATTTCAAGGCCTCGATCGGACAGCACGGCATGGGTAAGACCCGCACCGGCGCCAAGGGTTCCGACGTGGTTCTGAAAGTGCCTGTCGGCACGCAGATTTTCGAGGAAGACAACGAGACGCTGATCGTCGACCTGACAAAGGAAGGCCAGCGTTTTCGTCTTGCCGCTGGCGGTAACGGCGGTTTCGGCAACGCCTATTTCAAGTCTTCGACCAATCAGGCGCCGACCCATGCCAATCCGGGCCTTGCGGGCGAAGAAAAGACGCTCTGGCTTCGCCTGAAGCTGATCGCTGACGCCGGTCTCGTTGGTCTGCCGAATGCAGGTAAGTCGACATTCCTCGCGACCGTGACGCGCGCGCGGCCGAAGATCGCCAATTATCCATTCACGACCCTGCATCCGAATCTCGGCGTCGCGACCATCGACGGCCGTGAATTCGTGCTGGCCGACATTCCCGGCCTGATCGAAGGCGCGCATGAGGGTGTGGGCATCGGCGACCGTTTCCTCGGCCACGTGGAGCGCACCCGTGTGCTTCTGCATCTCGTCTCCGCGCAGGAAGAAAAGGTCGGGCAGGCCTATAAGACTGTTAAGGCCGAACTGGATGCCTATGGTGGCGGGCTGACCGACAAGCCAGAAATCGTGGCGCTTTCGCAGATCGACGTGCTGGACGAAAAAGAACTGAAAAAGAAGGCAAAGGAACTGGAAAAGGCCTGCGGCCGTCCTCCGCTCCTTCTGTCTGCCGCTGCCCACATTGGTATGACGGAGGCGCTGCGCGCCCTTCGCGATATCATCGTCTCGGCAAGCAATGGCGGCGAGACCGCCCTTCCCGACCGCTCAATGCCTGTGGATAGCGAGGCCGAGGAAGAGGACGATCGCCTATGAGCCTCACCCGCAAACCGCTGGGTAGCCACCACCGGATCGTCATCAAGATCGGTTCGGCACTTCTGGTGGACCGGAAAAGCGGGCTCAAGAAAGATTGGCTCGACGCCATTTGCGAGGACATCGCTGCGCTGAAGAAAAACGGCGCAGATGTTCAGGTGGTGTCTTCTGGCGCCATCGCGCTCGGCCGCACGGTGCTCGGTCTGCCCTCCGGCGCATTGAAGCTGGAGGAAAGCCAGGCAGCGGCGGCCGTCGGCCAGATCGCTCTGGCGCGGGCATGGTCGGAAAGCCTGTCGCGGCATGAGATCGTCGCTGGCCAGATTCTGCTGACGCTGTCCGACACCGAGGAGCGCCGCCGTTACCTCAATGCGCGCGCCACCATCAACCAGCTGCTGAAGATCGGTGCCATTCCGATCATCAATGAAAACGACACGGTGGCAACCACCGAAATCCGCTACGGCGACAATGACCGTCTGGCCGCCCGCGTGGCCACCATGACCGGTGCCGATCTTCTGGTATTGCTGTCTGATATCGACGGGCTTTACACGGCTCCGCCGCATCTTGATCCGGATGCGAAGTTCCTTGAGACGATTGCAGATATTACGCCCGAGATTGAGGCCATGGCAGGCGGTGCGGCTTCCGAGCTTTCACGCGGCGGCATGCGCACCAAGATCGATGCCGGCAAGATCGCGACCGCTGCCGGCTGCGGCATGATCATCGCTTCCGGCAAGACGCTCAATCCGTTGAAGGCCATCGAAAACGGCGCCCGCTCCTCGTGGTTTGCGCCATCAGGCACACCGGTGACGGCGCGAAAGACCTGGATTGCCGGTCAGTTGCAGCCGGCAGGTGAGATTCATGTGGATGCGGGTGCGGAAAAAGCGCTCTATGCCGGTAAAAGCCTGCTTCCCGCGGGCGTGCGGGTGGTGAAGGGCAATTTTGGACGCGGCGATGCGATTGCCATTATCGGCGTTGAAGGCCGAGAGGTCGCGCGCGGCCTTGCAGGCTACGATGCGGAAGAGGCGCGTCTTATCATCGGTCACAAGTCCAACGAGATCGAGGCGATACTTGGCTATGTCGGGCGTGCGGCGATGATCCATCGTGACGATCTGGTGATGGCGGGTGCCGCCGTGAAAGTTAAAAATACTGAAAAGGATGAGGTCCATGCCTGAACAGGCCGTGAAGCAGAGCCATGATATTGATGCACTGATGATGACCATCGGTGCACAGGCAAAAGCTGCTTCGCGACCGTTGTCCATCGCAGGTACGGATCAGAAAAAACGTGCGCTTCTCGCCATGGCGTCCGCCATCGAGGCGTCGAGGGAAACGATCCTTGCCGCCAACAGGAAAGATCTGGCGGCGGCGGATAATAGCGGCCTTGCCGCTTCCTTCATCGACAGGCTTACGCTTGACGATGCGCGGATCGCCGGTATCGCCGAAGGCATCCGCTCGGTTGCCGCGCTGCCTGATCCGGTTGGCGAAGTTATTGCCGTCTGGGATCGCCCGAACGGTCTGAAGATCGAGCGCGTGCGCACGCCGCTTGGCGTCATCGGCGTGATTTACGAGAGCCGCCCGAATGTGACTGCAGATGCCGGCGCGCTCTGCCTCAAGGCGGGCAATTCGGTCATCCTGCGCGGCGGCTCGGATTCGCAACATTCATCGCGTGCTATCCATGCCTGCCTCGTCGAGGGCCTGAAGATCGCCGGTCTTCCCGAGCATGCCATTCAGCTGGTGCCGGTCACCGACCGCGCTGCCGTGGGCGCGCTTCTTGGTGGATTGAATGGCACGGTTGATGTGATTGTGCCGCGCGGCGGCAAAAGCCTGGTTGCGCGGGTGCAGTCTGAGGCGCGGGTTCCGGTCTTTGCGCATCTGGAAGGTATTTGCCATATCTATGTCGACGGATCGGCCGATCTCGACATGGCGAAACGCATCGTCGTGAATGCCAAGATGCGCCGCACCGGCATTTGCGGCGCGGCGGAAACGCTGCTGGTGGATGCCGCTGTTGTTGCCACGCATCTTGAACCGCTCGTCAAGGGCCTGATCGAGGCCGGTTGTGAAGTACGCGGTTCGCAGGCCGTGCGTAATGTTGTCGAGGGCTTGAAAGCCGCAACGGAAGATGACTGGCGCACCGAATATCTCGATGCGATCATTTCGGTTGCTGTCGTGGACGGTATTTCAGGCGCGATCGACCATATCAGCACCTATTCGTCCAACCACACGGAGGCGGTGATCGCCGAGGACCCAGCGGTGGTCGAGCGTTTCTTCAACGAACTCGATTCGGCCATTCTGCTGCATAACGCTTCCACGCAATTTGCCGATGGCGGTGAATTCGGAATGGGTGCGGAAATCGGCATCGCCACGGGCAAGATGCATGCACGCGGCCCTGTTGGTGTCGAGCAGCTCACGTCGTTCAAATACCGCGTGCATGGCACCGGTCAGACGCGGACCTGATAGTTGCTGGTCGAAACACGCCTCGACAGACGTTATCTCACCATGCCGCATGCGGAGCGCGGCATGGTCGTCGGGCTGTTTGGCGGCTCCTTCAATCCGCCGCATGCCGGCCATGCCCTTGTTGCCGAAATAGCGCTTCGCAGGCTGGGTCTAGACCAGCTCTGGTGGATGGTGACGCCAGGCAATCCGCTGAAAAGCCGCTCGGAACTGGCGTCTCTGGAGGATCGTATCGCTGCCTGCGAAAGGCTGGTCAGCGATCCCCGCATCAAGGTGACGGCTTTTGAAAAATCGCTGGGGATCAGCTACACGGCCAATACGCTTGCCAAGGTGAAAGCAAAAAATCCGCATGTCCGCTTCATCTGGATCATGGGAGCCGACAATCTGAAAAGCTTCCATCGCTGGCAACAATGGCGAAGGATCGCCGAGACCTTTCCGATTGCGGTGATCGACCGGCCGGGTTCCACCCTCTCCTACCTCTCCTCCACCATGGCGCAGGCCTATAGCCAGGCGCGGATCGATGAGGATGATGCGGGTGTTTTGTGGAAAAAAAAGGCGCCTGCCTGGGTCTTTATCCATGGTCCGCGTTCCACGCTCAGTTCGACGGCGCTCCGCAATAATCACAAATGATGTATGCGACAGCCGTTGAAGGCTCCATATCTTGAAAAGTTAATGCTTTGGTGCCACCTTAATCTGGTGACGCACAGATTCGCGTCGCCAGTGCCTGTTTTGTCATTCTTGGAAAGGGAAAACCTCTGACAACAGTACACGCCAAGGGAAGAGCATTTGTTGCTATCCCGAAGGGTCAGGACAGTGGCGCCGATGCCGCCGACCACGCCCTCGAAACCGTCCTCGCGAGCCTCGAGGACTCCAAGGCTGAAGATATCGTATCTCTCGACATTGCCGGAAAATCGGCGCTTGCGGACTACATGGTGGTGGTCTCCGGGCGATCGAACAGGCATGTCTCGGCGATCTGCGAGCATCTTCTCAAGGATATGAAGGATGAAGGGTTTGGAAGCGCCCGCGTCGAAGGTCTGGAGACCGGAGATTGGGTGCTGATCGATACCGGCGATATCATCGTTCATGTGTTCCGTCCGGAAATCCGTGTCTTCTACAACATTGAAAAAATGTGGGCGACGCCGGAAATGCCGGAAGACACGCTGCATTGATGCGGTGAGCCTTTGACGTCGCACATCGGGCCTCCCGAATATCATTTTTGATTTCGGATCGATGTGCGTGGTCGGAAAGCAAGCCGGCCGCATAGGAATCCGTAGGCTATGCTGTTAAGAGCGTGACCCTGTTGGGTCACGATGGATGCAGGTTTGCGATGCGGATTTCGATTTTTGCGGTGGGACGGCTGAAATCCGGCCCGGAAAAGGATCTTGCGACCCGTTATATCGAACGCCTTGCCAAGACCGGCCCGGCGATCGGGTTGGAGTTTTTGCGCGTGATCGAGGTCGCGGAAAGCCGGGCATCGAACGCGGAGACGCGCAAGCGCGAAGAAGCGGCGATGCTGGAAAAACATCTGGCTGATGGTACCGTGCTCGTGCTGCTGGACGAGCGCGGCAAGGCGCTGGATAGCCCGGCCTTTGCCTCATTTTTTGGCGATCTGCGTGATAGCGGCAAGCGCGACCTCGTGATTGCGATTGGTGGCGCCGACGGCCTAGATCCTGCACTTTACGACAGAGCGGCGGCCGTTCTTAATCTCGGCAAGCTCACATGGCCGCACCAGATCGTTCGTATTCTGATCGCCGAACAGCTTTACCGCGCCGTCACCATTCTCTCCGGTCATCCCTATCATCGCGTTTGAGCGTGATCTTCATGTGGAAAATTGTCTCAATTTCAACATGAAGCTTCGCGAGACGGAAAGGCGTGAAGGCTTTGAAGCCAGCCTGTTTCTGGCCTCTTGGAAGATTGGGGCAAAATCCCTAATATCGGCGCTCCTGCTTCGGCATCAAAGAAAGTTCAAATGGACAAGAGGTCTCAACGAAAACGCCACGCTGCCCTCGCGGGCGCGGTTTTCGCTGTCCTTGTCCTGGGGATTTCCCCCGTTGAACGCGCCTTTTCGCGTGATGATGCGGGTGCTGCGCCTGCTGGTGAGGGTGATTCGTCGCCGGAGGCGCTTCAGACGCTGGAAAAGCGCCGTGATCAGAACCGCCAGGATCTGGAAGAGCTGGTCGACAGCATCGGACTTTCGGAAGACAAGACCCGAAATCTCGAGGAAAGCATTGCTTCCCTTAATCAGGATAGCGCCCGTATCCGCGACGAGCTGATAGCGTCGGCTGCGCGCCGCAAGGCACTGGAAACCAAGATCAGCGATGGCGAGGATCGTCTGGCCAAGCTTTCGGTCCGCGAAGATGGCGTCAAGGCATCCCTGCGCGAGAGGCGTGGCGTGCTGGCGGAGGTTCTGGCGGCGCTGCAGCGTATGGGCAGAAACCCTCCCCCCGCCCTTCTCGTTTCGCCTGATGATGCGCTGGCTTCGGTGCGCAGCGCCATCCTTCTCGGCGCCGTCGTGCCCGGCATTCGCGGTGAGACCGACAAGCTGGTTTCTGCTCTCAAAGAATTGACCGACGTCAGGCAGGCAATCGCTCGCGAAAAGGACGATCTTACGGGTATGATGACGGCAAGTCTGGAAGAGGAAAAACGCCTCGACCTGCTGCTTGCTGAAAACGACCGCAGAAATTCGCAGACGGCCGCGGCGCTGGAGGTGGAACGCAAGCGATCCGAGGAGCTTGCAAGCAAGGCGACCAGCCTCGAGGGTCTGGTCGGTTCGCTTGAAAGTGAGATCAGTTCGGTGCGGGAAGCTATGGAAAGGGCGCGTGCGGAAGAGCAGCGCGTGGCCCGTCTTTCCGAAGCGGAACGTGAGAAGGAGCGTGCCGCAGCCGAGGCAGGAATGCCCGATAAAAACCGTATTGCGCCCGCATATCCCTTCGCGAGTTTGAAGGCAAAGCTGGACCTGCCGGTGGCTGGAGATGTGTTGCGCCGGTTCGGCGATGCGGATGGTACGGGCCACTTTTCCAAGGGAATTGTCGTCGCGACCGGACCTGAGGCCATCGTGACGGCACCGGCAGACGGCTTTGTTGTATTTGCCGGAGATTTTCGCAGTTACGGCCGAATGATCATCCTCAATACGGGTGACGGATACCATGTGGTCATGACGGGAATGGACAATGTGAGGACACGGCAGGGAATGTTTGTGTTCTCCGGAGAGCCAATCGCCTCCATGGGTGCAAAAAGAGTAGCGAGTGCAGCAGCATTGGCGCTGGAAACCGACCGGCCAACGCTCTACATTGAGTTCAGGAAAGATGGTGTGCCGGTTGATTCCCAACCTTGGTGGACCGCAAAAAATACCGGAAGGGCGCACAATGATTCGTAAGGTTTCGCTTCTCCTTATCGGTGGGCTTATGGGCGCCACGGCGATGAGTGTGATTTATTCGGCGAGCATGCCGGCACAGGCGGCCGGGCCTTCGACCTATAAGGAACTGTCAATATTTGGCGACGTGTTCGAACGGGTGCGTGCGCAATATGTGACGCCGCCGGATGACGAGAAGCTGGTCGAAAATGCCATCAACGGCATGCTCAGCTCGCTTGATCCGCATTCGAGCTTCATGAATGCCAAGGACGCCAACGACATGCGCACCCAGACCAAGGGTGAGTTCGGCGGTCTCGGCATCGAAGTGACCATGGAAAATGAACTGGTCAAAGTCATCTCGCCGATGGACGACACGCCTGCTTCGCGCGCAGGCATTCTTGCCGGCGACTATATTTCGGAAATCGACGGTACGCCGGTTCGCGGTCTGAAGCTGGAGCAGGCGGTCGAGAAGATGCGCGGCGCGGTCAAGACGCCGATCAAGCTGACGATCATCCGCCAGGGCGCCGACAAACCGCTCGAATTCACCGTCATGCGTGATGTGATTGCCGTACGCGCGGTCAAGTCCCGTGTCGAGGGCGATGTCGGTTATCTCCGCGTCATCTCATTTACCGAGAAGACCTATGACGATCTCGAAAAGGCGATCAAGAAGATTAAGACGGATGTGCCGGCTGACAAGCTGAAGGGCTACGTGCTCGATCTGCGTCTCAACCCCGGTGGTCTGCTCGATCAGGCGATCAATGTTTCCGACGCCTTCCTCCAGCGTGGCGAAGTCGTTTCGACCCGTGGCCGTAACCCGGACGAGACCCGTCGCTTCAATGCGACAGCTGGCGATCTGACCGATGGCAAGCCGGTTATCGTGCTCATCAACGGTGGCTCTGCTTCGGCGTCTGAAATCGTCGCCGGTGCGCTGCAGGATCTGCGTCGCGCGACTGTGGTCGGCACCCGCTCCTTCGGCAAGGGTTCGGTCCAGACGATCATCCCGCTCGGCGAGGCCGGCGCGCTGCGTCTGACCACGGCGCTTTATTACACGCCGTCTGGCAAATCGATCCAGGGCACGGGCATTACGCCTGATATCAAGGTCGAACAGCCGCTGCCGCCGGAATTGCAGGGCCGTGTCACGACCGAAGGTGAATCCAGCCTGACCGGCCATATCAAGGGCCAGAGCGAAACGGACGAAGGTTCGGGTTCTTCCGCTTACGTTCCGCCGGAAGCCAAGGACGATATCCAGCTGAATTATGCGCTGGACCTGTTGCGCGGTGCCAAGACCGATCCGTCGTTCCCGCCGAACCCGGACAAGGCTGTGGTCAACAAGCAGTAAGATGGATGCGCCGGCCAGCCGGCGCATTTTCTCGATTGCCTAACCGTTTGGACGGATCGTTCATTGCCTTCTGACCTGCGAAAACCGCTTCTGGGTCGACAGAAAAAAAGCGCCGGTATCAACCGGCGCTTTTCCGTCATTATGGTTCTGTCCGCGCTTGCAGTTCTGACGATCGGCGGGCTTTCCGTCTATACGGCCCTGTCGCCCGGTAATCTCCAGAAGACGGCTTCCGGGCCGGACACCCAGCCCCAGCTCCCCGAAGATGCTCCGAAAACAGCAGCAGCCGATGTGGCGGATCCTGACGACACGGCTGGTCTGAAGCCGGAAAGCGGCCGCTCCGGCGCGAATATAAATCGGGCGACGATGCCGGATGGCAATGTGGTATCGGTCTATTCTCCTCGCCCCCGTGACAGCGACGGACCGGTGCTGATGAGCGGCCAGACCTACGGTCAGGATCCGCGCATGGCCACGCGGCCCAATGATGCATTGCTGGAAGAAACCGCATTCGGCAGATTGCCCGTCGTCGGTGCCGATGGTTTGCGGCCGATGGAGCAATATGCCCGGCCGTGGTCCGGCGCACGCGGCACCCGGGTGGCGATCGTGGTCGGTGGTCTTGGCCTCAGCCAGACGGGTTCGCAAAAGGCGATCCGGGAACTGCCGCCGGAGGTGACGCTCGGTTTTGCTGCAAGCGGTAACAGCCTGCAGCGCTGGATGCAGGAAGCACGCCGTGAGGGGCATGAAATCCTTCTCCAGATACCGCTGGAGCCCTTCGGGTATCCCGGCACCAATCCCGGCCCGGACACGCTGCTGGCGAGCGATCCCGCTAAGGTCAATATCGACCGGTTGCATCGCTCCATGGCGAAGATTACCAATTATACTGGCATCATGAATTATCTCGGCGGGCGTTTCCTTTCCGAGCAGGCGGCGCTGGAGCCGGTCATGCGCGATATCGGCAAGCGCGGGTTGCTTTTTCTGGACGATGCCTCTTCGGCGCAATCGCTGAGCGGCGGGATTGCCAAAGCCATTTCCGCGCCGCAGGGCTTTGCCGATGTTCTGCTTGACGGTGAGGTCACCGAAGCCACTATCCTGCGCAAGCTGGACGAATTGGAGCGGATCGCGCGACGTAACGGTCAGGCGATCGGCGTTGCCTCGGCTTTTGACGAAAGCATCGCTGCAATCTCGAAGTGGTCGCGGGAGGCGGGCGGTCGTGGTATTGAGATCGTTGGTGTTTCTGCGCTTGTTTCGCAGCAGGCGGGGCAGTAAACCTTCTGCGCGGCCATTCCTTAGCGCCTTTTCGGCGCGCAGACAGTGCGGGTTTCCAATGACAATCAAAGCAGAAGATTTGCCTTACCGTCCCTGTGCGGGGATTATGGTTCTGAACGCCGAAGGCCTTGTCTGGGCCGGCCGGCGCATCAGGGAAGGCAATTCGGAATATGACGGTTCACCGCAATTGTGGCAGATGCCGCAGGGCGGCATCGATGACGGTGAACGGCCTTTGACGGCCGCCATTCGCGAACTTTACGAAGAGACGGGGATGAAAACGGTGACTTTGCTGGCGGAAGCGAGCGACTGGATCCATTATGATCTGCCGCCCGAACTGATCGGCATCGGCCTGAGAGGCAAGTATCGCGGGCAGGCGCAACGCTGGTTTGCCTTCCGTTTCGATGGCGACGAAAGCGAAATCCAGATCGACCCACCTCCAACAGGGCATACGGCTGAATTCGACGCCTGGGACTGGAAGCCGATGGAAAGCCTGCCAGAGCTCATCGTGCCCTTCAAGCGCGCGGTCTACGAGAAAGTGGTTGCGGAATTCCGGCACCTTGCCGGCAAGTAATAAAAAAGGCGGCCACTGGCCGCCTTTTCTTTGGTCGATTGCGAAAGCTTATTCTGCCTCGTTGGCGGAATCGGCGTTGAGTTGGCCGTATTTTTCCGCACCGATCTTGCCGAGCAGTTCGAGCTGGGTCTCAAGGAAGTCGATGTGACCTTCCTCGTCGATCAGCAGTGCTTCGAACAGCTTCATCGAGACATAGTCTCCGGCCTCGGAACAGATGTCGCGCGATTTCTTATAGGACGTCCGTGCGTCATATTCGCCCGCCAGATCGGCTTCGAGCACTTCCTTGACGTTCTGACCGATGCGCAGGGGAGCCAGGGTCTGGAGGTTGGGATGACCTTCCAGGAAAATGATACGATCGATGATCTTGTCGGCGTGCTGCATCTCTTCGATGGATTCCGCACGCTCCTTCTTTGCAAGCTTGGTGTAGCCCCAGTCATTCAGAAGTCGGTAGTGAAGCCAATACTGGTTTACCGCACCGAGTTCTAGAAAAAGGGCTTCGTTAAGCCGCTCGATGACTCTTGTGTCGCCTTTCAATGTCCGCTCTCCTGTTCTCTTCATGGAATCGCTTCAAGCGGGACATAAAATCAAAAACATCTGCTTCCGTCGAGTGGCGACGGGCGTGATATTCTTCGGTTGTCTGTATGATCAGGTCGACGACAGTCGGGAAACAGCCGCAGCAGCGGCCACGTTTTTCCATGGCATGATACACTTTTGCCGGAACGATAAGCTGCCAACAGTCCTCATCGAGGAGCTCGTTAATGACGTCCCGGATATCGTGGTCGGTGATGTAATTGCAGCTGCAAACCAGCATGATCGACTGCCTGTATGACGCAACACGTTGTTTTCGTTCTTAAACCAAAACAGGACACCCACTGTCAAGAAAAACCTCCAAGGATATCCGAAAGTGAACTCTGGATTCATTCTAAACTATACGAAAACTGTCGTATTTTCATTAGTTTAGCAGTTCCTATATTGCGGTATTTTTCGATCAAGTTTTTGTGCGTGGCGATATTATCAGGGCGGATATCACGAAAAGTTTACCTGCTTCCTTCCCGTTAGAAAGGGTGCCGATCTCAGGCGAAATATTGCCCGCCATTTGCGGTCATCGTGGAGCCGGTTATGAAACCGGCCTCGTCCGACACGAGAAAAAGGACGCAGCGCGCGATTTCTTCCGGTTCGCCCAGGCGCCCGATCGGGATTTGCGGCACGATCCGCTCGGCCAGCACTTTCTCCGGTATAGCCCTCACCATCTCCGTGCCGATGTAACCGGGGCAGATGGCGTTGACGGTAATGTTGCGGCTTGCGCCTTCCTGGGCGAGCGCCTTGGTGAAGCCGATATCGCCAGCCTTTGAGGCTGAATAGTTGACCTGGCCTGCCTGGCCCTTCTGGCCATTGATGGAGGAAATATTGACGATGCGACCGAAGCCGCGGTCGCGCATACCCAACCAGACTGGATGCGTCATGTTGAAGACGCCGGTGAGGTTGGTGTCGATCACCTCGCGCCATTGCTGCGGTGTCATCTTGTGAAACATCGCATCGCGGGTGATGCCGGCATTGTTGACGAGAACCTCGACGGGGCCGAAGGCCTCTTCAACCTGGGCTATGCCTTTTACGCAGGCATCATAGTCTCGCACGTCCCATTGAAACGCGGGGATGCCGGTTTCTTTCTGGAAGGCCTCTGCCCTATCGGTCGTGAAGGCGTAGTTGACGGCCACCTGGTAGCCGGCTGCCTGCAAGGCGCGGGCTATTGCTGCGCCTATGCCGCTTGTCCCGCCCGAAATCAACGCAACCCGGCTCATATGGCCTCCATTTCCTGAACTATTTTAGCCGTGCTCAACGGCCACAGAAATGCGGCCAATGGGAGACCGCTTCTACCCTATTGGCCGCTGAACCGGAATTGCTTTTTGGAAGGCCGCAAGGCGGTTTTCAGAGCGCCTCGATGCACATGGCAACACCCATGCCGCCGCCGATGCAGAGCGTCGCGAGCCCCTTCGATACGTTGCGGCGGCGCATCTCGAAAATCAGCGTGTTCAGGACACGGGCGCCGGATGCGCCAATCGGATGGCCGATGGCGATCGCACCGCCATTGACGTTGACGATATCAGGATCAAGACCAAGCTCACGCACGACAGCGCAGGACTGGGCGGCAAAGGCTTCGTTGGCCTCAACGAGGCCGATATCGCCGATCGACCAGCCTGCCTTGGCCAGCGCCTTGCGTGAGGCGGGGATGGGGCCGGTTCCCATGATCTGCGGATCGACACCCGCCGTCGCCCAGGAGGCGATGCGCGCCAGCGGTTTGATACCGCGCTTTGCCGCTTCCTGCTCCGACATCAAAAGTGTGGCAGCAGCGCCATCATTGAGGCCGGAGGCGTTGCCGGCCGTTACCGTGCCCTCCTTGTCGAAGGCGGGGCGCAGCTTTGCCATGGTTTCCAGCGAAACACCGGTACGGATGTGTTCGTCAGCATCGATGATGATATCTGCCTTGCGGCCCGTGACCGAGAAAGCCACGATCTCATCTGCAAAACGGCCGGCGCTCTGTGCGGCTTCGGCCTTGTTTTGCGATGCGACAGCGAACTGGTCCTGTTCATCACGGGAAAGCTGCCATTGCCGGGCGATGTTCTCGGCGGTTATGCCCATGTGGTAGCCGTAAAAGGCATCCGTCAGGCCGTCTTTCAGCATGGTGTCAATCATCTTGAAATCGCCCATCTTCACGCCGCCACGCAAATGGGCACAATGGGGCGCCATGGACATGGATTCCTGCCCGCCGGCAATGATGATGGCCGCGTCGCCGGTAACGATCTGCTGCATGCCGAGTGCGACAGCGCGCAGGCCGGAACCGCATAGCTGATTGATGCCGAAGGCGGTTGCTTCCTGCGGAATGCCGGCTTTCATTGCCGCCTGCCGCGCCGGGTTCTGCCCTTCGCCTGCCGTCAACACCTGACCGAGGATGACCTCATCGATTTCACGGGCTGCGACACCGGCGCGCTCCAGGACGGCGTTGATGACGGTTGCCCCAAGCTCGTGGGCGGGCGTATTGGCAAAGCCACCATTGAAAGAACCGACGGCAGTGCGCGCAGCGCTGGCAATCACGATTGAAGGCGTCATCTGTTTCTCCTCACTTGCGGGCGGAGACTGGCAAAGCTTTGAATACAAGTCAAATGCCGAAAGTTGCTTTAAAAGATGTTGCTAAATCAAGCCGGAATCTTGCGGAAAATTGCTGCGCAAAAAACAAACTGTTGCGATGCACAAAACATTTGTCACGGGGCTTGTTTTGCGCATACACTTCGCGCGGGAAGAGCAATAACACCAAAAAACAAGAAAATACCATCATCGCGAGGAGGCGGGCATGGCAAAACACGACGGCGAAACAATCATTAAAAAATATGCCAACCGGCGGCTCTACAACACCGGAACCAGCACCTATGTGACGCTGGATGATCTGGCGCAGATGGTTAAACGGGGCGAGGACTTCAAGGTTCAGGACGCTAAATCATCCGAAGACATCACCCATGCGGTTCTGACGCAGATCATTGTTGAACAGGAAGCCAAAACCGGCAATACGCTTTTGCCAACGGCGTTTCTGCGGCAGTTGATCTCCTATTACGGTGACCAGATGCAGATGGTCGTTCCGACATTTCTCGAACATTCGATGAAAACCTTCTCCGATCAGCAGAGCCAGATGCAGGAGCATATGGCCAAGGCGTTCGGTGACGGGTCGCTTGCGCGGAATTTCCAGGCTCCATTGCAAATGATGGAAGAGCAGATCCGCCGCAATACGGAACTGTTCCGGCAGGCAATGCAGGGGTTCACGCCTTTTGCAATGCCGCAGGCGCCCAAGGAAACGCGCAAGCCGAATGCATCCGAAATCGATGAGCTGAAGTCGCAGCTGCGCGCATTGCAGCAAAAACTCGATCAGCTCTGAAGGAGGCTGGAGCATTTCGGGTGAGACCCCTCAAATGCTCTCTCCGGTTCTTTAGCTTGCCGCCCGTTCCGGGACGCGCAGCAACAGAACAAAGCCCAACCCCAGAAACACGATGAGGGTGGCCATGCCAATATGTGCGGAGCCACTGAGGTAGGTTGCTATTGAAAAGGACAGCGTCGCCATGAAGCTGGTGGCGCGGCCCGATAGCGCATAGATGCCGAAATAGCGTCCCGCCTCGGCAATGGTGATGTTGCGCGCCAGATAGGAACGCGACGAGGCCTGAACGGGACCGAAGGCGAGGCCAATCAATATGCCATAGAGCAGATAGGCCTTTTCCGCGCCGGTTGCGAAGATGCCGCCATTGTCCGCTGTGGGCAATTGGATCCAGCCAAACAGTGTCGAGCCCTTTCCTGTCGAGACGATGCCGACCGTCGCGATGAGCAGAAGAACCAGGCTGATGAGTATGGTGATCCGCGAGCCAAGTTTCTGATCGACGCGCCCGGCCGCAAAGCAACCCACGATGGCGACGACGTTGAGCAGGATGCCGAAGAGGCCGATTTCCATCGTCGCCCAGCCGAACATTCCCGCCGCAAATACCCCACCCAGAATGAGCACGCCGTTGACGCCGTCCTGATAAAGCATACGTGCAATCAGGAACCGCAACAGGACGGGTCTGTCTCGAAGTTCGCGCAGGGTTGTCTTGAGCTCCGCAAGGCCAGAGCGGATCGCCGCTCCGAAGGGTAGGCCCCTGTCCGCATCCGGGGTCAGCAGAAACATCGGCAGAATGAAGAGCAAATACCAGATTGCGGCTATCGGGCCGGTTATTCTGGCGTCCTCGCCGGTTGCGGGATCGAGACCGAAAAGCGGCTTGATACCGGCGATAGTCAGTCCTGTCTGTGGATTTGCGGCCAGAAGCGTCACCACGGCAATCAGCACCACCATGCCGCCGAGATAACCGAGCCCCCAGGCGAGATTGGAAATGCGTCCGACATTCTGCGGATTGGTCAGTCGCGGCATCATGGAATCGTTGAAGACGATCGAAAACTCCGCCGCGATGGATGCGAATATCATGCAGACGATGGGCAGGATGATCGGCGAACCCGGTGCTGCAAACCAGAGGAATAAAAGGCTGACGATCTTGATGGCGGCAAAAAAGGCGATCCACGGCTTTCTTGCGCCGGATTGGTCAGCGATGGAGCCGAGAATGGGGGAGAATAGGGCGATGATGATCGAGGAGACCGTCGCCATGTTGCTCCATGTCGCCTGCGCCGAAATAGGATCATCGGTGAGGCGGGCGACAAAGTAGGGTCCGAAAACGAAGGTCGTAACGACCGTGAAAAAGGGCTGTGCCGCCCAATCGAACATGACCCAGCCCCAGATGCCGCGTTTGGCAACCACTGTTTCCGCATTTGGGGAGGGGACAGTCATTCATCGTCCTATCGGATATGGGGGGATAAAATGCGTGATGCCGGCGCAACCGCTTCATTTATGGCCATCCGGGCCAGTCACCCGGATGGCGTTTGTCGAATGGTCGATCAGCGCGTCTGAACGATATCGCCAAGCAGCCCCGCCGCCACTGTCAGGCGGGCGAGGTTGGTATCGCCGCTTTCGCTCAGTGCACCGAGTTCCGAGACGATGCGATTGACGCGCACGCGGTCGGCGGCATACCAGGCCTGAACCGGGTCCTTTTCCTTCGCATACTCGGTTAGGGCCGAGATGACGATCCGGCGTCTCGACAAGGCGATCTGGTCCTGGCTGCGCAGAAGAGCCAGGCTCTCGTAGTGATCGGCCGGCGTGATGCGCTGGCTGGCATCCAGCAGCCGCGCGACACGGAAGGTCGAGGAGACCGTGGCGTAGCTTTCGGCGGCGCGGGCAAGCGTCGTGCCCGCATTTTCGGCGATACGCATGATCTCTGGCACATAGACCAGCAGGGAAAGCGTATCCAGCTCTTCCAGAAGGCCAGAGGGAACACCGTCGATTTCGGTGACGCCAAGCTCGCGGCGATATTTCGCCGCTGCCGGCGATAGCGTCTTGATGGCAGTTTTCAGGCGCTCGATTTCGGTTGCCATGTCGCTCGTTCCAGCGCCCACGCTCCCGGTTTGCAAATAAAGCCTGCTTGCATCGGAGTAGATGCGGGTGATCGTGGCATAAAGTCCGTTCTGGACTTCTCCGCCGATCTTTCCGTCGAGCGCGTCAACCTCGCTCCAAAGACGTTTGAGGCCGAAACCATCCTCCACGATCACCGCTGCCTTGACGACATCGGCCGACAGGAGGCCGCTCGCATCGGCGAGTTTCTGCACGAAGCCAGGGCCGCCGCGGTTCACCACGGCATTGGCGAGCGCCGTCGCAACGATTTCGCGGTGCAGGCGATGCGCCTTGATATCGTCTGCATAGTTCTTCTGCATCTTGGCCGGGAAATAGTCTGCGAGCAGATGCTGGAGATAGGGTTCGTCGGGCAGCGGGCTTGCCACCAGAGCGTCGAACAGCGTCAGCTTGGCATAGGAAAGCAGCACCCCGATTTCCGGCCGGGTCAGCGGCTTGCCGGTGGCATATCTTTCGCTGAGCTCGGCATTGCTCGGCAAGGTTTCGACCTTCCGGTTCAGTTGCCCGGTTGCCTCCAGCGCGCTCATCAGGCGGCCGAGTTCTTCCCGGTTTGCAAGCCCAAGCCGCTCCGTCAGCGAGATTGCCAGCGATTGCAGGTAGTTGTTGCGCAGCACCAGCTGCGCCACTTCCGGCGTCATGGAGGCAAGAAGCTGGTTGCGCTTCGGCATCGTTAGGCGGCCGCTATTGACCGCGGAGGCGAGGGCGATTTTGATATTGACCTCGACGTCGGAGGAATTCACGCCGGCCGAGTTGTCGATGGCGTCGGAATTGCAACGCCCACCCGCCAGCGCATAGGCGATACGGCCCTTCTGGGTAATGCCGAGATTGGCGCCTTCGCCGATGACCTTGGCGCGCAGCTCGGTGGCGTTGACGCGGATGGGGTCGTTCGCCCTGTCACCCACCTCGGCGTTGGTTTCCACCGCCGCCTTGATATAGGTGCCGATGCCGCCGAACCACAGAAGATCGGTTGGCGCCTTCAGAATGGCGGTCATGATCTCGAAGGGTGTAGCGACGGATTTGTCGATGCCGATGGCAGCGACGGCTTCCGGCGTCAGCGTCACCGATTTTTCGGAACGCGAGATGATCATTGCGCCTTTAGAGAGCGTTGAACGGTCGTAATCCTGCCAGCTTGAGCGTGGCAATTCGAAAAGCCGCTTGCGCTCAGCGAAGGATTTGTCGGTATCGGGATCCGGATCGATGAAGATGTCGCGATGATCGAATGCTGCGATCAGCCTGATCTTTTCCGACAGCAACATGCCGTTACCGAAAACGTCGCCGGACATGTCGCCGACACCTGCCACTGTGAAGGGCGTGGTCTGGATGTCGGTGTCCATTTCGCGGAAATGACGCTTTACCGTTTCCCAGGCACCGCGTGCGGTGATTCCCATCTTCTTGTGGTCGTAACCGGCGGAACCACCCGATGCGAAGGCATCGTCCAGCCAGAAGCCGGCGTCGTGGGCGAGGCCGTTTGCCGTATCGGAGAATGTCGCTGTCCCCTTATCGGCGGCGACGACGAAGTAGGGATCGTCCCCATCAAGCCGCAACGTATCGGCCGGCGGTACGACGGCGTCGTCGACGATATTGTCGGTGATGGACAGAAGAGTGCGGATATAGGTCTTGTAGGCTTCACGGCCTGCATTGAAGACCTCGTCGCGGGAGCCGCCAACAGGCAGGTTCTTCGGGAAAAAGCCGCCCTTGGCGCCAACGGGAACGATCACCGCATTCTTGACCTGCTGCGCCTTGACGAGACCGAGCACTTCCGTGCGGTAATCCTGGCCGCGATCCGACCAGCGCAGACCGCCGCGCGCCACTTTGCCAAAGCGCAGATGCACGCCTTCTACTTCGGTTCCGTAGACGAAGATTTCGCGGAAAGGACGTGGATCGGGCAGGCCGTCCAGATGTTTGGGATCGAACTTGAACGCCAACAGGTCACGCGGCGTGCCATCGGTGTTTTTCTGGAAGTAGTTGGTACGAAGCGTGGCGTCGATGGCGTTGACATAACGCCGCAAGGTGCGGTCTTCATCGAGATTGGGAACACCGCTCAATGCCGCTTCGATCGTCTTGTGCATCTCTGCCAGTTTCTTCAGCCGCTTCTTCTCGTCGATGGACGGATCGAAGCCAGCCTTGAACAACGCGAAAATATTCCGTGAAATGGCCGGATATTTAAAGAGCGTTTCGGAAATATGCTCCTGGGAATAAACGATTCCGGTCTGGCGCAGATAACGGGCATAGGCGCGCAGGACGGACACTTCGCGCACGGTAAGGCCGCAGGCGAGGATCAGCCGGTTGAAGTTGTCATTATCGACCTTGCCCGAGAAGGCAGCAAGGAATGCTTCTTCGAGTTTCTGTCCGTATTGCGGCAGATCGAGCGTCACGCCCTTGGCGACGGCGAGTTCCATATCATGCAGCACGATGTCGCGCTTTTCGCCATCCGAGATGACACCGATGTCGAAGGTGCGCTCACTGATGACGTTGAAACCTAGGTTTTCCAGCAGCGGCACACGGCGCGACAGTGGCAGATGGCCATCCCGATGGAAGATCTTCAGCGACAGCGTCTCAGCTGACTGGCCTTCCTGCTGGTAAAATTCGATGCGGACCGGCTCACCCTTCACGGTGGCCAGAATATCCGCCATGTCGCCAATCGCCTCTTCCGGCGTGAAGGCCTCCTGATAGGCCTGATCCACCTCCAGCACCGGCGCACCCGGTTCGGAAAGGGCAACGAAATGGTCTATCCAGCGTGCTGCGATATCGCTGACGGCATCCTCCAGCTTGTCCTGCGCGATACGCGGCGTCTTGCCTTCCGTGCGGCCGACGATGAAATGGACGCGGGCGACAGCGCCTTCGGGGAAGGCAGGGTAATAGGCGGAAATATGCCCGTCATATACCTTGCTCAGGTAGTCGCCGATCTTCTCGCGCACATAGGAATTGTATTCCTCGCGCGGCACGAAGATGATGGCCGAGACGAAGCGGTCGAAACGGTCGATACGTGCGAGGACGCGCACGCGTGGGCGGTCGCTCAGTTCCATGATTTGCTCGATGAAGCGGATCAGAAGATCCGTTTCGATCTGGAAGAGATCGTCGCGCGGATAGGCTTCCAGCGTGTTCTGCAGAATGCGGCCGGAGTGGCTGTTCGGATCAAAACCGAAATGCCGCTCGACATCCGCAATTTTGGCACGTAGCAGCGGGATGTGCTTTACCGAACGCGTATAGGCGGTGGCGGTGAAAAGGCCGACGATGCGCAATTCACCGATGACATTGCCATCCTCGTCGAAGCGCTTGATGCCGATATAATCCATATAAGCGCGGCGATGCACGATGGACTTCACATTTGCCTTGGTGACGATGAGGAAATCCGGACCGTCGAGGAAGGCGAGGATTTCAGGCGTCGTCGTCACGGCGTCCTTGCCAAGGCGCAGCACGCGCACATCCGGATCGCTCAGACTGCCGAGGCCGACGCCGTCACCGCGCTCGATTTTCGCGTTCTTTCCCCTTCCGGAATAGGTGTAGTCGCGCATGCCGAGGAAGGTGAAATTGTCGTTGCGAAGCCAGTTGAGAAACTCGACGGCTTCCGCGCGCTCGGTCTTGCGCCGCGAGGAGCCGCGTTTGGACAATTCGTCTAGGGCTTCGTCGAGTTTCGACAGCATGGGCCGCCAGTCTCTGTAGGCGGACTGAACCTGCGCCAGCACGAAACGCAATCTTTCTTCCAGCGCCGTTGCGGCCTGCTGGGTCAGTGGGGCGATGTGCAGCTGGATGAGGCTGATATTCCCGGCGGGATCGTCATCAGGCTCCGCAAGGCGATAACCCGCCTGCGCCGTTGCATCCGGCACCAGAATGGGGTGGACCGCGAGATAGAGGCCGCGATAGCTGCTTGTGACCTCACCCATGACGGAATCGTAGAGGAAGGGCATATTGCGGCCGATAATCGTCAGAACCGTTACCGGAATATCCCGCGGGGTGACGCCCTCCACCTGGGCGATGCTGATATGGGGCGCGTCTCCAGTCCAGCGCGAAAGAGCCTCGAAACTGTGCGCCGCGCTTGCGGCCAGCATTTCGGCGGAATAATATTCTATGTCGTCGGCGCTTGCTCTTCCATAGACTATACCCGGATCAAGAAATGGCGCGTTTTCGGCGATTGCCTGCTGTCGTGCTTTTTCGATCTGTTTTTCGCGTTTTGGATTATTTCTGTAGCCCATTTGATGTGGATTCCTCCAAAAATCACACTTTAACGTAAAAAAGCACCGTCAATTTGCGGATTTTGCCTTTTCATTCGAATCGGATATTGGCGTGTAATTACGAAGAGTTTAAGAGGCTTTCGTGTTTCTTCAGTTGGGAAGTGAAATTTTTTTGCTTCTTATACGGTAGGGACCGGTTACGAAGCATTTGACAGTATTCCGGTAGCCCATTTATAGGTGGTTCTTTGGCCGCCATGTGATGTTGCGGCCACGGTCGAAGCAAATTATTGATTTGTGCCTATTTTTGTGGTACACCAACGATACTGATCCACAGCGTGGCATTTGTGTGCCCAAAAACACCACGAAAGCAACACCTCTTTTGCACGCGGTTTCCGTGACATATCGAGCGTTTACGTTATCGAAGCCCGCAATGCGGGAAGGTGTGTTTTTGCGTGCACGGCTGGACCAGTGCGGAGTCACCTGACGGTTCCCCCGTCTCATCAGGGCCTGACCGACCCAACCCCGGCGTTGCCGGGTATGTAACAGGGAGTTTTTAGAACGAATGACGACCCAGCAGAAGAAATCTCCAGCACATCACGGTTTCAAAACCGGTGAAGCGATTGTGTATCCCGCTCATGGTGTCGGTACCATTTCTGCCATCGAGGAACAAGAAGTTGCCGGCATGAAGCTTGAGCTTTTTGTCATCGATTTCGAAAAAGACAAGATGCGTCTTAAAGTTCCCGTCGCTAAAGCCGTGAGCATCGGCATGCGCAAGCTTTCCGAAGGCGATTTTGTCGAGCGGGCGCTGAAAGTGGTGCAGGGCAAGGCGCGTGTGAAGCGTACCATGTGGTCGCGCCGCGCCCAGGAATATGATGCGAAAATCAATTCCGGCGATCTTATCGCGATTGCTGAAGTTGTGCGCGATCTTTACCGTGCGGAAAACCAGCCGGAGCAGTCCTATTCCGAGCGTCAGCTTTACGAAGCTGCTCTTGATCGCATGGCGCGCGAAATTGCTGCTGTCAACAAGATGTCTGAAACCGAGGCTGTTCGCCTGGTGGAAGTCAACCTTGCAAAGGGTCCGAAGCGCGGCAAGGCCGTCGAAGAGGACGATTCTCAGGAAGAAGCCGCGTAATCACCGGCTTTCTCCTTTTTTAAAAAAACCCGCCAAGAACGGCGGGTTTTTTTGTGCCTGATCTACAGGATGCGAATTTTCGTACCCTTGCGCATATGAGGCAGAATGCGCCTCATGTCGCGGGGATGGAGAGCGACGCAGCCGGCGGTCGGCTCATATCCCGGGCGGATCATATGCATGAAGATTGCCGAACCGCGGTTCCGACTTCTCGACGTGATGTTCCAATCGAGGACGAGGCAAACGTCATAAAGGCCGTCCTTTCGCATCATCTCCTCGTGGCTCAGTGCGAAAGGGGACTTGACCAACCTGTTGTAACTGGCGCTGCGTGGCTCGTCGCACCAAAGCATGGATTGCTGCGTCCGTTGCATCGGCAATGTCGTGGCGATGGCGGGGGTTCGGTCGCCGCGATAAAATCCGTGCAGCAGGCGCGTGACGGAAATCGGTGACTTTCCATCTCCCTCGCGTTTGAGCACGGTACGGCCGTTGCGCCCGATCGCTGCGGGAAAGGTGAGATGCCCGAGCTGAACGATGGCCCGGCTTATTTTCAAAGGCGCCGGCCGAACCATGAGCGTCGATGCGCGTTTATGTTGCTTTACGGGCTGTCTGCTCATGTTTTTCACGAGATTTTGCTTTGCAGGTTATCTAACGTGAAGTCATAGCACTTCGTAATATCATGGCAATGGGTTGACCTTTTATCGGCAAACCGCTGAATTGGCTGACAATTAGAGCGCCGTGCCTTATTTCGGAGGCACAATGGATGCTCTAACTCTTTTAAACTACGCATTGCGATTTCCGAAAATCAACGGCGATTTTTGGGCCGATGCGCTAAAGTAAGAAAGGCTTAGAATCCGAATGACGGCTCGCACTATCCTTTTGGTGGACGACGACGACGATCTTCGGGAGACGCTGACTGAGCAACTATCTCCCTATGAGGAATTCTCGCTTCTGAGCGGCGCAAACGCTGCGCAGGCGATGCAGACCGCAAAGACTGCCCAGGTCGATCTTCTGATCATGGATGTCGGTCTTCCTGACATGGATGGCCGCGAGGCGGTGAAGCTGCTGCGCAAGGGGGGCTTCAAGGCACCGATCATCATGCTGACCGGGCACGATACCGATTCTGACACTATTCTCGGTCTCGAAGCGGGCGCCAATGATTATGTGACGAAGCCATTCCGCTTCGCCGTCCTTCTGGCCCGCATCCGGGCGCAGCTGCGTCAATACGAGCAGAGCGAGGATGCGGTTTTCACCGTCGGTCCCTATCAGTTCAAACCCAGCCAGAAGCTGCTGACGACTGAAGACGGCAAAAAAATCCGGCTGACGGAAAAGGAAGCGGCGATCATCCGTTATCTGTACCGCGCCGGGAGCGCCGTCGTTACCCGCGACGTCTTGCTGGAAGAGGTCTGGGGTTATAATTCCGGAGTGACGACGCATACGCTCGAAACGCATGTGTATCGTCTGCGCCAGAAGATCGAGCGAGACCCCTCCAATGCCGAAATTCTGGTGACCGAGAACGGCGGATACAAGATCGTTCCCTGAACGAACGCCCTTTCTGCGTCCGAGAGGACGCAGAATATTCTAACATCTTGTATTTTGAAGGCCGATATCCGAAAACCGCTATAGTGGTGCAGGCGGTTTTTTGGAGTAGCAATCGACATGGCCTTGACGGATGACATCATGCTTCTGGGGCAAGTGCCGTTGTTTGCGGGCTTCAGCGACGATCAGTTGCGGCTGATCGCCTTCGGCGCGGAACGCCGCCGCGTGGCGGCGGGTCAGACTTTGTTCCGGGAACATTCCCCGGCCGAGTGCGCCTTTGCGGTGACGTCAGGCCATTTCGAGCTATTTACGGCCGGGCGGGATGGAAAACCCGCGTTGCAGGCGACACCGGGCAAGGGGGCGCTTCTTTCGGAGCTGGCGCTTTTCACGCTCTGTGAGAGGAAATTCACCGCCATTGCCGCGGAGGATTCCGAGGTCATCCGGATAACGCGCATTCTCTTTCACCGGCTGGTGGAGGAGTTTCCCGAGGTTGCCGATATCGTGACGGCACGCATTCGCGATAATATCGCCGCACTCGCTGCGGGCGCGGCACGTTTGCAGAACCGCTTCTCCTGATTTTAAAGAGCCAGCGCTTCAGAAACGGAAATGGGCCGTAACCGGAACGTGGTCGGATGGCCGGTTCCAGCCGCGTGCTTCGCGCAAGATATCGATCTTTTCAAGCGAAGGGCCGAGATCCTGCGACGACCAGATATGGTCGAGACGGCGGCCACGGTCTGCGGCTTCCCAATCCTTGGCGCGGTAGCTCCACCAGGTATAAATCTTTTCACTATCAGGCACGTTCAGCCGCATCAGGTCGAGCCAGTTGCCCTTCTTCATGATATCGAGCATGCCGTCAGTTTCCACCGGTGTATGGCTAACGATCTTCAGCAGTTGCTTGTGCGACCAGACGTCATTTTCAAGCGGCGCGATGTTGAGGTCGCCCACGAGAATGGACGAGGTGCCGGGCACGCCGTCGGCGCGAAGCGCCTTCATCTCTTCGATGAAATCCAGCTTGTGGCCGAATTTCGGGTTTATCGACCGGTCGGGTTCGTCACCGCCAGCCGGAACATAAAAATTATGCAGCCGTATGCGGCGCGATCCAACCTGAAAAATCGCGGAAATGTGTCGTGCATCGCCTATACCGCAATAGTCCTGACGGTGATCTTCTGTCAGCGGAATTTTCGAAGCGATTGCCACACCGTGATAGCCCTTCTGGCCATGGATGATGACGTGCTCGTAACCGAGCGCCTTCAGCGGCTTCATCGGAAACTCGCCATTCGGGCATTTCGTTTCCTGCAGGCAGAGAATGTCGGGTTTGTAACGCACCAGAAACTGCTCCACGATCGGCATTCTGAGCCTGACCGAGTTGATGTTCCAGGTGGTTATCGAAAACGACATGCATGTGCTCCGCTTCTGTAGCCTCGAAGCCGATTGTTCCGAGACATGTTTCCGGGGCGCAGGCTTATAACATCGCGATGAAAACGGGAATGCATTTTAGCGGCAAAATGAAAAAGGCGACCGCAGGGCCGCCTTTTGAACTGTCGCCGTGGACCGCCCGGCCTTTAGCCGCGTTTGCGGACTTCTTCGTAGTTGATGTTGAAAACGCGTTCGTCGAGGTTAACGCCCGTCTGCACGTTGAAGATCATGACAGTCGTGTCCTTGTTCTGGGCATCGGTCGTCGTCCATTGCCTCAGATCGAAGGTTTTCGGGTCAAACATCAGGGTAATGGTGGAATCGCCGAACACGCTCTTGTCACCCAGTACGATGGTGGTCAGGTCCGACTCTTCCTTCACGTTCCGGACCTTCTGGTTGCTCAGATCGATCTTGTCGGACAAAAGCAGGCTGAGCGGGGTCTTTGACAGTGGATACAAATCCCATGTCTTCAGCTTCATGTTGCCGATGACGACATTCTTGCCGTCGGAGATGACCCGCATGGGCGAGGGGTCTTCATAATTGAAGCGAAGCTTGCCGGGCCGTTCGATGTAAAATTTGCCGCCGGTCTGTTCACCGCGCGGGCCAAACTGGACAAACTCTCCCATCATGGTTTTGACCGACGAGAAGTGATTGGCAATTTTCTGCGCGGTCGCGCTGTTACCGGCAGCCTGGGCAAATGCGTTGAGCGGCGACAGGCCGGCCATGACCGCAGCCATGGAAAACGCCGTCAGCACGCCACGTCGCGTCACGCCGTTCTCTGGTGTGTTTGCGGTGGCAATCTCGCCGGTGGTGAGGTCGTTCATTCTGTTCTCCTTCATCGCAGCGATTTTCCGCATAAAGGCGGCGGCTTCATGACGTTGAAAGCGTGTATTAACGCTTCTTCGCCCCGCTTGGTTGCCGTCTTCGCCTCACGCATGTCGTTATCCCGAAACCACGACAGCCTTTTGGGCGACGGGCATTACCGCTCGATGATGTCTGCTTCCGTTGGTACGAGTATTTCGCGTTTTCCGGCATGATTGGCGGGGCCGATAATGCCTTCCTGCTCCATGCGTTCGATCAGCGAGGCGGCGCGGTTGTAGCCGATGCCGAGACGCCGCTGGACGTAGGAAGTGGAGGCCTTGCCGTCCCTCAGCACAACAGCCACGGCCTGATCATAGGGGTCTTCCGAATCGGAGAAATTGCCGGCGCCGGCCGGGCCGCCGCCATTGCCTTCCTCATCGTCTTCCTCTGTGATCGCTTCCAGATATTCCGGCGTGCCTTGCGTCTTGAGATAGGCGACGATCTCTTCCACTTCATTGTCGGAGACGAAGGGACCGTGCACGCGCTGGATGCGGCCGCCACCGGCCATATAGAGCATGTCGCCCATGCCGAGCAGCTGTTCGGCGCCCTGTTCGCCCAGAATGGTGCGGCTGTCGATCTTCGACGTTACCTGGAAGGAGATGCGGGTCGGGAAGTTCGCCTTGATGGTGCCGGTGATGACGTCGACGGACGGACGCTGGGTTGCCATGATGACATGGATACCAGCGGCACGCGCCATCTGAGCGAGGCGCTGTACGGCACCTTCGATGTCTTTGCCTGCCACCATCATAAGATCCGCCATTTCGTCGATAATGACGACGATATAGGGCAGGGGCTTCAGGTCGAATTCTTCCGTCTCGTACATTGCCTCGCCGGTCTGGCGGTCGAAGCCGGTCTGCACCGTGCGGGTGAGGATTTCGCCCTTGTCGATCGCCTGCTGCACACGGCTGTTGAAGCCATCGATGTTGCGCACACCGATCTTCGACATCTTCTTGTAGCGCTCCTCCATCTCGCGCACCGTCCACTTCAGCGCCACGACGGCTTTTTTCGGATCGGTAACGACGGGGGAGAGCAGATGCGGAATACCGTCATAGATCGATAGTTCGAGCATTTTCGGGTCGATCATGATCAGGCGGCATTGCTCCGGCGACATGCGGTAAAGCAGCGACAGGATCATGGTGTTGATGGCGACCGACTTGCCCGAACCCGTGGTACCGGCAACGAGAAGATGCGGCATCTTGGCAAGATCGGCGATGACGGGTTCGCCGCCGATGGTCTTGCCGAGCGCCATGGCGAGCTTGGCCTTGCTGTTTTCAAAGTCGCGGCTGCCGACCAGTTCACGCAGGAACACGGTTTCACGCGTCTGGTTCGGAAGCTCGATGCCAATGGCGTTGCGGCCAGGCACGACCGCAACGCGCGCGGCGATCGCGCTCATGGAGCGGGCGATGTCATCGGCAAGGCCAATGACGCGCGAGGATTTGATGCCGGGTGCTGGTTCCAGTTCGTAGAGCGTGACGACCGGGCCGGGGCGGACGTGAATGATTTCACCCTTGACGCCGAAATCCTCGAGAACCCCTTCCAGAAGGCGGGCATTCTGCTCCAGCACTTCCTCGTTCAGCGTATGGTCGCGAACGACGTTCTTGGGTTCCGCCAGAAGATGCACGGTGGGCAGCTGGAAACCGTCTGCGGCAATAAAGGAGGTCTGCGCTTCCCTTGCCACGCGCTCGCTGGGCTTCGGGCGTGCGGAAGGGGCGGTTATTCTGGGCTGGCCGCGCCCAGGTGCCTGTCTTGCCACGAACTTCGGGTCGTTCTCGTCCAGGCTGTGGTCGTCCGAGAGAATGCCGTTGGGCAATCGCCGACCGTCTGCGTCCAACGACGGTTCGTCGTCCCCGTCCGCATCATGATCGGGCGCGATGGAGGGAGGCGACATCTGGCGACGGGATGCGGCGCGTTCTTCGAAAGACGGTTCCGCTCGCTGGTCGAGGCGGTTGATCGCCGTCTTGAGGCGGGAGGGTTCGTTCAGCGTGCCGAATTCATATTCGTTGAAATCGTAAGGGTGTTCGAATTCGCCGTGCAGTGATTTCGACTTCAGGCCGAACAGGCGGCGAAGGCGGGCCTGCGAGATGTACCAGTAATGTGCGATTGCGCCGAAGGCGAGAATATTGGCGAAGAAGCCTTCGCCCTCGTCATCGTCTTCTTCCTCGACCTGACGGGTGGCACGGGCCTTGTTTGCGACCGGCGCGCGTTCTTCCTGTTCCAGGTCATCTTCCGGGCGTCCCACGAGACCGGCGGCAAACAGCATCATCAAGGCGGCGGGAGCAGCGAATATAGCGCCCAGCACCGTCGCAATCGTGCCGGTGGGGTAAGCGCCGATGAAGAGAGCAGGGAAGCGCAGGATCATATCGCCTATGACGCCACCGATGCCGTTCGGCAGCGGCCATGTCACGGGCGCGGGAAAACAGCCGAGCGAGGCGGCGCAGACTATGGCGCCGGCGATCCAGGCGACGAGGCGGGCGGGTATCCGGTTGAACTTGCGACCGGCGATCAGGGCGATCGCCCAGGCAATCACCGGCAAAAGCGCGATGATTGCGGAAAGGCCGAGGAACTGCATCACGATATCGGCGAAGATTGCGCCGCCGTAACCGAGAAGATTGGTGGGTTGGTTGCCTGTTGCATAGGACAGGCTCGGGTCCGCCACGTTCCATGTGGCAAGTGCGGTAATCCCCAGCGCAATCGTGGCAAGCAAGGCAAAACCGGCAAGAGCCATGACCTGCCGCACGAAAAACGCCGTCAGCACGAAACGCGTGTGACGACCGTCGAATGTCGGAGAATTCATTCTGCCCATGTCCCTGAACCCGTAGTTTTTGTGGTTTCGGCAAGATCCGGCAGTTGACCAGATCCCGGATTGACAGGGAAAACTAACAGCTTGCTGGTTAATGTCGTGTTAACCATGCGGTTTTTTAAAAGCTGCTTCCGGATTTGCGGCAAAGAAAAGGCCCGCCGAAGCGGGCCTTCTTTTGGGAGAGGGGATGGAGAACCCCTTTTCCCGGATATCAGGAGTGGTAGGCGGCTTCGCCGTGGGTCGCAAGGTCGAGACCTTCGCGTTCCGCTTCGACCGGAACCCGCAGACCAACGATCACGTCGACGATCTTGTAGAGGATTGCCGAGACGACTGCGCACCATACGATGGTGATGGCGACGGCAACGAACTGCGTCCAGAGCTGCGAGGAGATGGAGAAGTCCGCCTTGCCCGTGCCGCCAAGCAGCGGAGACGTGAAGATGCCGGTGCCGAGGGCGCCGATGATGCCGCCGATGCCGTGGACACCGAAGACGTCAGCTGTGTCATCGTAGCCAAACTTGTTCTTCACAACCGAGACGAAGAAGTAGCAGATCGGCGAGACGATGAGGCCGAGAACGATAGCGCCCATGGGTCCGACGGAACCGGCCGCAGGCGTTACGGCGACGAGGCCGGCGATCATGCCCGAAGCTGCGCCCAGCATGGAAGCCTTGCCGCGGGTGAAGCTTTCAACCAGCGACCAGGAAACGATGGCTGCTGCAGTGGCGAGGAAGGTGTTCATGGTTGCAAGAACCGCACCGCCAGATGCTTCGAGGTTGGAGCCGGCGTTGAAGCCGAACCAGCCGAACCACAGCATGGCTGCGCCAACCAGCGTCAGCGTCATGGAGTGCGGGGCCATCATGTCCTTGCCGAAGCCGGTACGCTTGCCGACCATGATCGCGCCGATCAGACCGGCGATACCGGCATTGATGTGGACGACGGTGCCGCCGGCGAAGTCGAGAGCGCCCATGCCGAAGATCAGGCCGTTCGCGTCCCAGACCATGTGAGCGATCGGGAAGTAGACGAAGGTGGCCCACAGGATGGTGAACAGGATGACTGCCGAGAACTTCACGCGTTCCGCGAATGCACCGATGATCAGCGCGGGCGTGATGGCCGCAAAGGTCATCTGGAAGGCGATGAAGGTGTATTCGTAGATCACGACGCCCTGGGAGAAGGTTGCCGAGGTGCTGTCAAGCGAAACGCCGGACAGGAACAGCTTGCCGAAACCGCCGAAATACGGGCCGGTGCCGCCGCCGAAGGCGAAGGAGTAACCGTAGATTACCCAGACGAGCATCATGACCGCGCCGATGACCGTGCACTGCATGAGAACGGAGAGCATGTTCTTTGTGCGCACGAGGCCGCCATAAAACAGGGCGAGACCCGGAATGATCATGAAAAGCACGAGGATCGTCGCGACATACATGAATGCGGTATCGGCTTTTTCCGGAACGGGGGCCGCCGCTGCTACTGCCGGCGCGGCATCCTGCGCAAAGGCGATTGCCGGGGCCATCAGGGCTGCCACACCGGCACCCAGTTTGCCGAGCGTTGAAAACTTGTTGAGTTGCATAGCTAGAAAACTCCCTGTCAGCCGTGCTTCAAAGCGCTTCTGTGTTGGTTTCGCCGGTACGGATGCGCACGGCCTGTTCGATAGAGTAGACGAAGATCTTGCCGTCACCGATCTGCCCGGTTTTTGCAGCCGACGCGATTGCCTCGACAGCCTTGTCGACGACGTCTGATGCAACCGCGATCTCGATCTTCAGTTTGGGAAGAAAGCTCACCGCATATTCCGTGCCGCGATAAATCTCGGTATGTCCCTTCTGGCGTCCGTAACCCTTTACCTCGGTCACGGTCAGGCCTTGGATGCCGACGCCGGTGAGCGCTTCGCGCACTTCATCCAGCTTGAACGGCTTGATAATGGCCATCACAATTTTCATCTGGTTTCCCATCCTTTGTTTGTCCTCGGCACGGAGCCGACTCTCCTCGCGCTGGCAGATCAGTAACAGCGACTACGGACATACATTCAAGGGGCGTGCCAGTTTTGATGCGGCATCTAAGTTATTGAAATATAAAAATTATATGACAGACGTCTGAAAAACGGGCATTGGGTGGCGCAATTTTCGTCTATTAAATGTGCGATTTTTTAAAAAAGCGCATTATTTAAGCATTTGCCCTTTTGCGGATCAAACCTTCCTGTGCGACGGAGGCGATCAGTTCACCCTGTCTGGTGAAAATATTGCCACGGGTCAAACCGCGTGCTCCCGAGGCGCTGGGGCTGTCCTGCGTGTAGAGCACCCAGTCGTCCAGCCGGCAGGGACGGTGGAACCACATGGCGTGATCGAGGCTCGCCACCTGAATGGCCGGATCGAAGATTGTCGTCCCATGGGCATAGAGCGACGTGTCGAGCAACGTCATATCCGAGAGATAAGCGAGAATGGCCGACTGGAAACGTGGATCGTCCGGCACATTGCCGACAGCTCGAACCCAGATATCCTGCTGCGGTTCCAGCTTTTCCTTCGAAATATAATGGGTCAGCGAAACCGGCCGGATCTCTATCGGGCGCTTGTTGCTCCAGTATTTGCGGATCGAAGCGGGTGCGTTGGCGAGGAAGGCCGCCTGCATCTCATCTTCACTCATCAGCCTTTCGGGCGGCGTCACATCCGGCATTTTTATCTGATGATCGAATCCGTCCTCGACGATCTGGAACGACGCCGACATGGAAAAGATCGCCTTGCCATGCTGGATGGCGACCACGCGCCGGGTGCAGAAGCTCGCACCGTCGCGAATGCGCTCCACCTGGTAGAGGATGGGCACCAGCGGGTCGCCGGGGCGCATGAAATAGGAATGCAGTGAATGAACGAAACGGTCGTCATCCACGGTTCGTTGAGCTGCGATCAATGCCTGCGCGATGACCTGACCGCCGAAAACGCGCTGCCAGCCGATTTGCGGGCTTTCACCCCGAAACAGGTTTTCTTCCAGCTTCTCGAGATCGAGTGTGGAGATCAGATTGGCCATCGGATCTGACGTTTGCGAGGGATGCGACATTTTTTCGGCCTGCTCCGGCTGTAGGAAGACGTCACATGGTCTATAGTGCGCCGATGATGCGTGCACAAGATTTGGGGAGAAGCGCGATGCTGGACGTGGTGGTGGCAGGCGGCGGTTATGTCGGCCTTTCCGTTGCTGTCGCAATTAAGCAGGCAGCCGGACATCTTAATGTGCAGGTGGTTGAAGCCGCTCCCGAGGATGTCTGGAAGAAGGACGTCCGCGCCTCCGCCATTATCGCGGCGGCCACGCGCATGCTTGACGTTTTCGGCGTATGGAACGAGATCGAGCCGGAGGCCCAGCCGATCCACAAGATGATCGTCACCGATTCGAAGACCGCCGATCCGGTTCGCCCGGTGTTTTTGACATTCGACGGCGCGGTGGAGGAGGGCAGGCCCTTCGCTCATATGGTCCCGAATGTCGCGATGGTGGGTGCGCTGCGAGGCCTGTGTGAGCGCCTCGGCGTCGAAATCCGCCATGGTCTCAGTGTTTCCGGCTTTTCCGCCGGCCCCCAATCGACGGCTATTTCACTTTCCGACGGCTCGTCGCTTGAAGCGCGACTGCTCATAGCCTGCGATGGGGTCCGCTCGGCTTTGCGGGATATGGCAGGAATAAAAACCGTGCACTGGAATTACGATCAGTCCGGGATCGTCACCACCGTTGAACACGAGCGGCCGCATGAGGGCTGCGCGGAGGAACATTTTCTGCCGTCGGGGCCTTTCGCCGTGCTTCCCTTGAAAGGGAACCGCTCCTCGCTTGTCTGGACCGAACGTACGGCCGATGCCGACAGGCTGGTTGCTGCCGACGATCTGGTGTTCGAGGAGGAACTTGAACGCCGGTTCGGCCACAAGCTCGGTCCGGTCCGTCCCGTCGGTCCCCGTCGCGCCTTTCCGCTGGGCTTGACGCTGGCGCGTTCCTTCGTCGCGCCACGTTTTGCACTTGCCGGCGATGCGGCGCATGGAATTCACCCTATTTCCGGTCAGGGCCTCAATCTCGGCTTCAAGGATGTTGCGGCACTGGCCGAAACCGTGGTCGAGGCCGACCGTCTCGGCCTTGATATCGGCTCTCTCAACGTTCTCGATCGTTACCAGTCCTGGCGGCGTTTCGACACGTTGCGGATGGGTGTGACGACGGATGTGCTGAACCGGCTTTTCTCCAATGATGTCGGTCCCATTCGCGTCATGCGTGATTTCGGTCTGGGTGTAGTCGATCGTTTGCCGGGTCTGAAATCCTATTTCATCGGTCAGGCTGCCGGTACGACAGATGCGGGCGCGCCGCGCCTGCTTGCCGGCGAGGCGCTCTGATACTGCCATTCCTGCCTGTGCCGGAGCGGCTTTCCAGCGATTGCCGCTTGACAGTCGATTCCGGTATTTTCCGCCGGAAGCCGGTGCCGCAAAGCTGAATCCGGGCAAGGACTTACCCGGATTCACAATCTGGTATAGGGCAGGCATCTGCCAACCAGATGTTGCGGAGAACAAAAGCTGAATCCGTTGGAGTCAGCGATTCGTATTCGATTCGTTCGCAGACTGTTCCGTATCCGAATCGATTCCGGTTTCGCCGGATTCTTTTTAATATTTCAAGTATCTGAATCAAAAAGGAAAATTCCGGCGGGGAAGGACCTGTTACCACTTTGCGGACAAGGCCTATTGCCTTTGTCGGCGGGCGTTGCCATGTGTGTTGCGTGTGCGGCCCGTATCAGTGAATGGCGGGCGGTACAGCAAGCAGATGAAGTCGATTCACGGATAGTACGTTGAATTTTCGCCCCATGATCCTGAGCGGCCGCGGTGTCACGGCCGTTCTCGGCCCCACCAATACCGGCAAGACCCATTACGCCATCGAGCGCATGGTGGCACATGGCAACGGTGTCATCGGCCTTCCGCTGCGCCTTCTGGCGCGTGAGGTCTATACCCGTCTTGTCGAAAAGGTGGGCGCGCCGAATGTGGCGCTGATAACCGGCGAAGAAAAGATCGCCCCTCCTAAAGCCAAATATTCCGTCTGCACGGTGGAAGCCATGCCGCGCGAGACAACGGCCGCATTCGTCGCCATCGATGAAGTGCAACTGGCGGGTGATCTGGAGCGCGGGCATATCTTTACCGACCGCGTGCTGCATCTGCGCGGGCGGGAGGAAACGCTGCTTCTGGGTGCGGGCACGATGCGCCCGATCCTCGAAAAGCTGCTGCCGGGAATTACCGTGGTCGAACGTCCGCGCCTGTCGCAGCTTTTTTATGCGGGCCAGAAGAAGATAACCCGCCTGCCGCAACGCACGGCAATCGTCGCCTTTTCGGCTGAAGAGGTCTATGCCATTGCCGAGCTGGTGCGCCGCCAGCGTGGTGGCGCAGCCGTTGTGATGGGCGCGCTTTCGCCGCGTACGCGCAACGCCCAGGTGGGGCTCTACCAGTCCGGCGACGTCGAATATCTCGTGGCGACGGATGCCATCGGCATGGGCCTCAACCTTGACGTCGATCATGTCGCCTTTGCGCAGGACCGCAAGTTCGACGGCTATCAGTTCCGCAATCTCAATCCGGGCGAGATCGGCCAGATCGCCGGCCGCGCCGGCCGCCATCTTCGCGATGGCACCTTTGGCGTGACGGGGCGCGTCGATCCATTTGACGACGAGTTGGTGGAGCGTATCGAAACCCATCAGTTCGACTCAGTGAAGGTGCTGCAATGGCGGACGAAAAATTTCGATTTTTCCTCCATCACCAATCTGCGTCTGAGCCTCGAAGCCGCCCCGGCGATCCAGGGACTGTCACGGGCCTTGCCGGCGATCGACCAGCAGGCGCTCGAATATCTGTCGCGCTACCCTGAAATCATCGACGTGGCGACGACGGAGGCGCGGGTGGAAAAACTCTGGGAGGCCTGCGCGCTTCCGGATTATCGCCGCATTGCGCCCGCTCAACATGCTGATCTGATCTCAACGCTCTATTTCGATCTGGTAAAACGTGGCACGGTGAACGAAGATTTCATGGGCGAACAGGTGCGCCGCGCCGATCGTACCGATGGAGAGATCGATACCTTGTCTGCAAGGATTGCGCAGATCAGAACATGGACTTATGTATCGAACCGCCCAGGATGGCTTGCCGATCCGACACACTGGCAAGAAAAGACGCGGGAAATCGAAGATCGATTGTCCGATGCTCTACATGAAAGGTTGACGAAACGCTTTGTTGATCGCAGGACATCTGTGCTCATGAGGCGCCTGAGAGAGAATGCGATGCTTGAAGCTGAAATCAGTGTAAATGGTGATGTCTTCGTAGAAGGACATCACGTCGGCCAGTTGGCCGGGTTCCGGTTCACGCCGGTGCCGGGAATGGAAGGGCCGGATCAGAAGGCCGTGCAGGCTGCTGCGCAGAAGGCGCTCGCGCTCGAATACGAGGCGCGTGCCGCGCGTCTGCACGCCAGCGGAAACGGTGATCTTGCTTTGAGCTCCGATGGTCTGGTTCGCTGGTTGGGCGAACCGGTGGCCCGCCTTTCGGCAGGCGACAATATCATGAAGCCGCGCGTGATCCTCTTTGCCGACGAGCAGTTGAGCGGCAATGCCCGCGATCATGCGCTGGCGCGCGTCGAACGTTTCGTCAATCATCAGATTGCGACCGTGCTGAAGCCACTGGACGATATTTCGCGCGCCGAAGACCTTCAGGGTCTGGCGAAGGGGCTGGCGTTCCAGCTGGTCGAAAATCTCGGTGTCCTGTTCCGCCGTGACGTCACCGAAGACGTGAAGTCGCTGGATCAGGATGCGCGTGCCTCCATGCGCCGCTACGGCGTGCGTTTCGGCGCCTATCACGTCTTCCTGCCCGCGCTTCTCAAGCCCGCTCCGGCGGAGCTTGTCACGCTGCTCTGGGCGCTGAAGAACGATGGTCTCGGCAAGCCGGGTTACGGCGATCTCATTCCGGTGCTGGCCGCCGGTCGCACCTCTGTCGTAACGGATCCGACTTTCGAGCGGATGTTCTACAAGCTCGCCGGTTTCCGTTTCCTCGGAAAGCGCGCCGTGCGTATCGACATTCTCGAGCGTCTGGCCGATCTCATCCGTCCGCTGTTGCAGTGGAAGCCCGGTCAGCAGCCGCGTCCGGAAGGCGCTTATGACGGCCGCCGTTTCACGACGACGACCGCAATGCTTTCCATTCTCGGCGCAACGCTCGACGACATGGAAGAAATCCTCAAGGGTCTCGGTTATCGTGCCGATCAGGTAACGGCGGAAGAGGCGCAGGCCTTCCTCGCCAACCAGACTGGTGCTGCCGCTCCGGCCGCTTCTGAAGCGGTGACGGAAGACGAGAGCGCAGAGACCGAACACGAGGAACCGGCTTCGGAAGAGCAGGTTTCCGAGACGACGACTGTCGAAACTGCTGAAGAAGCGCCGGTTGCGGAAGCTGTGGGCCAAGAGGCTGCTGTTAGCGAGGCTGCGCCGACGGAAAGCGCCGAGGCTGCCGAGCCGAAGCCTGTTCTTCTTTGGCGTCCGGGTGGTCGCAACGAAAACCAGCGTGGTGAAAACCGTCGTCCCGGCAACCGCGGTCAAGGCCGTGGCGAGGGTCGCGATCAGGCGCCACGCGAACAGGGTGAACGTCGTGGCGAAGGCCGTCGCGATAATCGTGACGGAGCAAATCGCGAGGCTGCCAATCGTGGCGGTGACGGCGAGCGCAAGCGTGATGGCGGACGTCCCGACCGTGGCAACAACCGCAATAATGATCGTCAGGATCGCGGGGAGCGCAAGGACAGGCCGGACCGCAACGACCGTGGCGGGAAACCGCAGGGTCAGCAGCGTTTCGAAGCCAAGCCGCCGCGTAAGGAAAAGCCGATCGATCCGGATTCGCCCTTCGCCAAGCTTGCTGCTCTCAAGGAGCAGCTGAAGAAGTAAGCTATGGGGAGCAACGAACAGCCACTCGAAAGCACGCGTCAGCGTCTGGACAAGTGGCTGTTCTTTGCCCGCATGGCCAAATCCCGTTCACTTGCCCAGAGCTACATTCAGTCGGGCAAGGTCAAGATCAACGGTGTCTCCATTCGCCAGCCCAGCCATCTGGTAAAGGCCGGTGACAGGCTCGATATCGGTTTCGAGCGCATGGACAAGGTGCTTGTCGTCAAATCCGGGGGCGAGCGGCGCGGGCCCTATGAAGAGGCCAAACTTCTCTACGACGATCTGACGCCGCCGCGCGAGCCTTCCGACAGGCTGAGCCCGCTGGAGCAGGCGATACGTCAGCCGGGAAGCGGTCGCCCCACCAAAAAAGAGCGCAGGGCGCTCGACAGGTTCCTGTCGGACAGCGACGGAAACAAAGAATAGAATAAACCTTCAAGTCTTAGCGGTTTTTCAGAATTGTTTATCCTTGCTATCTGAAGGCAAAGGCATTACCTCACTTGCAAAATTGCCCTGTCTGAATTCCGGGCGACGGCTTGTGTTCCGAAGCCCACAGACCCGGCCTGCATATTCTGGAGTTCATCATGACATATGTCGTGACCGACAATTGCATCCGCTGCAAATACACCGATTGCGTTGAAGTCTGCCCTGTCGACTGCTTTTACGAGGGTGAAAATTTCCTCGCTATCAATCCTGACGAATGCATCGATTGTGGTGTGTGCGAACCGGAATGTCCTGCCGAAGCGATCAAGCCTGACACTGAGCCGGGTCTCGACAAGTGGCTGAAGCTGAATACGGAATATGCGGCGATCTGGCCGAATATCACCATCAAGCGCGACCCCTTGCCGGAAGCCAAGGAAATGGATGGCGTGACAGGCAAGCTCGAGCTTTATTTCTCTGCCGAGCCGGGTAAGGGCGACTGAGTTCTCAACGACTGGTGTCCTTGGTATCATGATTTTAAAAGCCCTCGCAGCGTCAGCGTGAGGGCTTTTTGCCGATCTTCAGCGAGTTATCCGCCGCGGCCTGATTGCAATGTGGTCGATAGCAGGGTCAAAAGCGCCACGCTGTCTTCCAGGCTTTGGCGCTGGCGGCTTTGCAATATGGCCGCTTGCAGGCGGTTCATCTCACGGGCGATCGCCGCTGGCTGCCAGGTTCGCAGCGCCCTTTCGATAACCGGTTTCCTGCGAAAATGGATGTGGCGTCCAAGCGTTTGCATGACCTGCCCGGCCTGCTGCTTTTTCTCATCCATTTCGGCGCGCATCTGATCCAGCAACTGAAATTGCTTGAGGCATCCCTGAAGCACGAGAAAGATCGGCGTCTTCGACGAGACGATCTTCTGGGTCGCGTGGAAAAAGGCGTTTCTGTCGCCCTTCAGGATGGCATCGACGGCGTCGTCAGCCGAAACCGTGCTGGCATCGCCGATGATTGCCAGCACATCATCTTCCTCGATCACCTCTGCGCCGCGGCAATAGAGCGCAAGCTTGCGGATCTCGTTGCGCGAAGCAATCCGGTCGCCGCCCAACTGCTCGATCAGCCTCTGCCGTGCGGCCGGGGCAATGCGCAGATTGTCGGCAGACAGTTCCTGATCGATCAACGCATTCAACGAACGGGCGTCATCCGCATAACACGGGATTGCTGCGATAGAGCGAGCGGGTTCTGCGATCTTGCGCAGGCCCGTGCCTTTTTTAATGTCGCCGGCCTCGATGATGAGAAAGCTGGCTTCGGGCGGCGTCTCAGCCAGAATCTGGAGAGCATCCACCAGCGCCTTTTCAGCCGAGGCACTTTTGATCCAGACGAGTTTTTCGCCACCGAAAAGGCCGATGGCGTTCACTTCGTCGAGAAGGCGGCCGGGATCGCCCTGCAGGTCGGATGCGCTCAGCTTCAACGATGCAAAGGCGTCATCCGGGTCAATGCCGGTCTTTTTGGCGATGAGGTTGGCCCGCTCCGACACGAGGCCGCGATCCGGGCCGTAGAGCACGAAAACGCGAAAGCGCTCCGCCGGATTTTCGGCGAAGCGCTCAAATTCATGCGATTTTATCTCTGCCACGGCCGCCGCTCTCAGCGGCCAAGGGTGGCAGCGATATCGGTACGGATGATTTCAGCCAGTTCCCGGGCCGCACGGTTTTCTGCGTCGCGGATCGCCCTGATCTTGGCGAATTCCTGCTGTGGCAGATCCACCTGCGCCGTTACGCTACGCCGCGCGGAGCGCAGGATCTGGCCGTCGGAAATACGCGTCAGGACGTAATTACCGTTCATCACAACACGGCCTGGGTAAGGGCCGTTATAATTGCTGTTGGTACGGGTCGTCAGATCGTAGTTCTCGACTTCCGTGGACGTGGCGCTCGAGCTTACGGATAACTTGACGTTGTACTGAGCCGTAGCCGGTTCACCCGCACCGCCGGACACCAGGAAGATCAGCTGATTGCGCACTTCCTGCGTTATGCGGTCGCCGGCATTCGAGATGCTGACAGCCGCCAGTCTCTCCTTGGTTCCGGAAGCCTCGCCGTAAAGCGGGCGGACCTGGCAGCCTGCCAGAAGACCGGCCATCATCACGACGGAAACTGCTGCCGCAACGCGGCTCCATCTCGAAAAAACGTCAGACAACAATGTTCACAATCCTCTGCGGAACCACGATGACTTTTTTGGGCTCGCCACCGGCAAGAATGGATTTGACGGCATCCAGCGCAAGGGCAGCCGCTCGGACCGCATCTTGATCCGCATCGCGCGCGATTGTCAATTCGCCGCGCTTCTTGCCGTTGACCTGAACGGGCATGACCACATCGTTTTCCTCGACCAGCGAGGGTACAAAAGTTGGCCACGGCGTCTGGGCGACGAGACCCTCGTTGCCCAGCGCCGACCAGCATTCTTCGGCCAGATGCGGCGTCATGGGGGCAATGATGCGAATGAGGATTTCGACGGCATCACGCGCCGCCGCCTTGACGTCATCAGGCTTGCCACCAGCCGCGACATCCGCCAGCGGAGCTGCGAGCGCGTTGACCAGTTCGTAGATGCGGGCGATCGCCTTGTTGAAGGCAAGCTTGTCCAGATCCTCCTGAACGGCCTTCAGCGTCTTGTGGGCCGCCTTGGATACTGCCAGGCCCTCGCCCTCGCTCGCGGGCTTCGGCGTGACGCTCTTCAGTTCGGTCGCGACTTCGCCGATGATGCGCCAGACGCGCTGTACGAAGCGGTTTGAGCCTTCCACACCGGCTTCGGACCAGATGACGTCGCGGTCGGGCGGGGAATCCGACAGGACGAAGAAGCGAGCGGTATCCGCACCGTAGGATGCGATGATGTCATCCGGGTCAACCACGTTCTTCTTCGACTTCGACATCTTCTCGATCGAGCCGATCTTCACTTCCTCACCGGAGGACAAGAGGAATGCCCGGCGGGCACCGTCAGTCTCTTCGATGCGCAGGTCGGCGGGCGCTACCCATTCACGGGTCAGGCCTTCACCGTGGCTATAGGTCTCGTGCACAACCATGCCCTGCGTGAACAGGCCCTTGAAGGGCTCCTTGACGCCGACATGGCCGGTCTCGCGCATGGCGCGGGTGAAGAAGCGCGAATAGAGCAAGTGCAGAATAGCATGCTCGATGCCGCCGATATACTGGTCCACCGGCAGCCAGTGGTTTGCGGCCTTCGGATCCGTCGGCTCATCTTCCCAAGGCGCGGTGAAGCGCGTGTAGTACCAGCTGGAATCGACGAATGTGTCCATCGTGTCGGTTTCACGGCGTGCGTCATGGCCGCATTGCGGGCAGGCAACGTGACGCCATGTGGGGTGGCGATCCAGTGGGTTGCCGGGCACGTCGAAGGTCACGTCGTCGGGCAGCTTGACCGGCAGGTCCTTCTTCGGAACCGGAACTACGCCGCAGACTTCGCAATGGATGACGGGTATCGGGCAACCCCAGTAACGCTGGCGGGAAATGCCCCAGTCGCGCAGGCGGAAATTGACCTTGCGCTCGGCCTGCGGCGTGTTGCCCAGCGTCTGGGCAGAGAGCTTCTGCACGACCGCCTCAAAGGCGTCAGTCGTGTTCATGCCGTTCAGGAAGCCGGAGTTGATCATCACGCCATCATCGGTGAAGGCGACGTCTTCAATGGTGAAGCTGGCGGCGTCGGGGCCTTCCGGCGCAACGACGGCCACTACCGGCAAATCGTATTTACGGGCGAAATCCAGATCGCGCTGGTCACCCGAAGGGCAGCCGAATATCGCGCCGGTGCCGTAGTCCATCAGCACGAAGTTGGCGACATAGACCGGCAGTTCCCACGTCGGGTCCAGCGGATGCACGACCTTGACGCCGGTATCGATACCCTTCTTTTCCGCTGTTTCCAGCGCTGCGAGAGACGTGCCATGGCGGCGGCACTCGTCGCAGAACTCGGCAATATCAGGGTTCTTCTCCGACAGCTCTCTTGCCAGCGGATGGTCGGCGGCGATTGCCAGGAAGGATGCGCCGAACAGGGTGTCGGGACGCGTGGTATAAACGGTTATGTCGCCAAAGCCTTCCGGCACTGTGCCAGCAACGGTCTGCCAGCGCAGCGAAAGGCCTTCGGAGCGGCCGATCCAGTTCTTCTGCATCAGGCGTACTTTTTCCGGCCACTGATCCAGCGTGTCCAGCTCGTCCAGCAGATCCTGGCTGAAATCGGTGATTCGGAAGAACCACTGCGTCAATTCACGCTGTTCGACCAGCGCGCCGGAACGCCAGCCGCGGCCGTCGATGACCTGCTCATTGGCCAGAACGGTATGGTCGACCGGATCCCAGTTGACCTTGGACTGCTTGCGGTAGACCAGACCCTTTTCCATGAAATCGACGAACAGCGCCTGCTGGCGGTGGTAATATTCCACATCGCAAGTCGCAAATTCGCGGGTCCAGTCCAGCGACAGGCCCATGGATTTCAGCTGGCCACGCATGGTGGCGATGTTCTGATAGGTCCAGTCCTTCGGGTGAACCTTGTTCTGCATAGCCGCGTTTTCGGCAGGCATGCCGAAGGCGTCCCAGCCCATGGGGTGCAGAACGTTGAAGCCGCGCGCGCGCTTGTAGCGCGCAACGACATCGCCCATCGCGTAGTTGCGGACGTGGCCCATGTGAATGCGTCCCGACGGGTAGGGAAACATCTCTAGAACGTAATACTTCTCGCGCGGATCGCTGTTGTCGGTCACGAAAACCTTGTCTTCGTTCCATTTCTGCTGCCAGCGCGGCTCGGCGTCGCGAGGATTGTAACGTTCGATGGCCATTGTTTAGAATTCCGGGTATCGAGGGGAAAAATTTGCGCTGACCTTCACCATGAAACGACCGGGGCGTCAAGTTTGGCGGGGCCTCCGGGCGTTCAATCTTGGCCAGCGTGCCTCAAATGGTGCTAAACCCGCTTGGCATCAAGGCAATCGGCGTCTAGTTAGCGTTCAGAATGTTTCAAATAGAGGTCCTGTGATGGAAATCGAAGCACGTCTTGAGGATGTCAGGCAACGCATAGCGGAGACAGCGGAAAAGTCCGGCCGCAAGGCGACGGATGTTTCTCTCGTCGCCGTCTCGAAGACGTTCGATGCGCAAGAGATCCAGCCGGTGATCGACAGCGGCCAGCGCGTGTTCGGCGAGAACCGCGTACAGGAAGCGCAGGGCAAGTGGCCTGCGCTTAAAGAAAAGACATCGGGTATAGAGCTGCACCTGATCGGGCCGCTGCAATCCAACAAGGCGGCGGATGCAGTTGCGCTGTTCGACGTCGTACAGAGCGTTGATCGGGAAAAGATCGCCCGTGCGCTTTCTGAGGAATGCGTCAAACAGGGCCGCAGCCTTCGTTTTTATGTGCAGGTCAATACCGGGCTGGAGCCACAGAAGGCTGGCATCGATCCACGCGAGACCGTCGCCTTCGTGGCTTTTTGCCGGGACGAGCTGAAATTGTCGGTAGAGGGCCTGATGTGCATTCCGCCTGCGGATGAAAATCCCGGTCCGCATTTTGCGCTTCTGGCGAAGCTTGCCAGACAATGCGGCCTCGAGAAGCTTTCCATGGGCATGTCGGGGGACTTCGAGACTGCGATAGAATTCGGCGCCACCAGCGTGCGTGTCGGCTCGGCAATCTTCGGTGCCCGCTAGAGCATTTCCGGCAAAGCGCATAGCCGGTTTACTGGAAGTGCCCTGAAGCTCTGAAAACAAAAAACCCGGCACGACGGCCGGGTTTTCATAAACGGAAAGACTTTCGATCAGTAGTGATCGTCCTCGTCTTCGTCCTTCGGAGCCGATTTCAGCGAGCTGAGCTTCTTGAAGACGGCGTCCGCGTCGATCTGCTTTTCTTCTTCGTCGCGCTGGAAGTTGTAATCCAGACCTTCCGTCGCCGTTGCCGGCTGCAGCGTGTTGCCAAGCTCTTCTGCTGTCGGCAGCGGGCGGCCGCGCGATGCGCGTTCAACTTCAAGATCGAGATCGATCTGGCTGCAGAGACCAAGCGTTACCGGGTCCATCGGGGTGAGGTTTGCCGAGTTCCAGTGGGTGCGGTCGCGGATCTGCTCGATGGTGGATTTGGTGGTGCCAACAAGACGCGAAATCTGCGCGTCCTTCAGCTCAGGATGATTGCGGACCAGCCAGAGAATGGCGTTCGGACGATCCTGACGCTTGGAAACCGGCGTGTAGCGCGGGCCACGGCGCTTGGATTCCGGCACACGAACCTTTGGCTCGGAAAGCTTGAGCTTGTGGTTCGGGTTGCCTTCAGCGCGGGCGATCTCGTCGCGGGAAAGCTGTCCGGTCGCGATCGGGTCGAGGCCCTTGATGCCCTGCGCGGCTTCACCGTCGGCGATTGCCTTGACTTCGAGCGGATGCAGTTTGCAGAACGTGGCGATCTGATCGAACGACAGCGCGGTGTTGTCTACCAGCCATACAGCCGTAGCTTTTGGCATGAGCAATTGTTGAGCCATAGATACAGTCCTTCTGTCCGTCCGCGCCGGGGTCGCGGGCGTGGTATCAACCACTGATTTCCGGGATATTGGCGCTCTATAACCGGATTGCATCATAATTGCAATTCTTTGCGAAACAAATGCCTTTGTCTAATTGCCGTGTGCATTTGAACTGCTATGAATTCAACACATGCCTGAGGTGGGAGTCTCAAGGTCGCGCATATCAAGCCATATCTGGTTCCAGGAGGAGTTCATGTCTGCCAAAATCTACCCCGTGCTCAAATCGGCGAAAGCCCGCACGCTCATCGACAATGAGCGTTACCAGAAATGGTATCAGGAGAGCGTCGAGGATCCCGAGAAGTTCTGGGACAAGCACGGCCGGCGGATCGACTGGTTCAAGCCCTATACCAAGGTCAAGAACACGTCCTTCAAGGGAAGAGTGCCGATCAAGTGGTTCGAGGACGGCCTGACGAACGTCTCCTACAACTGTATCGACCGGCACCTGAAGACGCATGGCGAACGCACGGCGATCATCTGGGAAGGTGACAATCCCTATATCGACAAGAAGATCACCTACAATCAGCTCTATGACTATGTCTGCCGCCTGGCGAACGTGCTGAAGAAGCATGGTGTCAAGAAGGGCGACCGGGTCACCATCTATATGCCGATGATACCCGAGGCGGCCTATGCCATGCTCGCCTGCGCCCGCATCGGCGCCATTCATTCGGTCGTGTTCGGCGGCTTCTCGCCGGAAGCCCTGGCCGGCCGCATCGTCGATTGCCAGTCCACCTTCGTCATCACCTGCGATGAAGGCGTGCGTGGCGGCAAGCCGATCCCGCTCAAGGAAAATACCGACAAGGCGATCGATATTGCCGCCAAGCAATATGTCATCGTCAACAAGGTTCTGGTCGTGCGCCGCACCGGCGGCAAGACCGGCTGGGCGCCCGGCCGCGACATCTGGTACCATCAGGAAATCGCCACGGTGAAACCGGATTGCCCGCCGGTGAAGATGAGAGCGGAAGATCCGCTGTTCATCCTCTACACGTCAGGCTCCACCGGCAAGCCGAAGGGCGTGCTGCACACCACGGGCGGCTATCTCGTCTATACGTCGATGACGCATGAATACGTCTTCGACTACAAGGACGGGGAGGTCTTCTGGTGCACCGCCGATGTCGGCTGGGTCACCGGCCATTCCTACATCGTCTACGGGCCGCTGGCGAACTGTGCGACGACGCTGATGTTCGAAGGCGTTCCCAACTTCCCGGATCAGGGACGGTTCTGGGAAGTCATCGACAAGCACAAGGTCAACATCTTCTACACCGCACCGACGGCGCTCCGATCCCTGATGGGGGCCGGCGACCAGTTCGTCACGCGTTCGTCGCGCGAAAGCTTGCGGCTTCTCGGCACGGTGGGCGAGCCGATCAATCCCGAAGCGTGGGAGTGGTATTACCATGTGGTCGGCGAGGACAAGAGCCCCATCGTCGATACCTGGTGGCAGACGGAAACGGGCGGCATTCTCATCTCGCCGCTGCCGGGTGCGACGGACCTGAAGCCGGGTTCGGCGACAAGGCCGTTCTTCGGCGTGCAGCCGCAGCTGGTCGATGCCGAAGGCAACGTGCTGGAGGGGCCGGCCGACGGCAATCTCTGCATCATCGACAGCTGGCCGGGCCAGTCGCGGTCCGTTTACGGGGATCACCAGCGCTTCGTCGACACCTACTTCTCGACCTATAAGGGCAAGTATTTCACCGGTGACGGCTGCCGGCGCGATGAGGACGGTTATTACTGGATCACTGGCCGCGTCGATGACGTGCTTAACGTCTCCGGCCACCGCCTCGGCACCGCCGAAGTCGAGTCGGCACTTGTTTCGCATCATCAGGTTTCGGAAGCGGCGGTCGTGGGTTACCCGCATGCCATCAAGGGGCAGGGCATTTATTGTTATGTCACGTTGATGGCGGGCCAGAGCGGCGACTATGCGCTGCGCGAGGAGCTGGTAAAGCACGTCCGCAACGAGATCGGGCCGGTTGCGACGCCAGACAAGATCCAGTTCGCGCCAGGCCTGCCGAAGACCCGTTCGGGTAAGATCATGCGGCGTATTCTGCGCAAGATCGCGGAGGATGATTTCGGCGCGCTTGGGGATACCTCGACGCTTGCCGATCCGGCGGTGGTCGAAGATCTCATCGCCAACCGGCAAAACCGCACGGCGTCCTGATTTTCTGGAAGAGGCTGCTTTGGCAGCCTTTTTCTTTTCTGTATTCGCATAAACAAAAACACCCGGAGGCTGACCTCCGGGTGTTTTAATTTTATCCAGACAGGATTACTGGCCGCGGATCTTCTTCAGGTCCGCCAGAACGGCGTCAACGACGTCGGCACCGATTTCAGCCTTGTGCTTTTCGTAGACGACCATCGACTTTTCGCGGATACGTGCCTGCTCTTCCGCAGACAGCGAGTTCACTTCAAGTCCTGCAGCCTTGATCTTTTCCAGCGACTTCTGGTTCAGTTCGCGGATGACCTTGCGCTCTTCGTCACGGCCGACGACTGCGCATTCGCGCAGGGCCGTCTGTTCTTCGGGCGTGTAGCTGTCGAAGATCGGCTTGGAGAAGAGGAAGAGGAACGGCGTGTAGGCGTGGTTCGTCTCGGTGATGTACTTCTGCACCTCGTAGAACTTGGAGGTGTCGATCGTCACATAGGGGTTTTCCTGTGCGTCGATCGCGTTGGTTTCAAGTGCCGAGAACACTTCACCGAAAGCCATCGGCGTTGCATTGGCGCCGAGGTTCTGGAAGGTGTCGAGGAAGATGTTGTTCTGCATCACGCGAACCTTCAGGCCGGAAAAGTCTTCCCACTTGTTCACGGCGTGCTTGGAGTTCGAGAGGTTGCGGAAACCGTTTTCCCAGTAGGCCAGGTTTACGAGGCCCTGTTCTTCCAGCTTCTTGTTCATCATGTCGCCGAAGGCGCCGTCCATCACGGCATCGGCTTCCTTGGCATTGGAAAACAGGAACGGCAGGTCGAAGACGCCGAGCGACGGGATCAGGCCGACGAGCGGTGACGAGGACGTAACAACCGCTTCCTGAACGCCGGAGCGCAGGGCCTGCGTCGCCTGAAGGTCACCGCCGAGAGCGCCGCCCCAGAATGCCGTCAGCTTCAGCTTGCCGCCCGACTTGTCGTCGAGGCAGGCCTGCATGGCCTTGATGCCGTTGCCGACCGGGTGGTCCTGGTTGATGCCGTTCGAAACGCGGATGTTGCGGCTGTTGAATTCAGCCATTGCCGGGGCTGCGGCGCCCACCGCAAAAGCGATGGCCGTGGTGGTCAGAAGAAGCTTTCTCATAATATCCTCCCTTGGATTTTGGTTGAGAAGTGGCGATTAACGAAGGTACTGCAGCGGAACCATCACGATGTCCGGGAAAACCACGAGCAACGCCAGAACGATGGTTTCTGCAACGAGGAAAGGCCAGACACCGATCGTGACCTTGCCGAGCGGGATGCGTCCGACGCCTGAGACGACGTTCAGCACGACACCGACCGGCGGGGTAATCAGGCCGATGGCATTGTTGATGATGAAGAGGACGCCGAAATAGACCGGGTCGATGCCTGCCTGCTTGACGATGGGCATCAGAACGGGCGTCAGGATCAGGATGGTTGGTGTCAGGTCGAGCGCGGTTCCTACGATGAAGACCAGCACCATCATGGCAACCATCAGAAGCATCGGACGATCGATCAGCGGTTCGATATAACCTGCGACTTCGTTTGGAATGTTCGCAGCCGTGATGAGCCATGCGGAGACGAGGGCTGCGCAGACAAGGAACATGATGATCGAGGTGCTCTTGGCAGCGCGCAGAAGAACGTGGAACAGATCCGCCGGCTTCAGTTCGCGGTAGATCACCATGCCGACGAAAAGAGCGTAGCCGGCAGCGACAACGGCGGCTTCCGTCGGCGTCATGATGCCTGCCTTGATGCCGCCCAGAATGATGACCGGCATGCCAAGCGCCCAGCCGGCGCGTACCGTGGCAACCAGACGTTCCTTGCCCGAGGTCTTGGGCAGCGGCTTGATGTTATCCTTTCGGACCACGATCAGCCAGGCGATGATCAGCGAAATGCCCATCAGAATGCCGGGTACGATACCGGCAAGGAAGAGCTGGGTGATCGAAACGTTGGCGGCGACGCCGAAGACGATGAAGGCCATGGAAGGCGGAATGACCGGGGCAATGATGCCGCCTGCAGCGATGAGGCCGCCGGAGCGCGGAATGTTGTAACCGGCTTTCGCCATCATCGGGATGAGGATTGCGGCAAGGGCTGCGGTGTCGGCAGCGGCCGAACCGGAGATGCTGGCCATGATGATGGCCGCGACAATCGCGACGATACCGAGACCGCCCCTGATATGGCCCACAAGCGCAATCGCAAAGTCGATGATGCGGCGGGAAAGACCACCGGAGTTCATCAGTTCGCCAGCCAGAATGAAGAAGGGGATGGCGAGCAGCGTGAAGGTGTCCGCGCCCGAGATCATGTTCTGGGCGATGATCGCGGTGTTGAACATGCCCATGTACCACATGAGCACGACGCCACAGAACATCAGCGAGAAAGCGACGGGAACGCCAATCGCCATGGCTCCGAGAAGAGAGCCGACAAAAACGAAAAGTGTCATGGTATCAGCGCTCCGAAAGCTGTTCGATCGTGAGGTTCTCGCCGGCGAACTGGGCGATTTCATCCTCTGTCACGCGGCCCGTCACATAACGGTAGAGGCGTTCCAGAGCGATGATGAACATCAGGCCGCCGGTGAACATGCCGATGCCGTAGACCCAGATCATCGACAGCTTGGTGACAGGCGCATGCATGCTGGCGTTGATGGCGGACTGCTTCCATGTTCCCCAGAAGAAGATGGCGGAACAGCCCAGAATGATAATGTTCGACAAGACCATGCACACGACACGGGCGCGGCGCGACAGGAACATCACGAGAGTTTCGATGCCCATATGGCTGTTTTCACGGAAGGTCAGTACGGCGCCGATGAAGGTCAGCCATACGAAGAAGTATCGCGACAATTCTTCCGAGATATTGATGCCGGAATTCATCGTGTAACGCATGACAACGTTGACGAAGACCATGATCGACATGCCGGCGAGCAGCAGGACGAGAATGATTTCGAGAATCCGGTAAAAGAGATTGATGGTCTTTTGCATTTTCCCCTCCCGAAGAAATATCTGGAGCATTTTCGACGAAGGATCGCCCTCAATGCTCCACCTATGGGTTTTCGCAATTCTGGGCGCAAAACCGCGATGCAGTTTTGCTGGATTGCCTAGAGCAGCCCGCGTTTCGCCAGGTTGCGCATGAGGGCCGCGGTGCCGAATGTCCATTCCGGGCATTCGTCTGTCGTCGTGACCCAGTTGATCAGCTTGCCGAGCTTGGGCGTGGAGATTTCGACACGGTCGCCCTTGGAGTGGGTGAAGCCGAGACCCGGGCCATGGCGGTCCTTTACCGGCGCGAACATCGTACCAAGGAAAAAGACGGCGCCGTCAGGATACTGATGGTTGCGGTTCAAGAGCTGGGAAGCGAGGTTTTCCGGCGTGCGGCTGATCGCCTGCATTGCGCTTGCACCGGTCATGGTGAAGCCGTCCTCGCCTTCGACCAGAAGCGATATCTGCGCCTTCTTCACGTCTTCGATGGTAAAGCGTCCATCAAACAGGCGGATGAAGGGACCGATTGCGCAGGATGCGTTGTTGTCTTTTGCTTTGCTGAGCAGGAGGGCGGAGCGGCCCTCGAAGTCACGCAGGTTGACGTCGTTGCCGAGCGTCGCGCCAACGATACGGCCGTCGGAGGCAATGGCCAGCACCACTTCCGGCTCCGGGTTGTTCCACTGCGACTTCGGGTGAACGCCGATCAGCGCGCCGCAGCCGACGGAGGCCATGGCCTGCGCCTTGGAGAATATCTCCGCATCCGGACCGATGCCAACTTCCAGATATTGCGACCACAGGCCCATTTCCTGCAGCAGTTTCTTCACTTCGGCTGCTTTTTCCGAACCGGCCTCAAGTCCCTTGAGATTGTCGCCGAGAACCGGCGCCAGCCGTCCGCGTATTTCCTGCGCGCGAAGTGGATCGCCTTTGGCCTGCTCCTCGATCACGCGTTCCAGCATGCTGTCGGCGAAGGTCACGCCTGCAGCCTTGACGGCCTGAATATCGTTGGGGGCGAGAAGTTCACCAGCGGAGCCATCCAGAAAGGCCTCGAGCGCGCCAAGCGCTACGAATGTGCCGGTGTCTGCAAGCAGCTCCACCAGATCCGTCTTTTCCAGAAGTTCCGACATGGTCGGCGAAATAGAGGTGAGGTCGTAAAGCACGCCGCCTTTGAGCAGAACGGGGCAGGGGCCGCCTTCGCTTTTCGACCATACGCGGCCGACGAGCAGGGCGTTTTCAAAGTCTTCAGGCAAAATAGCGGTAGCGTCGATGGACCTTGAGCCGGTCATATATATCCTCCCCTTCAGCCCTCCGACAGCCGCCTCCTGCGGTCATATTGTCTGGATGTCTGACAACCTAATCTCATTCTTCTTAGTATGACTTTTACAGCGAGTCTAGCGGCACCGCAGACAAAATTATCGTCTTTCGCCTCTGGATTGCCGGAAAGCAGCGAAACCTGTCCTATAGCTTTGCCGTTTAAGCTTCTGTTTGCGGCTCAGAAGATATCCAGTTCCAGATTGACCCGGCTTGCTGCCCCGAGCAGATGTTTGCGCATCGCATCCTTGGCCGCAGTCGCATCGGCGCGTTCGACGGCTTCGAAGATTGCCACATGTTCGGCGATCGTCACCTCTAGGATTTCCCCGAAAATAGCACGGGAGAAGGCGATGTTGATAGCCGAGCTGATGCGTTCTGCGATAAAGCCGAGAAACATCAGGAAATATTCGTTCTGCGTCGCTTCCGCCAGAATACGGTGAAAGTCGAGATCGGCCGCAACGCCCTCCGTCGACCAGTCGTCGGTCGTTCGCATCTTTTCCAGTGCCGCCGCCAGCCGCGCCAGCTGCTGCGGGTTGCGGTGGAGTGCCGCCAGACCCGCCGCCTCGATTTCCATCGGCATGCGAAGCTGGAAGAGATCGCGGAAATTATCCGGATCGTTCAGACGGGACCGCTCGATGCGAATGGACAGTCTCTGCCGGGGATCGGTGACGAAAGCGCCCACGCCTTGCCGTGTTTCGACAAAACCTTCGTTGCGCAATTGCGCGATCGCTTCACGAATGACCGAGCGGCTGACGCCGAAGGTTTTCGCCAGAACATGTTCCGTCGGCAGCCTGTCGCCCGGCCCGAGTTTCGAATCATTAATTTCGCGGGCGATCTCCGCGGCGATCCGGCCGGGCAGATGATCGTTGCGATGTATCTGACTGAACTCCAGCGTCATGATTGCTCCCGTTCCACAGAAACGATTGGTCCGTTTTTTCCCGCGGCAGGCGACTTCCTCCTTCGCCGTCAGCGGGGTTTTCAGAGGCGGCGTATTCCGCCGCCTTTGCTGTTTCTCGATTAGCTATCCGGTTGCAGGGTTATCTGGCAACCGGGATTCATACGCAAATCGGGGTCAAAGGCATTTTTCAAACCCGTGATCATCCGGCGCTGCACATCAGATAGCCGGCTTTCGAAATCGGAGCGTTTCAGGCGGCCGATGCCGTGCTCAGCGCTGATGCTGCCGACGTAACGGTCAAGGACTTCGTTGACGAGGGTTTTCGATTTGTAGATGAAGGTTTCGCGCTCCTGCGGCGTTGCTCCGTTTGGCGGCAGCACATTGAGATGGACGTTGCCGTCTCCGACATGGCCATAGGAAACCGCCAGGCATTCCGGCAGTTTTTCCGCCAGTTCAGCCTCTGCTTCGGCCACGAACGCCGCAAGTTTTGACAGCGGCACGGAAATATCGGTGCGCATATGGCTGCCGCGCAGCGCCTGACCCTCGTTCATGCCCTCGCGGAAAAGCCACAGAGATTGCGCCTGTGCTCGCGAGGAGGCGATGACGCCGTCCAGCACCAGACCGTCTTCCATGACGCCCTCGAGGAACCGTCCCATCAGGTCGGCAGTGTCTACTAGCCCCGAGCCGGAAATTTCCATCAGCACATAGGCCGGATAATCTCCGGCGATCGGCATTTTAAGGTCAGGGATTGCTTCGATTGCGAGCGTGAAGGCGACGGGCGGCATGAATTCGAAGGCGGACATCAGGTCGCAGCATTCGCGGCGGGCGCGGCGATAAAGCTTGATGGCGTCATCCAGCGAATTGAGGCCGAGCAGTGCCGTCTCGACATGTTCTGGATTGGGGTAGAGCTTTACGGACACGGCCGTGATGATGCCGAGTGTTCCTTCCGCGCCGATGAAAAGCTGCTTCAGGTCAATGCCACGATTGTCCTTACGCAGCGTCGACAGGCCATTCCAGATGGTGCCATCAGGCAATACCACTTCGAGACCCAGCACCAGTTCGCGGGTCATGCCGTAACGCAGAACGTTGATGCCGCCAGCATTGGTGGAGACGTTGCCGCCGATGCGGCAGCTGCCCTGCGCGCCGAGCGACAGCGGAAAGAACATTCCCTTGTCCTGAACCGCATCCTTGAATTCCGACAGAATGCAGCCGGCTTCAACGACAGCCGAAAAATCGTCGCTGTCTATGGTGCGGATGGCGTTCATGCGCTCGAGGCTCAGCACGACCTGACGCTTTGGCTCATCGGGAATGCCGCCGAGCACCAGCCCGGTATTGCCGCCCTGAGGGATGATGGCGAGACCGAGTTCGGCGCAGGCGCGAACCGTATCGGAGACTTCCTTGGTTGAACGGGGGCGGATGACGGCTACCGCCGAACTGGTGACGTCGCCATGCCAGTCGCGGCAATAGCGCAGCATGTCTTCCTGCGATGTCAGCAGCAATGCCTCGCCCAGCCTGTTCTTCAGCGAGAACCGCAATTCCTCGATATCGTGTTCGCTCACGATCGTCATTCCACCCTCTCCGTCCAATCCGCCCTAAAATATCCGGGCAAAGGTCTTTCGCCCTTGCTTTTGCCGGTTTGTGAAAAAATACTATTTTCAATCAAACCATATAAGGTTATCAGACAACCTTACAAGCTAATTTATCGGTTCACGAGCCGATGATGTTTTTTCGGTCTCGGGAGAATGACCGGGCCAAAGAGGAGGAAGATATGCATATTGCAATCATCGGTGCTGCAGGCATGGTTGGCCGTAAGCTGACGCAGCGTCTCGTCAAGGATGGATCGCTTGGCGGCAAGTCGATTGACAGATTCACGCTTATCGACGTGTTTCAGCCTGAAGCGCCCGCCGGCTTCTCCGGTGCGGTTGATGCGCGCGCAGCCGATCTGTCCGCGCCGGGCGAAGCCGAAAAGCTGGTCGAAGCCCGCCCCGATGTGATCTTTCATCTTGCTGCCATCGTATCCGGTGAAGCCGAACTTGATTTCGACAAGGGCTACCGTATCAATCTCGATGGCACGCGTTATCTCTTCGACGCCATCCGCATTGCCAACGGCAAGGACGGTTACAAGCCGCGCGTGGTCTTCACCTCGTCGATCGCCGTATTCGGTGCGCCGCTCCCCTATCCGATTCCGGATGAGTTCCACACCACGCCGCTGACCAGCTACGGCACGCAGAAAGCGATCTGCGAGCTGCTGCTCTCCGACTATAGCCGTCGCGGTTTCTTCGACGGTATCGGCATTCGCCTGCCGACGATCTGCATTCGCCCCGGCAAGCCGAATGCGGCCGCTTCCGGCTTCTTCTCCAACATCCTGCGCGAGCCGCTGGTTGGTCAGGAAGCGGTTCTGCCGGTGCCGGAAAGCATTCGCCATTGGCACGCTTCGCCGCGTTCCGCTGTTGGTTTCCTTCTTCATGGTGCGACGATCGACGTGGAAAAGGTCGGTCCGCGCCGCAACCTGTCCATGCCCGGCCTCAGCGCCACCGTTGGCGAACAGATTGAAGCACTGCGCAAGGTTGCGGGCGAAAAGGCCGTTGCCCTCATTCGCCGCGAGCCGAATGAGATGATCATGCGCATGTGCGAAGGCTGGGCGCCCGGTTTCGAAGCAAAGCGCGCCCGTGAACTTGGCTTTACGGCTGAAAGCTCCTTCGAAGAGATCATTCAGGTTCATATCGAGGACGAACTGGGAGGTTCACTGAAATGAGTGTCGGCGGGGAGGAGAAAAAGCGGTCGGTTGCCTTTATCGGCACAGGCCTGATGGGCGGGCCGATGGCCCGGCGTCTGCTGGGCGCGGGCTTTTCGGTTGCGGTGTGGAACCGCAGCGTCGAAAAGGCTGAGGCGCTGGTTGCCGATGGCGCGGTTCTCGCGGCATCGCCGGCCGAAGCCGCCAGGGGTGCCGATATCGTCATCACCATGCTGAGCGATGGCAAAGCCGTGGGCGAGGTGCTGTTCGAGGCGGGTGTGGCCGAAGCGCTGGAAAAAGGCGCTGTTGTCATCGACAGCAGCTCCATTGCGCCGCCTATTGCGCGCGAACACTCCTCCCGGCTACGGGCAATGGGCATTCATCATGTCGATGCGCCGGTCTCCGGCGGTGTGCCGGGCGCAACGGCGGGTACGCTCGCGATCATGGCCGGTGGCGATGAGGCGCTGATCTCTGGTCTTTCGGATTTCTTCGCGCCGATGGGCAGGCTCACCTATGTCGGCCCCTCCGGTGCGGGCCAGCTTTGCAAACTCGCAAACCAGCAGATCGTCGCCATCACCATCGGCGCGGTTGCCGAGGCGATGATGCTTGTGGAAGCGGGCGGGGCATCCCGCGAAGGGTTCCGTAACGCCATACGTGGCGGTTTTGCCGAAAGCCGGATATTGGAATTGCACGGCGAACGCATGGTGAAGCGCGATTTCGCGCCAGGCGGACCCTCCAAGTTCCAGCTCAAGGATCTGAACGGGGTGCTGGCGACGGCGAAGGATTTGTCCCTGACGTTGCCTTTGACCCAGCAGGTAACGCGGGAGTTCGATGATTTCGTCAGCGATGGTGGAGCCGATATCGACCATAGCGGTATCCTGCTTTACCTCGAAAAACTCAACAACCGGGAACAGGGCTGAGGCGGTCTCATGAGCGACGACAAGACACCCGTGCGGCGGCTGCGATCCCAGGACTGGTTCGACAACCCTGACCATCTCGACATGACGGCGCTCTATCTGGAGCGCTTCATGAATTATGGCGTGACGCCGGAAGAGCTGCGTTCCGGTAAGCCGGTCATCGGCATCGCGCAGAGCGGCAGCGACCTGACGCCCTGCAACCGCGTCCATGTCGAACTGGTCAAGCGGGTGCGCGATGGTATCCGTGATGCGGGCGGCATCCCCATCGAGTTTCCGACCCATCCGATGTTCGAAAACTGCAAGCGACCGACAGCGGCGCTTGACCGCAATCTTGCTTATCTCAGCCTGGTGGAAGTGCTTTACGGTTATCCGCTCGATGGCGTCGTGTTGACCACGGGCTGTGACAAGACCACGCCTTCGGCGCTGATGGCGGCAAGCACGGTTGATATTCCGGCTATCGTCTTATCCGGTGGGCCGATGCTCGACGGATATCATGACGGCGATCTGGTTGGTTCCGGCACGGTCATCTGGCGCATGCGCCGCAAATACGGCGCCGGCGAAATCACCCGCGAGGAATTCCTGCAGGCGGCGCTCGAATCCGCTCCGTCGGTTGGCCACTGCAACACCATGGGCACGGCCTCTACCATGAATGCCATCGCAGAAGCGCTCGGTATGTCGCTGACCGGCTGCGGCGCGATCCCGGCCGCTTACCGCGAACGCGGCCAGATGGCCTATCGCACCGGCCGCCGCGCCGTCGAACTGGTTGTCGAGAATATCAAGCCTTCGGATATCATGACGCGCGAGGCGTTTTTGAACGCGATCCGCGTCAATTCGGCGATCGGCGGTTCGACAAATGCCCAGCCGCATCTGGCGGCGATGGCGAAACATGCGGGCGTCGAACTTCGCGAGGAAGACTGGCAGGTTCACGGTTATGACATTCCGCTCATCGCCAATGTCCAGCCCGCCGGAAAATGGCTGGGCGAGAAATATCACCGTGCCGGCGGTACGCCCGCCATCATGTGGGAGCTTCTGAAGGCAGGCAAGCTTGATGGGAGCTGTCCGACCGTGACCGGCAAGACCGTGGCGGAAAATCTGGACGGGCGGGAATCGACCGACCGCGACGTAATCCTTCCTTACGATAAGCCGCTCAAGGAACGGGCCGGTTTCCTCGTCCTCAAGGGCAATCTGTTCGATTTCGCCATCATGAAGACGAGCGTGATCTCGGCGGAATTCCGGCAGCGTTATTTGAGCGAGCCGGGTCGTGAGGGGATTTTCGAGGGCAAATGTGTAGTTTTCGATGGTTCGGAAGACTATCACGCCCGTATCAACGATCCTTCTCTCGATATCGATGAGCGCACCATTCTCGTCATTCGCGGGGCCGGACCGCTCGGCTGGCCGGGTTCGGCTGAGGTCGTCAACATGCAGCCGCCGGACGCGCTGTTGAAAAAAGGCATCACCAGCCTGCCGACAATCGGCGACGGCCGGCAATCGGGAACCGCGGATAGCCCGTCGATCCTCAATGCCTCGCCAGAAAGTGCCGCCGGTGGAGGACTGGCATGGCTTCGCACGGGTGACGTGATCCGCATCGATTTCAATCAGGGCAAGTGCGACGCGTTGGTACCGGATGCAGAGCTTGCTGCCCGAAAGGCCGATGGCATTCCTGCGGTGCCTGCGGATGCCACGCCCTGGCAGCGCATCTATCGTCAATCGGTGACCCAGCTTTCGGACGGTGCGGTTCTGGAAGGGGCCGCGGATTTCCGCCGGATTGCCGAGAAGATGCCCCGGCACAACCACTGACCATTCATTTGCAAGCGCATGACGAAAGATCCCCGGCCAAGACCGGGGATTTTTCTTGTCCAGCCGGTTTCACTATTAATTGCGACCTCCTAATGTACACCCAACATCCGCATTACAGGGGCAGGGCATGACAGATATTTCGATGATTGAGGCAGCGCGCCAGCGCATCGGCGAACATGCGGTGCGGACACCGCTTCTGTCGTCGCATTTTCTGGATGAGATTGCCGGGCGAAAGCTGTTCGTGAAGGCCGAGTGCCTGCAAAGAACGGGTTCGTTCAAATTTCGCGGCGGCTGGTCGGCGGTATCCGGTCTGCCGGCCGATGTGCGCGCCCGTGGCGTGATCGCCTTTTCCTCGGGCAACCATGCGCAGGGCGTCGCGCTTGCTGCTCGTCTGCATGGCGTGCCTGCCGTCATCATCATGCCCTCCGATGCACCAAAAATCAAAATCGACAATACCCGCGACTATGGTGCGGAAGTGGTGCTCTATGACCGGGCGAATGACGATCGCGACGCCATTGGCGACCGCCTGTCGAGCGAGCGCGGACTGACCCTTATCAGGCCCTACGACGAACCGCTGGTGATTGCAGGGCAGGGGACTGTCGGGCTGGAAATCGCCGAACAGGGCTTGGAACTCGGTATCGATGCGGCCGAGGTTCTCGTGCCCTGCGGCGGCGGCGGCCTCACATCCGGCATCTCCCTTGCCCTTGCGGCGAAAGCGCCGAACTACAAGGTCAGGACGTCAGAACCCGAGCGGTTCGACGATGTGGCGCGCTCACTCGCAGCGGGCAGGATCGAGCGGAATGCAACGACTTCCGGTTCGATCTGCGATGCAATCGTCACGCCTCAGCCCGGTAACATCACCTTCCCGATTATGGTTGGGCTTTGCGGAAAAGGCATTGCCGTAACCGAAGATGAAGCACTGCGGGCCATGGTTCTCGCCTTCAACAGGCTGAAGGTCGTCGTCGAGCCGGGCGGCGCGGTGGCCTTGGCGGCGGCGCTGTTTCACGGCAACGAGCTGGAGAGCGAAACGGTGATTGCGGTTGCCTCCGGCGGCAATGTCGATCCGGAGATCATGGCGAGCGCGCTGTCCCGTTTCGGCTGAGATCAGGTGAGATCAGGCCTCGAGCCGTGCCGCAACCTCGTTGGCCATCGCCAGCGAGGCGGTGAGGCCGGGGCTTTCGATGCCGAAAAGATTGACGAGACCGGCAAGTCCGTGGGTTTCCGGCCCGTCGATGCGAAAATCCATGGCCGGTTCGTCGGGTCCTGAAATCTTCGGCCGGATGCCCGAATAGGCCGGGATCAGCGCGTGTTCCGGTAGGCCCGGCCAATAGCGGCGGATCGCGTCGCCAAAACCCTCCATGCGGCGGGGATCGACGGCATAATCAATGGTGTCGACCCACTCCACATCCGGCCCGAAACGGGCCTGACCGGCAAGATCCAGGGTGAGGTGCACGCCAAGGCCGTGGGTGTGCGGAGCGGGGTAGATGAGCCGTGAAAAAGGCGACTTGCCGGTCAGCGAAAAATAGCTGCCTTTGGCGAAACGCGCCTCCGGGATCGTGTGCTTCGGCAATCCCTCGATCTGTTTTGCCGCCAGCGGTGCCAGAAGGCCGGCGGAGTTGACGAGCAGCCGGCATGTCAGGCTGAGAGGTTCCTTGCCGCCAACGTGAACGCGGAAACCGTTGCCGGTCGTTTCCGCCCTTTCGAATGGTGCATTCAGGGCGAGGGCTGCGCCATGGTCTTGCGCGTCGCCGAGCAGCGCCAGCATATAACCATGGCTATCAATGATGCCGGTCGAAGGTGAAAGCAGGGCCGCTACGCAGGTGAGCGCAGGCTCGAGCGACAGCGCCTGCGTGGCATCGATCAGTTCGAGGTCGTCGCAGCCATTGGCGTTACCCTTTTCCTTGAGTGTCGCCAACAGAACCGTTTCGTCCGCATTCGCTGCCACGATGAGTTTGCCGCAGCGGCGGTGCGAAACGCCATGGCTCTGGCAGAACGTATAAAGCCGCTCCCTGCCTTCAACGCAAAGGCGTGCCTTGAGGCTGCCTTCAGGATAATAAAGCCCGGCGTGAATAACCTCGCTGTTGCGCGAAGAGGTGGCGGAACCGAATTCCTTTTCGCCTTCGAGGATGATGACGGAAAGACCACGCATCGCCAGTTCGCGGGCCGTCGCCAGTCCGATCACCCCGGCTCCTATGATGATGGCGTCGATATCCGTCATGGTCCTTATCCGAGCCTGCCAATGATTTTGAACGGAAATGCCGTCTGCGACGTTGATCCTGCGCAATGGGTAGATTGATGCTTGTCCGGCGGCAAGTCGCGATCCGTATTTTTCCCAATGCGCCGAACTTATGGAATTTTATCTCTACTGAAACAGTGGGGAATAAAGCTATTCTTCACGGGAAATAAGCAGTGCCCGCTTTGACGGGCCGAGCAGGGAAGGGAGTTGTACAATGTCTTATTCCAAGGCCGGAAAAGCAAAAGACTTTGTCTCGCAGCCCCAGTCGCAGCGAAACTGGAGAGATTCGGTTCACGCGGCTCTTGTCGGCGTGTGCGTGGCTTTTGTCGCGGCGGTCATACTCGGTCTCGTTCCCTGATCCTCCCAGATTTTCTCATCAGGAAACTTGAGAAAAAAAGGCCGGTCGCTCCTCCGACCGGCCTTTTTACATTCATTCACGCCTTGAGATAATCCTCCGCCAGATCGACCCAGAAGGCGGTTCCGATTGGCAGGATATCGTCGTTGAAGTCGAATTTCGGATGGTGCAGCGGCGGGTCGTTTTCGGTGCGCGCGGTACCGAGGAAGAAGTAGCAGCCGGGCCGTTTTTCAAGCATGTAGGCGAAGTCTTCCGCGCCCATGGACGGGCGCTGCATTTCGACCACCTTTTCCGCCCCGGCAAAACGACGGGCCAGACCGGCGACATAGTCCGTTTCCGCCTTGTGGTTGACTGTCGCATTGTAGCCGCGCTCGTAATCGAGCGTGACACTCATGCCATAGCTGGCCGCCTGGCCTTCGGCTATCGCCCGGATACGCTTTTCCAGTTCGTCGCGCACACCCGCGTCAAAGGAACGGATGGTGAGCAGCATTTCCGCCTTCTCGGGAATGACGTTGCTCGCAACGCCAGCATGAAATGCGCCAACAGTGACGACCGCCGATAGTTGCGGATGGATGTTACGGGACACCACCGTCTGCAAGGCCATGATGATACTGGCGCCCGCAACGATAGGGTCGGCCGCATCCTGCGGTTCGGCGCCGTGGCCGCCATATCCGTTGACGGTGATCCTGCATTCATCGACGGCGGCAAGGATCGGGCCGTCGCGCAGGACGAATTGTCCGAAGGGTACGCCGGGATCGTTATGGAGGGCAAAAACCGCATCGCATGGGAAGCGGTCGAACAGTCCGTCCTCGATCATGATGCGGGCGCCGCCGAAATTCTCCTCCGCCGGCTGGAAGATCAGATGCAGGGTCCCATCGAAATTCCTGCGTTCGGCGATGATCTTCGCGGCCCCCAGGAGCATGGCCGTGTGTCCGTCATGGCCGCAGGCATGCATGACGCCATCATTGGCGCTTGCATATTCCGCTCCAGTTTCCTCACGGATCGGCAGGGCATCGATATCGGCGCGAATGCCGAGCGTGCGGGCACTGTCGCCATTGCGGAGCGTGGCGACGATACCGGTTCCGGCAAGTCCGCGCGTTACTTCGTAACCCATTTCCACCAGCTGCCCGGCAATGAAATCCGAGGTCTGGAATTCGGAAAGACCGATTTCGGGATGCCGGTGCAGGTGGCGGCGGATTGCCACCACATCCGGCATATGGTTGGCGAAGGAGGCAATGTTTGCGGTCTGTCTGGTCATTTTCGAAGTCCCTGGTTACGCCGCTTTTTTCCAGCGCTTTTTGCAAATTTCATAGCAGCATATACGCGGGCATGTAAGGGGCGTTCCCGGAGCCGGAATGCCTTGAAATTCATCGCTTGCATCGTATCGCGACAGGTGGCATGGAACTATAGACGTCCTGGGGCATTAGCGTTTCGGATGTGGCGCAGGCCTTCTCGGCCTCGCGTTGCCCTTCAGGTGTCAAAGGGGGACTATCTGACGTTGCGCGAACAATTTTCGCCGTGGGGGAAGGTGCGAAATCCGGTTGGAACGGCATTGCCGGGCCATAGGGCGAAATTTTCCTGTCGTCGAAAATCCATTGTCCGCAGAGATCCCCGGCTTTGCATGGTCGGAGGGATCGCGCAGCAAAACGCCGTGCTTGCGGATATTCGCCGTTTGACGATGCGTTGCACACAACGTCTGATCCGGTTCACCGAAGGTTCAGGATAAGTCATAAATATAGCGTGGCCCGATTTCGTGCGTATTCCCGCCACGGACGAAACGCCGGTCAAGTCGAACAATTCTCCATAAAGTTCAGAATACGAGCCGATGTCATTTCATATTACCCCGACCGCCGCCGCCCGTGATTCCGAGACGAAGCAGATCGATCACAATGATTCGATTCGCGCGTCCTATATGACGGTCGAGGAACTGCATGATGCCGGTGCCGCGCTTTCGCGCGACGGTGCCGATACCCTTCCCGGCTTCATGGAGTTCGACTTCTTCGAGCGCCACCGTGAGAACGAGAAGGAAATCCTGCGGGTCTACCGCACAACGGCCGTCGACGCGGAAAATGGCGCGACGATAACGCCGGCGGCGGAATGGCTGCTCGACAACCACTACGTCATCGAAGAGGCGATCCAGGAAGTCCGCCGCGATTTTCCGCGCAAGTTCTATCGCCAGCTGCCGACAATGACGGTGGGCGGCGTGACGATCCCGCGGGTCATGGCGCTCGGCTGGCTTTATGTCGCCCATACCCACAGCACGGTCTCGCGCGAGAATATGACGGCGCTGGTGGATGGCTACCAGACGTCGAAGACGCTGCAGATCGGCGAATTGTGGGCGCTGCCCTCCATCATCCGTTTTGTCCTCATCGAAAATCTTCGCCGCATCTCCATTCGCGTGGAACGCTCGCGCCGCATGCGCCAGAAGGCGAATGAAGTCGTCGACGAAATCATTCGCCTGAACGATGCGGAAGCCTCCGCAGCGCTTCTCAAGCAGGTCGATTCGCTGGTCGATGACCCGACGTTTGCGACGCAGTTCCTCTATCGCCTCAGAAACGGCTCGCAGACTTCGGGTTTTGCGGTTGCTTGGCTTGAAGAACGCCTGCATGCTGCGGGCACCGACGCTGAAAACGTCATGATGTCGGAACACAACCGGCTGGCCTCCGGCAATGTGACGATGGGCAATATCGTCAAGAGCCTGAGGGAAATCGACGATACCGAATGGTCGGTGTGGTTCGAGGAAGTCAGCCATATCGACAAGGTCCTGCGCGAGGAAACCGATTACGAGATTCTCGATTTCGGTTCGCGCAACACCTATCGCAACACGATCGAGCTTCTTGCGCGTCGCTCCCCCAAGACAGAGGTAGAGGTCGCGCGTGCCGCCGTGGAAATGGCGAGATCCGGCGAGCCTGCCGAGGTGTCTGAAAACCATCGCGTCAATGTCGGCTCCGTACTCGTCGGCGAGCGCCGGTTCGAGCTTGAAAAGGTGCTCGCTTACAGGCCGCTGGTCTCGCAGCATATCGTCCGGTCTATGCGCAAGTTCAACTGGCTCGCAATTGCGGCGCCAGTGTTTCTCATCACCGCGCTCGTCATGCTTGCCGTCGGCTGGTTCCTGGCCGAAGCGGGCATGCCCTGGTATGTGGTGACCGCATTCCTCTTGATGTTTGCATTGCCTGCTTCGGAAGGCGCGACCGGTCTGTTCAACACGCTCGTCACTTTCTTCGTGAAGCCGTTCCGGTTGGTCGGATACGAGTTCAAGAACGGTATTCCACAGGACGCCCGCACGCTTGTTGCCGTGCCCTGCATGTTGACCAGCCGCGACAGCGTCGACGAGATGATGCGCAATATCGAGGTGCATTATCTCGCCAATCCGCATGGCGAGATTTATTTCGCGCTGGTCAGCGACTGGCGCGATGCCCAATATGAGCAGTCCGGCGACGATCTCGAGATTCTCGAATATGCCAAGCGCGAACTGGCGGCGCTGAACAGCCGTTATGCCTTCGATGGCAAGACGCGTTTCTACCTGCTGCACCGCCGCCGCATCTACAACCCGTCCGAAGGCTGCTGGATGGGCTGGGAGCGCAAGCGTGGCAAGCTGCATGAACTGAACATGCTGCTGCGCGGCGACAAGGACACGACATTCCTCGGTGGCGCCAATATCGTGCCGGCCGATGTCAAATACGTCATGACGCTTGATGCCGATACGCGCCTGATGCGCGATGCGGTGACCAAGCTCGTCGGCAAGATGCATCACCCGATCAACCGCCCCGTCATCGATCCGGTCTCGGGACGTGTGGTTGAAGGTTATGGCCTGTTGCAGCCGCGCGTTACGCCTTCGCTGACGACGGGCAAGGATGCCTCCGTCTTCCAGCGTGTCTTCTCGATCAATCGCGGTATCGACCCTTACGTCTTCACCGTTTCCGACGTTTATCAGGACCTGACCTCCGAAGGCACCTTCACCGGTAAGGGTCTTTACGACGTGGATGCCTTCGAGGCGGCGCTTAAGGGCCGGATCGAGGAAAACTCCATCCTCAGCCATGATTTGCTCGAAGGATCCTTTGCGCGCTGCGCGCTGGTGACCGATGTGGAACTGGTCGAGGATTTCCCAACCCGCTACGAGGTGGAAGTCTCGCGCCAGCATCGCTGGGCGCGTGGCGACTGGCAGCTGCTTCCCTATATTCTCGACCGCGCCCGTGGTGTTACCGCGATCGGCCGGTGGAAGATGGTCGATAACCTTCGCCGTTCGCTGACGCCGATTGCATGGTTCTTCGCCTCGATCCTCGGCTGGTATTTCATGGACCCGCTCGGTGCGCTGATCTGGCAGATCCTGCTGATCTTCTCGCTGTTCGTCGCTCCGACGCTCTCGCTGCTTTCCGGCCTCGTGCCGCGCTCCACTGATATCGTGCCTCAGGCGCATTTCCACACCATCTGGTCGGAAATCCGCGCCACCAATGCGCAGGTTGCGCTGCGTATCGTCTTCATTGCCGATTCTGCCTGCATGATGACGGATGCAATTGTCCGTTCGCTCTACCGTCTGCTCGTCAGCCACAAGCTGATGCTGGAATGGCGCACCGCCGCCAGCATGCAGTCTAGCGCCCAGGGCGGCATCACCTATTATTTCCGCCAGATGTGGCATGCGCCTGTTGTGGCCATGCTCGGCCTGTTGTTTGCGGCGCTGCCCGGTGACAATGCCTTCCTGATCGGCATTCCCTTCACACTGCTCTGGGTTCTGTCTCCCGCGGTTGCCTGGTATGTCAGCCAGTCGGCGGAAACCGAAGACCGGCTGTTCGTTTCGGAACACGTCTCTTTCGAGCTTCGCAAGATCGCGCGTCGCACATGGCGTTATTACGAAGCCTTCGTGACGCCGCAGGAAAACCACCTGCCGCCGGACAACTTCCAGGAAACGCCGGAGCCGATTGTTGCCTCGCGTACATCGCCTACCAATATCGGCGTTTACCTGCTTTCCATCATTTCGGCGCGCCAGTTTGGCTGGATCAGCTTTGCCGATACGCTGGAGCGGATCGAGAACACGATCCAGACCGTCGAGAAGATGGAGAAACATCGCGGCCATCTCTACAACTGGTACCATACGGACACGCTGCAGACGCTTGGTCCCCGTTACGTTTCGGCGGTGGACAGCGGTAATCTCGCCGGTCACCTGATTGCGGTTTCGTCTGCCTGCCGCCAGTGGGCGGAAGCGCCTTCCGCGCATCTTCAGGGTAATCTCGACGGTATCGGCGATCTCGCCGGTATTCTGCGCGAAACGCTGAAAGCGCTGCCTGACGACCGCAAGAACCTGCGTCCGCTGCATCGCCGCCTCGAAGAACGCATCATCGGTTTTTCGAACGCTCTTGCCTCGGTCAAGCGCGAGCATGAATTCGCATCGATCCGCGTCATCAATCTTGCGGTACTCGCGCGCGACATCCAGAAGCTCGCTACCAATGTCGATCACGAAGTGAAGTCTGCGCAGAGCGCGGAAGTGACCCGCTGGGCGCAATTGCTCGTGGATTGCTGCGAGGCGCATATTTCAGACAGCGCCATCGACCTCACCAATATGGAGCCGCTACGCCAGCGTCTTGCATCGCTGCGCGACCGCAGCCGCAACCTCGCTTTCTCGATGGATTTCACGTTCCTTTATCGCAAGGACCGCCGTCTTCTGTCGATCGGCTACCGCGTCGAAAGCAAGGAACTGGACGAGGCCTGCTACGACCTTCTGGCGTCCGAATGCCGCCTGACCAGCCTGTTTGCCATCGCCAAGGGCGATCTGCCGACCGAGCACTGGTACCGTCTCGGCCGCCAGGTCGTGCCGATCGGTGCGCAGGGCGCGTTGGTCTCCTGGTCGGGTTCGATGTTCGAATATCTGATGCCTCCGCTCGTCATGCAGGAGCGTCAGGGTGGCATTCTCAACCAGACCAACAATCTGATCGTCAAGGAACAGATGAACCACGGCCGCCGTCTCGGCACGCCATGGGGCATTTCCGAAGCGGCGTTCAATGCCCGCGATCACAACATGAACTACCAGTACACCAACTTCGGTGTGCCGACGCTTGGCCTCAAGCGCGGTCTCGGCCAGAATGCTGTCATCGCGCCCTATGCGTCGATCCTCGCCAGCCAGTACGATCCTGACGGTGCGCTGGAAAACCTCGACAAGCTGCGCAAGCTTGGCGCGCTTGGACAGTACGGCTTCCATGATGCCGTGGATTTCACGCCGACACGTGTGCCTGACGGCAAGGTCTGCGCGGTGGTCTACAACTATTATGCCCACCACCACGGCATGTCGATCGCGGCTGTCGCCAACGTCGCCTTTGACGGTGTGTTGCGCGAACTCTTCCATTCCGACCCGGTAATCGAGGCGGCCGAACTCCTGTTGCAGGAAAAGGCACCGCGCGAAGTGCCTGTCATGAGCGCCAAATACGAGCCGGAAACCCCCGGCAAGGAACAGGCAGACCTGCTGCGTGCGGAAGTGCGCTCCATCGCCGACCCGGCCGTGCGCGACCGCGAAGTGGTGTTCCTGTCGAACGGCCATTATTCGACGATGCTCACCTCAACGGGTGCGGGATATTCGAAATGGAACGGTCAGGCGATTTCCCGCTGGAAGGCCGACCCGACCGAAGATCGTTGGGGAACCTTCATCTTCCTGCGCGATACCACCAATGGACAATGGTGGAGTGCGACGGCTGAGCCGCGTGTCATCGAAGGCGAAAAGACCAAGACGATCTTCACCGACGACAAGGCCGAATTCCACAAGAATGTCGGCGATCTGCAGAGCGTCGTTGAATGCATCGTCGCCACTGAGCACGATGCCGATGGCCGCCGCGTCACGCTGCTCAATGTCGGTTCCGAGGATCGCTACATTGAAGTGACCTCCTATATGGAGCCGGTCATTGCGTCGGAAGACGACGACAACGCCCATCCGCTGTTCTCGCGCATGTTCGTGCAGACGGAGATCGGCCGGCGCGGCGATGTGATCCGCGCCTGGCGTAACCGCCGCAGCCCGAATGAGCCCGGAACGATCATCGCGCATCTTGCTGCCGATAACGCCGGCCCATCGCGCCCGACGGAGTTCGAGACGGACCGTGCCAAGTTCATCGGCCGCGGCCGATCGCTCGGTGAAGCGGCTGCATTCGATACCGGTGCCACGCTTTCCAACACCGACGGCTTCACGCTCGATCCAATCCTGTCGTTGCGCCGCACTGTGCGCGTACCGGCCGGCAAGAAGGTGAGCGTGATTTTCTGGACGATTGCCGCGCCGAGCCGCGAGGAAGTCGACAAGGCGATCGATCGTTATCGCCATCCGGACGCATTTGCCCATGAACTCGTGCATGCATGGACGCGCACGCAGGTGCAGATGCGCCATGTGGGTGTCACTTCGCAGCAGGCAGCCGCTTTCCAGCATCTCGGCCGTTATCTGACCTATCCGGACATGCATCTGCGCGCGGATTCGGAAACGCTGAAAACGGGCCTCGCTTCGCAGCGGGCGCTTTGGCCGCTTGCCATTTCGGGCGATTTCCCGATCTTCAGCCTGCGTATCAACGACGATATGGACATGGATATTGCCCGTGAGGCGCTCAGCGCCCACGAATATCTGCGTTCGCGCGGCGTGATCTTCGATCTCGTCATCGTCAACGAACGGGCCGCGTCGTATGCACAGGATATGCAGCATGCTCTGGATCATATTTCCGAGGCACAGCGTCGCATCAATCCCGCCGATGGTGGTAGGCCGCATGTGTTCTCCGTTCGCCGCGACTTGATGGACGAAGAGACATGGAGCGCGCTTCTGGCGGCCTCCCGCGTCGTGCTGCATGTGCGGAATGGCAAGATTGTCGACCAGATCAACCGCGCCGTGTCGCTTTTTGCGGCGCATCGCGGTCCTGACGGCGCTACTGAGGCCGCGCAGGCTCGCCTGCCGGTGCCTGCGTTCCCCGTCGCTGAGGCTGTCGAGGATGCCGGCGATCTCGATTTCTGGAACGGTTTTGGTGGTTTCGCCAAAAGCGGAGAGGAATATGTCGTGCGCCTGCATGGTGGGCAATCCACGCCGCATCCTTGGATCAACGTCATCTCGAACGAAAGTTTCGGCTTCCATGTGTCGGCGGAAGGCGCTGGTTTCACCTGGAGCCGCAATTCCCGTGACTATCAGCTGACACCCTGGAGCAACGATCCGGTCATCAACCGGCCGGGCGAGGCCTTCTATGTTGCCGATGTGGAAACAGGAAAGCTCTATACGCCCTGTGCTGCCCTTTCGCGTGATCCGGAAGCCCTGTTCGAAACCCGTCACGGTCTAGGTTACTCCGTAATGACCGGCAAGACGGATAAGCTTGAAGTTGAGGTGACGCAGACGGTAGACCGTGAAAAGCCGGTAAAGTTCTCGCAGCTCATCGTACGCAACAAGGGTTCGAAAAGCCGCCGCCTGAAGGTCTATGCTTATGTGGAATGGGTGCTGGGCAATAATGGCCAGAAATCTGCGCCGTTCATCCTGAGCAGGCACGATGCCAGCAGCAATGCGATTTTTGCTTCGAACCCTTACAGCATCGACTATAGCACCCGCACTGCCTTCCTGACGCTCGACAGCGAGGCAAGCGGCTTCACCACCAGCCGCCGTGAATTCATCGGCCGCTTCGGTTCTGCACAGGCTCCGCAGGGCATTGTGTCCGGTGCGGCACTCAGTGGCAGCACCGAGGTGGACGGCGATCCCTGCGCCGCCTTGATGCAGGAAATCCACCTGAAGCCCGGTGAAGAACGGCATATGACCTTCATTCTCGGCGATGCCGACAATGCGGAGGAGGCGGCAACGCTGGTCGAACAAGTCCGTGCGGCGGATTTCCAGTCGGTGCTGGAGGGCAGCAAGGCGTTCTGGACTGGCTTTACCGGTCAGTTGCAGGTTACCACGCCCGATGCCGGCTTCAACCACATGGTCAATAGCTGGTTGCCCTATCAGGCGCTGGCGTGCCGCATCCTGGCGCGCACGGCCTTCTATCAGTCGAGCGGCGCCTTCGGCTTCCGTGACCAGCTTCAGGACACGCTGGCATTCCTGCTCTACCAGCCGGATCTCGCTCGCAAGCAGATCCTGCGTGCGGCAGGCCGCCAGTTTGCTGAAGGCGATGTCCAGCATTGGTGGCTGCCTTTGACCGGTGCAGGTGTCCGCACGACGATCTCTGATGACGTGGTCTGGCTCGCTTATGCGATCAACCAGTATGTCTCGGCTACGGGCGATGCGGCCATCCTTGATGAAAGCATCCCCTTCATCAAGGGACCGGCATTGATGCCGGGGCAGCACGATGCCTTCTTCCAGCCGGAGACGAGCGACAAATCCGCTAGCCTCTACGAACACGCGGCGCTGGCGCTTGATCTCGCGATCCATCGCACCGGCGAAAACGGTCTGCCGCTGATCCTGGGCGGTGACTGGAACGACGGCATGAACCGTGTCGGCATCGGCGGCAAGGGCACCAGTGTCTGGCTTGGCTGGTTCCTGGCCGGAGCGCTTCGCGACTTCATCGCGATCGCCGAAAAGCGCGGTGATGCAGACCGTGTCGGCAGGTGGTCGGCGCATCGCGAAAAGCTTCGCAATGCTCTCGAAACTGCGGGCTGGGACGGCAGCTACTACCGTCGCGGTTATTTCGACGACGGCACGCCGCTCGGTTCCGCCACCAGCGAGGAATGCCAGATCGATTCACTTGGCCAGAGCTGGAGCGTTCTTTCCGGCGAGGGTGAGGAAGGCCGGTCACGGCAGGCGATGGACGCCGTCATTGAGCATCTGGTCGATGAAAAGGCCGGTATCATCCGTCTGTTCACCCCGCCATTCTCGCGGGCACCGCATGATCCGGGTTATATCAAGGGATATCCGCCGGGTGTGCGCGAAAACGGCGGACAATATACCCACGCGGCGACCTGGGTAGTGCTTGCCCTTGCCAAGCAGGGGCGTGCGCAGGAGGCGTGGAACTGCTTCAAGCTGCTCAACCCGGTCAACCATGCGCTCGACGCGGCATCGTCCGAAACCTATCGGGTCGAACCCTACGTGGTGACCGCCGATGTCTATGGTGAGGGCGCTTATGCAGGTCGCGGCGGCTGGAGCTGGTACACGGGTTCCGCCGGCTGGCTCTATCGCGCCGCGATCGAGGGCATTCTCGGTATCACCCGAACCGAAGGCAAGCTTCACATCGCGCCGTCGCTGCCCGAAGACTGGAGCGGCTTCTCGGTGAAGATCACGCTGGACGGTAAAGCAAAGGACATCGTCGTCAGCCGTAAGGCCGGCACGGCGGAGGTCTCTGTATCCGTCGACGGCAAGCCCCTGTCGGCTGACGATCGGGTGATCCCGTTCGACTGAGACGACCGGCTCTACGTTTGCTTTTAAAATCAGGCTCCTGCGGTGACGCAGGGGCCCGAATTTTTATTGTGGCTGCCCTGCTATTGTTTGTCTGCACGGAGGCGCGGTGACGACTTTGTCCTGGCGGGTATCTCCAGCATCATCTCATGAGAGAAATGACACAGCCTCGCGACGGTCTTGCAAGGGCCACCGAGAATGTAAGGCGTGCTCCTCTCGACGTGGCACGCAGGCAGAGCAGTTTTACAGAGCCATGTTTCTGCGCTGCTGGATCGCCGAATGCTGATGGCTAAGGCTAAGGCTTGGCCCTTGCCTGCATTATCAAGGTACATGTCTGCAGCTTCGTGGACCTTGGAAAACGGACAAAGAAAAAGGGCAGACACCACGGTGCCCGCCCTTATTATATTCCGTAAGCCAGAGTGTCAGGAGGCGATGGCTTTCGGCCGGGGCTGAATTTTTATTGTGGCTGCCCTGCTATTGTTTGTCTGCACGGAGGCGCGGTGACGACTTTGTCCTGACGGGTATCTCCAGCATCATCTCATGAGAGAAATGACACAGCCTCGCGACGCTCTTGCGGGGGCCACCGAGAATGTAAGGCGTGCTCCTCTCGACGTGGAACGCAGGCAGAGCAGTTTTACAGAGCCATGTTTCTGCGCTGTTGGATCGCTGAATGCTGATGGCCAAGGCTGAGGCTAAGGCTAGGTCCTTGCCTGCATTATCAAGGTACATGTCTGCAGCTTCGCAGACCTTGGAAAACGGACAAAGAAAAAGGGCGGACACCACGGTGCCCGCCCTTATTATATTCCGTAAGCCAGAGTGTCAGGAGGCGATGGCTTTCGGCCGGGGCTGGCCCTCGTCCTCTGTCAGCAGGCCGCTGGTGCGCAGCAGCGAGGTGAAGCGTCCGCCACGCTGGCTGAGCTCGTCAAACGTGCCCTTTTCAATGATACGGCCCTGATCGAGGAACAGCACCTGATCGGCATCGCGCACCGTGGAAAGGCGGTGGGCGATGATGAAGGTCGTGCGGTTCATTCTCAGCGCGTCCACGGCGGCCTTAACCCGTGCTTCCGTTTCCACGTCCAGCGCGCTGGTTGCCTCGTCAAGGACCAGGATGGGAGCGTTCTTCAGGATAGCACGCGCAATGGCGATACGCTGGCGCTCGCCACCGGACAGGCGGTTGCCGCGTTCACCCACCTGGGTCAGGTAGCCGGTGATACGGCTGTCGATGAAATCCGTCGCAGCAGCAGCTGCTGCTGCTTCCACGACCTCCGCGTCGGTAGCAGATTCGCGACCAAGGCGGATGTTTTCGCGGATGGAGCGGTTCAGAAGGCCGGCATCCTGGAACACCGTGGCGATGGAGTTTCTGAGCGAGTTCTTCGTCACCGTCGAGATGTCGGTTCCATCGATCAGAATCTGGCCTGAATCCGGATCATAGACACGCTGCAGAAGATTGATGAGCGTGGTCTTGCCCGCGCCCGTCGGTCCGACGATGGCAATCGTCTGGCCGGCCTTGGCCGTAAACGAGATGTCGTGGACGCCCTGCTTGGTGTTGGCGAAACCGAAATTGACGTTGCGGAACTCCACGGTGCCGGAGACATTGGACAATTCGCGGGCGTCGCCCGGTTCTTCCCGTTCCTTGACGGAATCCTCCAGCACGAAGAAATCCTCGAGCTTTGCGCGCGCCTCGAAAATCTGGGTCACGAACTGACGCATCTGATCGAGACGGCCGATGAGAAGATTGGCGAAACCGATGAAGGCAATCACGTCACCGACGCGCAATTCGCCGTTCTTCACCAGCACGGTGCCGATGACGAGGATGATCATCATCGAAACGGTGGAGGCAGTGCGGTTCAAGGCACTTGCGAAAGCCCACCAGTCGAGCACCGGATATTGGGCGCTCAGCAGTTTTTCGGTGAAGGATTTCAGCGCCTTCGTTTCAGCCTCGATGCGGTTGTAGCTGTGCAGGACGGACACGTTGCTGATGGAATCGCTGACATGGGCAAAAACGCTGTGATAATGCTCCTCGACCGAAGCCTGGCCATCCTTGGTGCGGCCCATCACCCACTTGCCAATGAACCAGTAGACGATGCCAAGACCGATCAGGACGAAGCTGAGGCGCAGGTCCATGGCAATGGCTGTCGGAATAAGCAGTACGAGCGCGACGAAAGTCGCCAGATGCGTGCGCATGAATTCGAGCCAAAGGCCGAACAGCGTCTCGCTGGCGCGCAGAAGCGTATGCAGCGCGTTCGAGGTGCCTCGCAGATGGTGCCAGGAGAGCGGCATGGAGATGATCCGGCCGAAGGCTTCCGTCAGCAGGGTCGCGCGGCGACCGTGGGCCAGCCGGTCGGCCTCGCGGGCGACAGCGACATAAGCCACGGTGTTGAAGACGCCGAAACCCGCCCACAGGATGAGGATGGACGTGACATCGGAGCCGGAGGAGATGGCGTCGATGATCCGTCCAAACAGCACGGGTTCGGCAATGGTGATCGCTGCAAGAATGATGTTGGCGATGACAACGATCAACACCCGCCATTTATGTACGGTCAGATAGCGCAGGGCGCGTGTGTAAACCTGAAACAAAGTCAAATTTTCAATCCAGTCCAGCGTCGGTTTCGAGCGGTTGATTGTTCGGTCTCAATACAATGCTGTTTTAGCAAGGTTGCATGAGACGGCGAAATTTGTGTAATTATCGCTCTTTCAGTCTGAATGGCGGCTTAACAAACCGAGCACGCGTGCGAACCGAAAAAAAACTGAACCCGATGTTTCTAGGGGACGCCGTCACAAGATTTTGCATGTTCGTTTCAGGGATTGCTAACGACGATATGTTCAGTCTGAACCGACCGGCGCCCGAGTAACATGACGTCCTCGCGGGACCATGTCGTTCATGTCATCCCTTCCAGCCAAGCTCCGGGCATGTGTCTTTATGCATGATATTCTTCACTTCATCTCTGCGTGCTACCAGGCGGGAAACGCTGATCGTGTTCGCTCCGAATTTGTAACACTTATTCGCGAATATGGTTTCGAATATTTCCTCGTCAGCCGGCGGATGACCGGGGAGCTTGCTTCCACCGGCCAGATTCTCGCACAACATCTCCCGGAAGGGTGGATCGAGGTCTACCGCGCCAAGAAATATAATCTTGTCGATCCCGTCCGTAAGGTGATCGGCATGGTGCACAAGCCGTTTCAGTGGAAAGAGGCGCTTGAGGGCCTGCCCCGCGCGATGCATCGAAAAAGGGCGAATGTGTTTTTTCACGATGCCGGCCGTTACGGTCTGCAGGGTGGGTATGCCTTTCCGGTGCACGGGCGCGCGGGATTCATCGGCGCGGTGTTCCTTGGCGGCGAGGACCGGCAATTGCCCTCGTTGCACGTTGAGCTACTGGATGCGGCCACGCGCGCGGTGTTCTGGCGTCTGCTCGATCTTTCAGGTCAGGTCCATAACCTCAGCAACGCGCCGAATGTTTCCGCTCTTGAACTTACAAGGCGGGAAATGGAAGTGCTGACGCTGATGGCTGATGGCATGACCTCAACCGAAATTGGACGCCAGCTATCGATCTCCAATCACACGGTCGACTGGTATATCAATGGAATCCAGCGTCGGTTCAGCGCCAAGAACAGGCAGCATACTGTAGCACTCGCCTTTCGCAACGGCTTGCTGAGCTAGTTACGACAGTACGCTTCTCTCCCGAATTGCCCTTTTCAAGACCGGGTTTTGCTGCTTAATTCCGCAGTGCAGCAGAAATTCTGTTTTGGCGTGTGGGGAGACCGTCTTGAAAATATCGAAAATACTTGTTGCCAACCGATCCGAAATTGCGATCCGAGTTTTCCGGGCAGCGAACGAGCTGGGGATAAAAACCGTCGCCATTTGGGCGGAAGAGGACAAGCTGTCTTTGCACCGCTTCAAGGCGGATGAAAGTTATCAGGTCGGCAGGGGTCCGCATCTCGCCAAGGATATGGGACCGATCGAGAGCTATCTTTCGATTGAGGAGGTCATCCGCGTGGCCAGACTTTCCGGCGCGGACGCGATCCATCCCGGTTACGGCCTTTTGTCCGAAAGCCCCGAATTCGTTGAGGCCTGTAACAAGGCTGGCATCACCTTCATCGGACCGACGGCGGATACGATGCGCCAGCTCGGCAACAAGGTTGCCGCCCGCAATCTGGCGATCTCGGTCAATGTTCCCGTTGTTCCTGCAACCAAGCCGCTGCCGGACGATATGGCAAAGGTGGAGCGGCTGGCCGAAGAGATCGGTTATCCCGTGATGTTGAAGGCCTCCTGGGGCGGCGGCGGTCGCGGCATGCGCGCCATCCGCAAAAAGGAGGATCTGGCACGCGAGGTCACCGAGGCCAAGCGCGAGGCGAAGGCCGCTTTCGGCAAGGACGAGGTCTATCTCGAAAAGCTGCTCGAGCGCGCCCGCCACGTCGAGAGCCAGGTTCTCGGTGATACCCACGGCAATGTCGTGCATCTGTTCGAGCGCGATTGTTCGATCCAGCGCCGCAATCAAAAAGTGGTTGAGCGCGCGCCGGCACCCTATCTCAGCGAAGCGCAGCGTCAGGAACTGGCCGCCTATTCCTTGAAGATCGCGGCTGCGACCAATTATATCGGCGCCGGCACGGTCGAATATCTGATGGATGTCGATACCGGCAAATTCTACTTCATCGAGGTCAATCCGCGCATTCAGGTGGAGCATACCGTCACCGAAGTCGTGACCGGCATCGATATCGTCAAGGCGCAAATCCATATTCTGGAAGGGGCCGCCATCGGCACGCCGGAATCGGGTGTGCCGAAACAGGAGGATATCCGCCTCAACGGCCATGCGCTGCAGTGCCGTATCACCACAGAAGACCCGGAGCACAATTTCATTCCCGACTACGGCCGTATAACGGCGTACCGCTCGGCGTCCGGCTTCGGCATTCGTCTGGATGGCGGGACGTCCTATTCGGGGGCGATCATCACCCGTTATTACGATCCGCTTTTGGTGAAGGTAACGGCCTGGGCGCCGCAGCCGGATGAAGCGATCAGCCGCATGGACCGCGCGCTGCGCGAATTCCGAATTCGCGGTGTTGCGACCAACCTCACCTTCCTCGAGGCCATCATTGGCCATGCGAGTTTCCGCAACAACACCTATACGACCCGCTTCATCGATTCGACGCCGGAGCTGTTTGCACAGGTCAAGCGTCAGGACCGCGCTACGAAGCTGCTCACCTATCTTGCAGATGTGACGGTGAACGGGCATCCGGAAACCAAGGGCCGCGTCAAGCCACCGGCAAATGCGGCACAGCCGGTGGTTCCCTACATCGATGCGCCGACGCCTGATGGAACCAAGCAATTGCTCGACCGGCTGGGGCCGAAGGGCTTTGCCGACTGGATGCGCAACGAAAAGCGGGTGCTGGTAACGGACACGACGATGCGCGACGGCCATCAGTCGCTGCTGGCCACGCGCATGCGTACCCATGACATTGCCGGCGTCGCAAGCGTCTATGCCAAGGCCTTGCCGCAGCTTCTGTCTCTGGAGTGCTGGGGCGGCGCCACTTTCGACGTTTCCATGCGCTTCCTGACGGAAGACCCGTGGGAGCGCCTGGCGCTGATCCGCGAGGGTGCGCCGAACCTGCTGCTGCAAATGCTGCTGCGCGGTGCGAACGGCGTCGGGTACAAGAACTATCCAGACAATGTCGTGAAATATTTCGTCCGTCAGGCTGCGAAGGGCGGTATCGACCTGTTCCGCGTCTTCGACTGCCTGAACTGGGTGGAGAATATGCGCGTATCGATGGATGCGATCGCCGAGGAGAACAAGCTCTGCGAAGCGGCCATCTGCTACACGGGCGATATCCTCAATTCCGCGCGTCCAAAATACGACCTGAAATATTATACCAACCTCGCCGCCGAGCTGGAGCGTGCAGGCGCGCACATCATCGCCGTCAAGGATATGGCGGGACTTCTGAAGCCTGCCGCTGCCAAGGTGCTGTTCAAGGCGCTGAGGGAGGCGACCAGCCTGCCTATCCATTTCCACACGCATGACACATCCGGCATTGCGGCTGCGACCGTGCTTGCCGCCGTCGATGCGGGCGTGGATGCGGTGGATGCCGCCATGGATGCGCTTTCGGGCAACACGTCCCAGCCCTGCCTCGGTTCCATCGTGGAAGCGCTGGCCGGATCGGAACGCGATACCGGTCTCGATACCGAATGGATCCGCCGCATCTCGTTCTACTGGGAGTCGGCGCGCAACCAGTATGCGGCTTTCGAAAGCGATCTGAAGGGCCCTGCCTCGGAAGTCTATCTGCATGAAATGCCCGGTGGGCAATTCACCAATCTCAAGGAGCAGGCGCGCTCGCTCGGTCTTGAGAGCCGCTGGCACGAGGTCGCGCAGGCCTATGCCGACGCCAACCGGATGTTCGGCGATATCGTCAAGGTCACGCCGTCCTCCAAGGTTGTCGGCGATATGGCGCTGATGATGGTGAGCCAGGATCTGACGGTCGCCGACGTGGAAAATGCTGATCGCGAAGTGTCCTTCCCGGACTCGGTAGTTTCGATGCTGAAGGGCGATCTTGGACAGTCGCCAGGCGGCTGGCCGGAAGCCCTGCAGAAAAAGGCGCTGAAGGGTGACGCGCCCTATACGGTTCGTCCCGGCTCTTTGCTGCCGGATGCCGATCTCGATGCGGAGAGAAAGGCGATCGAGACCAAACTCGAGCGTTCCGTGAACGACTTCGAATTCGCATCCTATCTGATGTATCCGAAGGTGTTCACCGATTTCGCGCTGACATCCGAGACCTACGGTCCGGTTTCCGTGCTTCCCACCCATGCGTATTTCTATGGCATGGAGGACGGTGAAGAGCTGTTTGCCGATATCGAGCGCGGCAAAACGCTGGTCATCGTCAATCAAGCCTCTTCAGGCACTGACGATAAGGGCATGGTGACGGTGTTCTTCGAGATCAACGGCCAGCCGCGCCGCATCAAGGTGCCGGATCGCGCTCATGGCGCATCCGGCTCTGCGGTGCGCCGCAAAGCGGAACTCGGCAATGGCACGCATATTGGTGCGCCGATGCCGGGCGTGATCAGCCGCGTCTTCATCAACCAGGGTCAGGAGGTCAAGGCCGGCGACGTGCTGCTCTCCATCGAAGCCATGAAGATGGAAACTGCGCTTCACGCCGAACGCGATGGCAAGGTCGCCGAGGTTCTTGTGCGCCCGGGTGACCAGATCGACGCAAAGGATCTGCTGATCGCCTACGCGGAATGATGCCCACACGGCATCGCTAGCCGCGATATTTTGTCTTTCGTTATAAACGCCCGCCCTCCCGGCGGGCGTTTTGCTGTTGCACCTTCGCTAAAACTCAAATATGCATGTTCGTGCACGTTTGTTCCTGTTTATGCATGAGTCCCGATGAGCGATCATTTTGTCAGCGAGCGGCAGGCGCTCATTCTTGCACAGTTGCGGCAAAGCGGCCGCGTGCTTGCGCAGGATCTGGCCCAGAATTTCGGCGTTTCGGAAGATACGGTCCGCCGGGATCTGCGGGATATGGCGGCGCGCGGGGAGTGTCTGCGCGTCTATGGCGGGGCGTTGCTTTCCGATAGCAAGACGGTGCCGCTGAAGACACGGATCGCCGAGGATGCCGATCGCAAGGCTTCGTTGGCGCGCGCAGCAATGCCGCTTTTTGAGCCGGGAATGGTCGTCTTCATCGATGCCGGCTCCACCAATCTGGCCATTGCAAGGGCTATCCCCGCCGGTCTCAAATTGACGGTGGTAACGAATACGCCTGCTATTGCCGCTGAACTCACGGGGCGCGCCGATATCGCTTTGATCATGATCGGCGGCAAGGTCGATCCGGCCGTCGGTGCGGCCATCGACGCCATGGCGTTGCGGCAACTTGAGCTGATGCGGCCCGAGCTATGTATTCTTGGCGTTTGCGGTGTTGCGGCTGAGACCGGCCTGTCGGCGGATATTTTCGAGGATGCCGTGTTCAAGCGGCTTGCCTGCAGCGCAAGCCAGCGGATTGTTGCCGCCATCACCACGGAAAAGCTGGGCCACAAGGCGGCGTTTCACGTGCACGACTTTTCTCCGCCTCTTTCCCTGGTGCTCGAACATGACGCCGACCGCACATTGGTCGAGGCGCTATCGGCTAAAGGCGTACAAGTTCATTTCGGCGACGATGACGCCGTCCAACTCTCTCACGGTCAAGTCTGAAGGATATTACCGATGAACGGCCCCACGACATTTTCGCCGACGGTCAAGCGCTCGTCCTATCTGACGCGGCACAGGCTCGGTGTGTCCCTGCTGTTTTTGATGAACGGTTTCATGATGGGGTCGTGGGCGCCCAAAATACCGGAATTTGCGGCGCGGTTATCCCTCAGTGAAAGTGCGCTTGGCCTTATCATTCTGGTTTTCGGCGTCGGCTCGCTGGTTTTCATGCCGATCGCCGGTTCCCAGATCGCCCGTTTCGGATCGCGAACGGTCAGCCTTGCGAGTGCGGCTATTTTCTTGCCGACACTGCTTTTCATCTCCTGGGCAGACACGATCTGGGCGGGTGTGATTGCAGTTTTCCTGTTCGGTGGGCTGACAGGGGCGATGGATGTCGCCATGAACGCCAATGCGGTGGCGGTCGAGCGTGACATGCGCCGCGCCATCATGTCGTCGTGCCATGCTTTCTGGAGCCTGGGCGGCCTGATCGGTGCCGGTCTTGGCGGCTATCTCATCACGACCATTGGCGTGCAGGGGCATGCGATCGCGTTGACGGTCATCGCCCTTGTTTTGCTCGTCGTCGCGTGGCCGCGCGTTCTTGCGGATCGCCCGCATGCCGAGGAGGAGCGTCCGAAAGGTCGCTTGCCGCTGACGCCCTTGCCGTGGATTATCGGTCTGATGGCGCTGTTTTCGATGATTCCGGAAGGCGCGATCCTCGATTGGGGTGCCCTTTATCTGCGCAATGAACTCGGCGCTTCCGTGTCCCAGTCCGGTTTCGCATTCGCGGCCTTTTCCATGACCATGGCGGCCATGCGTTTTGCCGGCGATCTGGTGCGCGACCGGTTCGGCGCGGTCAATACCCTGCGGTTCTGCTCGGTCATGTCGATTGCGGGCCTTCTGATTGCGGGTCTTGCGGGAAATTCCACGTTTGTGATCATCGGCTTCGCGATTGCCGGTATCGGTATTTCCAACATGGTGCCGATCGCCTTTTCGGCGGCGGGGAACATGCCGGGACTGGCACCCGGCATCGGCCTGTCGGTCGTCACCACCATGGGTTATTCCGGGATTCTGGTAGCACCCTCGGCCATCGGCTTCATTGCCGAACATACCGGCCTCGCCACCGTATTTCTCGCTCTGCCGTTGTTGCATGTGGTGGTTTTGCTGCTTTCGCGGCTCGCCCGGCATGCGGATGGTGCGGGCAAGGAATAGGCGTCTCGAATTTTGCCATGATTGCGGTAAAGTAGAAGCTCTTATGCGTTGGGTGTTGACAAGCACGCCCCCTTGTTTCACCTCAATTGCCAGACCTTGCCGCAAGCTCCAGAGACCGCCATGACGTCACACGCCGATTACGATCCAAAGACCCGCCGTGCATCAGTTGCCGTCGACGTAGGGGGCGTCATCGTGGGTGGCGGTGCGCCTGTCGTCGTACAATCCATGACCAATACCGACACGGCGGATATCGACGCCACCGTGCAGCAGGTGGCGGCACTTTTCCAGGCCGGTTCTGAAATGGTGCGCATCACCGTCGATCGCGATGAGAGCGCTGCCGCTGTGCCGAAAATCCGCGAACGGCTGCTGCGCCTTGGTATGGACGTGCCGCTGATTGGCGATTTCCACTATATAGGCCACAAGCTTCTGGCCGATCATCCGGCCTGTGCCGAAGCACTGGCGAAATACCGCATCAATCCCGGCAATGTCGGCTTCAAGGACAAGAAGGACAAGCAGTTCGGCGAAATCGTCGAAATGGCGATCCGTTATGACAAGCCGGTTCGCATCGGCGTGAACTGGGGGTCGCTCGATCAGGAATTGCTGACGACGCTGATGGACAAGAACAAGGAGCAGGGTTTTCCGCTCTCTGCCCGTCAGGTCACCCGCGAAGCCATAGTCCAGTCGGCACTGATTTCCGCAGAGCTTGCCGAAGAAATCGGCCTGCCGCGCAATCGCATCATCCTGTCTGCCAAGGTCAGCCAGGTACAGGACCTGATTGCCGTTTATTCGATGCTGTCGGAACGTTCCAACCACGCACTGCATCTCGGTCTTACCGAAGCCGGCATGGGTTCCAAGGGCATCGTCGCCTCGTCTGCTGCCATGGGTTATGTGCTGCAGCACGGTATTGGCGACACGATCCGCGTCTCGCTGACGCCGGAGCCGAACGGCGACCGCACCCGCGAGGTGCAGGTGGCGCAGGAATTGCTGCAGGTCATGGGTTTCCGCCAGTTCATTCCGGTGGTTGCGGCATGTCCCGGCTGCGGGCGCACCACCTCTACCGTCTTTCAGGAACTTGCCCAGAATATCCAGAATGACATTCGCAAGAACATGCCGATCTGGCGTGAAAAGTATCCCGGTGTGGAAGCGCTCAATGTTGCTGTCATGGGCTGCATCGTTAATGGCCCCGGCGAAAGCAAACATGCCGATATCGGCATTTCACTGCCCGGAACCGGCGAAAGCCCCGCTGCACCGATCTTCATCGATGGCGAGAAGGCGCTCACCCTGCGCGGTCCCAACATCGCCGCGGATTTTGAAGCGCTTGTGATCGATTACATCGAAAAGCGTTTTGGCCGGAAAGATGCGGCGGAGTAAAAACTACCGTGAAAATGCCGAAATTCCACTGTCATACCGCCTGAACCCTTCGGAGCATCAAAACACATGATCAAAAAAATCGCGATCGTTGCCCTTTGCGGGACCTATCTTTCCGCCTGCACCACCACCGATCCCTATACGGGTGAGCAGAAGATGTCGAACACGGCGGGCGGCGCTGGTATCGGCGCTGTCGTCGGTGCTCTCGGTGGTCTGGCTGTCGGCGGTTCGCCGGTCGGTCGCCGCAACGCAGCCCTCATCGGCGCCGGCATCGGTGCACTCGCCGGTGGCGCAATCGGCAATTACATGGATGGTCAGGAATCCGAGCTTCGCGCCCAGCTTCAGGGCACTGGCGTTTCGGTTACCCGCCGTGGCGACAGCATCGTTCTCAACATGCCGTCGAACATCACCTTCGCGACGGATCAGGATCAGGTCATCCCGCCCTTCTATCAGACACTCGATTCCGTCGCCATCGTGCTGAACAAGTTCAACCGCACGCTCATCGACATCAACGGCCATACCGACTCTACCGGCAGCCAGCAGCACAACCAGGCGCTTTCCGAGCGTCGTGCGGCGTCTGTTGCAAACTATCTCGGCGCACGCGGCGTCGACCAGCGCCGTATTTCGACGCTCGGCTTCGGCCCCTCGCAGCCGATCGCTTCGAACGCAACGCCGGATGGCCGCGCCCAGAACCGTCGTGTCGAAGTGCTGATTTCGCCGCTCAAGGGCTGATTGGCTGAAAAACGGTGAGCCGGGAAACCGGCTCAGCTTTTCCGTTCGGCGATGAATCTGGCGGCCGCGATGAGTATCGCGGCCTTTTCGCCGTAGGGGGCCAGAAGTTCGGAGGCTTCCGCCACCTGTTCCTGAAGCTTGAGGCGCGCCCAGTCTTCACCGCGTAGTGCCACCAGCGTTCCCTTGCCGCGTGCGGCATCCTTGCCGGTTGCCTTGCCCATGGTGGCGGCATCGGCGGTCAGATCCAGGAGATCGTCGGCAAGCTGGAAGGCAAGGCCGATCTTTTCACCGAAGAGGCGCAGTCTTTGTCTTTCGGAAACATCGCTGCCGGCGATGATCGCGCCTGCCTCGCAGGCGAAGCGAAGCAGCGCACCGGTTTTCATAGCCTGCAATGTAATAATGCCGGTCTCATCAGGTGCGTTCTTTTCCGCAGCCAGATCGAGCGCCTGACCGCCCGCCATGCCGCCGACGCCTGCGGCGCGGGCGAGCGAGAGAACGAGAGACGCCTTGCGGTCTGCCTGGAGAGGATTTTCGTCCGATGCGATAATATCGAAAGCGAGTGTCAGCAGGCTGTCGCCTGCGAGAATGGCGGTCGCCTCGTCGAATTTGCGGTGCACTGTCGGCTGGCCGCGGCGCAGGTCGTCGTCATCCATCGCTGGCAGATCGTCGTGCACCAGCGAGTAACAATGCAGGCACTCCAGCGCGGCACCGACGTGATGGGCTGCTTCGGCATTTCCGCCGAGCAAGGCCGTGCTTTCTATGACCAGGAAGGGCCGCAGGCGTTTGCCGCCGTTCAGCACACCATGACGCATGGCGTCGAGCAGGTTTTGCGGGCGTGTAATCTCATCCGCACGCGCCTCTGCGGAAAGCAGGCGACCAAGCAGGGATTCGGTCTGTGCCGCGTTATCGCGCAGCTTCGTTTCGAAATTCGTCATCTGAGCGTCCATGCCGCGCTCTTTGGCATGGCGCGCGGGGCCAGGCAACCTTTTCGTGATTCCTGAGGTCAACTGTTTGACCGGACTCGCCTTGAAGGCGGCAATGGAATATGAAAGGCTTCGATTGGTGCGGGGCTTTGACGAATATTGAGCAGTACGCCTGAAAGCGACGCAGATTACGCCGTGCTGGCGGAAGACCGGAGCAGTCCGAAGGTGGATTTTCGCACGTTGGCAAAGCGTATCATCATGACCTTGCTGGCGTTGCTGATCCTGCCCTATCTGCTGATCCCGGTTTACGCCCTGCCTTTCATGCGGCCGGTCTCGACGCTGATGCTTGCCGATCTGGTGACACTTCAGGGTTATGACCGGCGCTGGGTGCCGCTCGAGGATATTTCGCCGCGCCTTGTGCAATCCGTAATGATGTCCGAGGACGGACAATTCTGTTTCCACGGCGGCGTTGACTGGAACCAGATGCAATCCGTCGTCAACAATGCGCTCGAAGGCGCGTCCACCCGTGGCGCCAGCACCATTCCCATGCAGACGGCCAAGAACCTGTTCCTCTGGAACGGCCGCTCGTTCTTGCGCAAGGGGCTGGAGTTGCCGCTGGCGATTGCTGCCGATTTCGTCTGGTCCAAAAAACGGATGATGGAGATCTATCTCAACGTTGCCGAATGGGGACCCGGCATTTACGGCATTGAGGCCGCAGCACAGCACCATTTCAAGGTACCGGCGGCAAAGCTCAGCTCCCGCCAGGCGGCACTGCTTGCCGTTTCCCTGCCCAATCCCATCGATCGCGTTGCCAGCAAGCCGGGGCGTGGTTTGCAACGGCTTGCCGGCCTTATCGAACGGCGTGCCCGAGCATCGGGCGGTTATGTGGGATGCGTGCTGGACTGAGCCCAGCCCGCCGCCTCAACCCTTCTTGAAAATATAGTCGGTTTCCTGACGCAGGGTCTCGCCGGGACGCAGGATCGCGTAGGGGAAATCGGGATGATTGACGGCATCCGGCCATATCTGCGTTTCCAGGCAAAAACCTGCAAAGGGGCCATAGTGGCGGCCATCGAGGCCCGGAACGGGAACATTCAGCTTGAAGGCTGAATAAAATTGCACGCCGGGTTCTGTGGTGTGAACCTCAAGGGCAATGTCGGAGGCGGGCGAATAGGCGCGGGCAACCTTGCGCTTGGCGCGACGCTCGGGCGAAAGGCAGAAATTATGGTCGTAGAGCACCTGCTCGCCATCCTCCGTTCGCCGCATCGGCGTCGGGTGGCGCAGGTCGAAGACGGTGCCTTCGACGGAGCGGATTTCGCCTGTCGGGATCTGTTTGTCGTTGGTTGGCAGATAAAAGTCAGCGGCGATGCTGATCTCATGTCCAAGTGCGGTATCAGCACCGTCGAGGTTGAAATAGGAATGCTGGCAGATATTGGCGATGGTCGGTTGGTCGGTCACCGTTTCATAGACCACCGAAAGCACGCCGCCGTCGCGGATCGTATAGGTCGCGGTCACCGTGCAATTGCCGGGATAACCGGCGCGGCCGTCGGGATCGATGATCTGCAGAACTGCATGGCTTTCGCCGTGTTCCATCAACATCCAGTTACGTTTGCCCATCCCGTCGCTGCCGCCATGCAGGTGGCTGACGCCTTTTTCGTTCAGTTCCAGCTGGTATTCGTGCCCGTCGATCGAGAATTTTCCGTCACCGATACGGTTGGCGTTGCGGCCGGGTGTCGCGCCGAAATAGGATGAATATTTGTAGTCCTCGAATGTATCGAAGCCGAGAACGAGCGGCGGCTGGTGCCCATCGAGGCGCAGGTCCTGAATGACGGCGCCCCAGGTGATAACCTTGGCCGTCAGCCCGCCCTTCGAGATGGTGACGCGCTCAACCTTTTCGCCGGTTGCCGTGAAACCGAAATTCTCCCGTGCCGCCGCGTCGCTCATTGCGTCATTCTCCCGATATCTTTGAATTGCCGGCGGACGTTGCGTCATTTTCCGGCAATTCGCAATCCCGCAATTTACGCCGCTAGTTTGCCGATTGCTTCGAGGTCATAAGGCGTCGTCTGATATATCTCGTTGATCCAGTTGCCGAAAAACAGATGGGCATGGCTGCGCCAGCGGTTGAGCGGGGCAAGCTCCGGATCATTGTGCGGAAAATAATCATGCGGCAGCTTGATTGGGACGCCCGAGTTCACATCGCGGAAATATTCATCCGAAAGCGAGGTTGAATCATATTCGACGTGGTTGAACATATAGAGGCGGTTGCCCTCTTTTTCATGCACCAGACATACGCCCATTTCCTCTGACTCCATCAGGATTTCGAGTTCCGGGTGTTTTTCGATGTCGGCGCGGCGCACTTCCGTCCAGCGTGAGACCGGAACCTGAAAGTCGTCGGAAAAACCGTTGAGATATATCGACGAGGGGCAGAGATTGCGGTGACGATAGACACCGAAAGCCTTTTCCTTCAGTTCGTATTTCGGCACACCATGGAAATGGTAGATGGCGGCCATTGCGCCCCAGCAGACGTTCAGCGTCGAATGGACGTTGGTTTGCGTCCAGTCGAAAATCTTTTGCATCTCGTTCCAGTAGGTCACGTCTTCATAGTCAAGCATCTCGATGGGCGCGCCTGTGATGATGAAACCGTCGAACTTGCGGTGGCGCACTTCCTCCCATGTCTCATAGAAGGACAGAAGGTGCTCTTCCGGCGTATTCTTGGCACGATGGCCGCCAATGCGGATCAGCGAAAACTCCACCTGCAGCGGCGATGCGCCGACGAGGCGCGCCATCTGCACTTCCGTCTTGATCTTGTTCGGCATGAGGTTGAGAAGCCCGATCTGGAGCGGGCGGATATCCTGCCGGATGGCCGCCGTTTCTGTCATGACCCGCACGCCCTCATGAACGAGGGTGTCGAAGGCGGGAAGGGTATCGGGAATCTTGATCGGCATGTCGAACTCTCTTTTCGGATGACGTAAAGAACGTTGCGAAAACAAAAAAACCGGCAGCGAAATCGCAGCCGGTCCCAGGAAATTACCCTTTTCCTCGACCCTTTAGCGACTTCTTTAAAGTGGCTGCAAGCCGGTCGGCAAATCACCACTGAGGCGTTTCATAATCCCGAAGCCGACGAAAATCAATATCGGCTGATTTCATCGGGTTTCTGCCTTTCCATTTTTGCCTGAGGTGCGATAAGGCAGGGCATGGATAGAGAACGCTTCACCATTCTGCTTGGCGGCGATGTCACCGTTACCGACCGCCTCAAAGCGGCGGTTGAGGGTAGCCGTGTGATTGCGGCCGATGGCGGCATGCGCCATGCCGCACCGCTCGGGCTCACACCCGAGCTTTGGGTGGGGGATTTCGATTCCACCGACAAGGACCTGCTGGACGCCTGGCCCGATGTGGTGCGACAGCCCTATCCCGCTGCAAAGGCTGTGACCGATGGCGAAATTGCGGTGTCGGAGGCACTTGCCCGCGGCGCGCGTTCTCTGGTGCTTGCCGGTGCGCTTGGTGGAGCGAGAAGCGACCACGCACTTCAGCACCTCCTTTACGCGGTGGCGCTTACTGAGCGTGGTCTCAACGTTACGCTGACCTCCGGCGAAGAGGAGGCCCGCCCGCTGCTGGCGGGGTCGTTCGACCTTGATCTGCCTCCCGGTGCGCTGTTTTCCGTTGCCGGGTTTACCGACCTTGTGGGGCTCGATATCGGCAATGTGCGTTATCCTATCAAGGATTTCCCGCTTGCTTTCGGCTCTTCCCGCACTATTTCCAATGTCGCGAATGGCGGCCCCGTGCATTTCTCGCTGAAAAGCGGAAAAGCCATCGTGCTCGCCCGCCCTTATGATCTGACCGGAGCCTGACGCCTTGGCACCCCCAATTTTGAAACTCGATGACATCAAGCTGACCTTCGGCGTGACCCCGCTGCTCGACGGCGCCAATCTTCAGGTGGAGCCGGGCGACCGCATCTGCCTTGTCGGACGCAACGGTTCGGGCAAGTCGACCCTGATGAAGATCGCCGCCGGTCTGGTCGAGGCGCAGTCGGGCGAGGTTTTCCGTCACCCCTCCGCCACCATCCGTTATCTGGAACAGGCGCCGGATTTTGCCGGTTACGACACCGTGCAGGCCTATGCCGAGGCGGGGCTGGGACCTGGCGACGATCCCTATCGCGTTACCTATATTCTCGAGCATCTGGGCCTGACGGGACAGGAACATCCGGATAGCCTGTCCGGCGGCGAAGCGCGGCGTGCGGCCCTTGCCCGCGTCATGGCCCCTGAACCCGATATTCTGATGCTGGACGAGCCGACCAACCATCTGGACCTGCCCACAATCGAATGGCTTGAAGGCGAGTTGCAGCAGACGCGTAGCGCGCTGGTGCTGATCTCGCACGACAGGCGTTTTCTGGAGAAGGTTTCGACCTCGACCGTGTGGCTGGATCGCGGCCAGTCCCGTCGTCTCAATCGCGGTTTTGCGCATTTCGAGGAATGGCGCGACAAGGTGCTGGAAGAGGAAGAGCTGGAGCAGCACAAGCTCGGCAAGGCCATCGAGCGTGAAGAACACTGGATGCGTTACGGCGTGACCGCGAGACGCAAGCGCAACATGCGCCGCGTGGGCGAGCTTCAGGCAATGCGTGCGGACTATCGCGGCCACAAGGGACCGCAGGGCAGCGTGCAGGCGACGGCTGCGGAGGTGCGGGAATCCGGCAAACTGGTCATCGAGGCAGACGCAATCACTAAGTCTTACGGCGAGCGCGTGATCATCGCGCCGTTTTCGCTGCGGGTGCATCGCGGTGATTGCATCGGTCTCGTCGGGCCGAACGGTGCCGGCAAGACAACGCTTTTGAAGATGCTGACCGGCCAGCTTCAGCCCGATAGCGGCACGGTAAAGCTCGGCACCAATCTGGAAATCGCGACGCTTGATCAGAAGCGTGAAGATCTCAATCCAAACGATACGCTCGCTCATTACCTCACCGACGGTCGCGGCGACAATTTGCTGGTCAATGGCGAGTTGAAACATGTGACGGGTTACATGAAGGACTTCCTGTTCCAGCCGGAACAGGCCCGCACGCCCATCCGCAACCTCTCCGGTGGTGAGCGCGCCCGTCTTATTCTTGCGCGCATTCTGGCGCGGCCTACCAACCTGCTGATCCTTGACGAGCCGACCAACGATCTCGATATCGAAACACTCGATCTGTTGCAGGAAATCGTTGCGGGCTTTTCCGGCACGGTCATTCTCGTCAGCCACGACCGCGACTTCCTCGACCGTACCGTCACCTCCACAATCGCGCCCGCCAATCCGGACCAGCCGGACGGACGCTGGATCGAATATGCCGGCGGCTATTCGGACATGATGGCGCAACGCAAGGGTGCTGCGGAAGAAAAGCGCAAGGCGGAGAAGCAGGAAAAGGCAAAGACCGCCCCTTCCGCCTCCGCGTCGCAGGACGCTTCAAAGGCCAAGGGCAAGCTTTCTTTCAAGCAAAAATTTGCGCTCGAAAACCTTCCAAAGGAGATGGAGAAGGCGCAGGGCGAAATCGCCAAGCGTGAGCAGCGCATGGCCGATCCCAATCTGTTCACCAAGGACCCGGCTACCTTCAATACGCTGGCGCAGGAAATGACGAAGCTGCGCGAAAAGCTCGAAGCCATGGAAGAGGAATGGCTGGAGCTGGAGATGCTGCGCGAGGAAATTGAAGGGTGACTTGGTCGCGATTTCTTGACTGAGGTCTCATCCACCTTTGACAGGGAGCCGGAATTGCCGTTTCCTGTGCGGGTTCGGAGGAGTTCAGAAAATGCGCATGATCTTCGTCAATCTGCCGGTCAAGAATATCGAGACATCGAGAAGCTTCTTCACGGCTCTCGGTTTCACCTTCAATCCGGAATATTCGGATGACCGCACGCTCTGCATGATCGTTGAGGAGAACATTTTCGTGATGCTTCTTCAGGAGGAGCGTTTTCGTGATTTCATCAATGGCGATATCGCCGACGCCACACGCAGCACCGAGGTCCTGACCTGTCTCACAGCGGGAAGCCGTGAGGAAATCGACCGGATGATCGAAACGGCGCTCGCCTCGGGTGGCAGCAGCTGGAAACCGGTTCAGGATCACGGTTTCATGTATGCCGGTAGTTTTCAGGATCCCGACGGCCATGTCTGGGAACTGGTGCACATGGTGCAGCAGGCCTGACGGCAGCCATCTTGCCAATCAGAGACAGCGGGACTACATCATCATCTTGATCTAACGGGGTGTCTTTTGTGCTTGCGTGCAAAAGGCTGAGAGGCTTGCCAACCCGAAGAACCTGATCCGGTTCATACCGGCGGAGGGATTAGACGGCTTAAGGCAAGCGGCTATTTCCCTTTTCGTTTTTTGAGGAGATACCCGTGCGCCGTCGTCTTTTCCTGAATTCCCTCGTTGCCGTTTCGTTGTTTCTGCCCGGTCTTGCCACTGCTCAGGACAGACAGGAACTGACCGTCTACACCTATGAAAGCTTCGTTTCCGAATGGGGTCCCGGCCCCAAGGTGAAAGAGGCCTTCGAGAAGGTGTGCAATTGCACGGTCAATTTCGTCGGTGTAGCGGATGGCGTGGCGCTGCTCAACCGCCTGAAGCTTGAAGGGGCGGCGTCGAAGGCGGATGTCGCTGTTGGTCTCGACACCAATCTGGTCGCGGAAGCGAAACAGACCGGCCTCTTCGATATCAGCGGTATCGATGCATCGGTGGCCAAGGTGCCGGGCGGTTACAAGGACGACGTTTTCGTCCCTTACGACTACGGTCATTTCGCCGTTGTCTATGACACGCAGACGATAAAAAATCCGCCGACGAGCCTGAAGGATCTGGTGGACGGCGATCCTTCACAGAAAATCGCCATTCAGGACCCGCGCACCTCCACGCCGGGGCTTGGCCTGCTGCTCTGGGTGAAGTCCGTTTACGGCGACAAGGCACCGGAAGCCTGGGCGAAGCTCCGGAAGCGCATTCTCACCGTCACGCCGGGCTGGTCGGAATCCTTTGGCCTTTTCACCAAGGGTGAGGTGCCGATGGTGCTCTCCTACACCACGTCGCCTGCCTATCACATGGTCTCGGAAAAGACGGATCGCTATCAGGCCGCGGCTTTTTCCGAGGGGCACTACATCCAGATCGAGGTTTCCGGCCTTCTCAAAAACGCGCCGCACAAGGAACTGGCGAAGCAGTTCCTCGCTTTCACGCTCACATCAGGATTTCAGGATGCCATTCCGGAAAACAACTGGATGATGCCGGTCGCGGCAACGTCCACGCCCCTGCCCGAGGCATTTTCCAAACTCGTCGTACCGCAGAAGACCTTCCTGATGGACCCGGAAGAGGTGGCGAAGAACCGCAAGGCCTGGATCGACGAATGGCTTGCGGCCATGAGCATGAACTGAGCAAGAGGCACGCCCGCGCATGATGCTGCGTCGCGACTACAGATGGTCGATCATTGGCGGAACGGCGGCGTTTGCCGCCGTTTTCCTGTTCATGGCGCTTGCTGTATCAGCACTCCTGTCTTTCGATGCCGGCACATCCGCCGCCGGAATCGTGGATGCCTACACGCTGCGCATCCTGCGCTTCACGCTCTATCAGGCAACGTTGTCCACTGTTCTTTCCATTGTTCTCGGCCTGCCGGTGGCGCTTGCGCTCTCCCGCAGACAGGATTTTCCGGGGCGGATTTGGATTATCAGGTTGATGGCTGTGCCGATGGGGCTGCCGGTCATCGTCGGCGCCTTCGGCATTATCACGATCTGGGGCAGGCAGGGTGTTTTGAATACTGCCCTTGTTTTTGCCGGTGCGGAGCAGCCCTTCAGTATTTACGGCCTTTCCGGCATTCTCATCGCCCATGTGTTTTTCAATCTGCCGCTTGCGGTGCGGCTGATGCTGGCCGGGCTGGAGCGGATTCCGGGCGAATATTGGCGGATGGCAGCAAGTCTTGGCATGGGGCCGGTTTCGGTTTTCCGCTTCATCGAGTGGCCGGCCGTCTCGCGGCTTGTTCCCGGTATTGCCGGGCTTGTCTTCATGCTGTGCGCCACCAGCTTCACGCTAGTGCTTCTGCTGGGCGGTGGACCGGCGGCGACGACACTTGAGGTCGCAATCTATCAGGCGCTGCGGTTTGATTTCGATCCGCAACGGGCAATCGCGCTTTCGGTTTTGCAGATTGCAGTCACAGCAGTTCTGCTCGGCCTTCTTGCCTTTTTGCCATCGCCCGAGGCGGAAATTGCTTCACTTGGCCGCCCTGTTCGTCGTTTCGACGGCAAGCGTGTTGGCGCGCGCCTGTGGGACGGAGCGGCAATCATTTTTGCGGTTCTGCTGGTCGGCCTGCCGCTTGTTGCCATAACCGTCTCGGGTTTGGGGGCCGATCTGCCGCGTCTTTTGTCAGCGCCGATCTTCCTGCGTGCGGCGGCGACCAGCCTTGCAATCGCTGCGCTCTCCGCAACTCTCGTCGTGCTCTGCTGCTTTGCGATTATCGGTGCGCGACAGGCCGTGGGTTCCAGACGGCACGCGGCTCAGCCCTTGCGCCTTTTGTCCGCCACGCTCGGGGCGGGGTCATCGCTAGTGCTGCTGGTGCCGCCCGTCGTGCTGGGAAGCGGGTGGTTCCTGTTGCTGCGGCCCTTTGGAGATGTCAGTTTTTATGCTCCCGTTCTCGTGGCACTCATCAACATGCTGATGGCGTTGCCGCTTGCCATGCGGGTGCTGGAGCCAGCCTTCACCAGCCATTTTTTACGCACGTCCCGGCTCTCCGCCAGCCTTGGGCTTCAGGGACTGACGCGGCTGCGGTTCGCCGATCTGCCGGTACTGCTGCGGCCGCTTCTGATGGCGTTTTCCTTTGCCATGGCCCTGTCGCTCGGTGATCTTGGGGCGGTTGCCCTGTTCGGGTCGGAAAATTTCGTCACGTTGCCATGGCTGGTCTATAGCAATATGGGCAGCTACCGCACCAATGATGCCGCTGGATACGCGTTCATCCTTGGCGTCGTCTGCCTGCTGCTTGCCGCGGGCGGCGTTTCACGGCAATCCCAATCAGCAAGGGCGAGCATATGACGGGTGACGAATTTGCCGTGGGGCTGGACAAGGTCAGGCTGCGGCTCGGAACGCAGGATTTCGATCTCGATTGTATATTCCCGCAAGGCCAGATGACCGCCGTTGTCGGTGCCTCCGGTTCTGGCAAGTCGACGCTCCTCAATCTCATCGCCGGTTTTGAATTGCCCGATTCCGGGCGCGTGCTGATCGGCGGGCGGGACATGAAGGCGCTCGATCCTTCCGAACGACCGGTCTCCTCGATCTTCCAGGATAATAATCTTTTCGCCCATCTCGATATCTTCACCAATGTCGCGCTCGGCATCAGCCCCGGGCTGAAGCTGCGGGCGGAAGACAGGCAGAGGATCGACATGGCGCTCACACGCGTTGGTCTTGCGGGTTTTGACAAACGTTTGCCGGGCACGCTTTCCGGCGGGGAAAGGCAAAGGGCGGCGCTGGCGCGTGCGCTGGTCCGGAAAAAACCGGTCATGCTGCTGGACGAGCCTTTCGCGGCGCTAGATCCGGGGCTGCGGGCGGGCATGACCTCCCTGCTTCTCGACTTGCATGCTGAAACAAAAAATACGGTGATTATTGTCACGCACCATCCAGACGACATAAAAAAGCTGGCGCAGCGGGTGGTTTTTCTTGATCGTGGCCGCGTTGTCTATGCGGGCTCGACCATAGATTTCTTCGCCACACAAAATGTGAAGGCGGTCGACAGTTTTCTGAACGGCTGATCGCCTTATTTTCGACGCGTGCCGCTGGCAATCGCTTTAGATAACTTCAATGGCGTTAATTTGCACTTGCCAGTTTCAAGTCGTTGCCCGAGAAAAGACGAGAATTATTGCGTTCTTCAGGAATATTCCGGACTTGATGGATCGTTTTTACCGTTTCGACATTCATGGCTCGTTGGGGCGAATCTGTTATTCTGGTCTGCAATTAACGGATGATCAGGAACGTTAGGGGCAGGCATAGAGAATGAGAAATAGCATGACTGCGCAGTGGAGGCTTTTCTCCCGTTCAGGCCTTCGCCGTTCGGGCAGGATGGCTGCCGTGTGTTCCGTGCTGACGGCGTCTGCCGTATTCCTGTCATCGTGTCAGTCTCTCTTCAGCCCGGCCTACCAGTCCACCTTGCGGCCTTCGGACAATCCGCAGACCGTGGAAGAGGTGCAGAAGAATGATCCCCGTGCGCAGATGGGCGCGCGCGAACATCCGCGTATTGTGGCGAGTTATGGTGGCGAATATCGTGATGCCAAGACGGAGCGGCTTGTCGCCCGTATTGCCGGCGCGCTGACGGCTGTTTCGGAAAATCCGCAGCAATCCTATCGCATCACCATCCTCAACTCGCCTGCTATCAACGCTTTTGCGCTGCCGGGGGGGTATCTTTACGTGACGCGCGGGCTTCTGGCACTCGCCAACGATGCATCGGAAGTGGCCGCCGTGCTTTCGCATGAGATGGGCCACGTTACCGCAAACCACGGCATCGAGCGCCAGCGCCGGGAAGAGGCGGAGGTGATTGCAAGCCGTGTGGTCGCCGAGGTTCTGTCGAGCGATCTCGCCGGCAAGCAGGCGCTTGCGCGCGGTAAGCTGCGGCTTGCGGCTTTTTCGCGCCAGCAGGAGTTGCAAGCGGACGTGATTGGTGTGCGCATGTTGGGTGAGGCCGGCTACGACCCCTTCGCATCGCCGCGGTTTCTGGATTCCATGGCAGCCTATGCGCGTTTCTCCTCGGCTGATCCCGAAAATGACCAGAGCCTCGACTTTCTTTCCAGCCACCCCAACACGCCGCAGCGCATCGAGCTTGCACGCCGGCATGCCCGCGCCTTCGGTCAGGACGGTCAGGTCGGGGATCGGGGTCGCGACTGGTTTCTGGATGGCATAGACGGCCTGCTTTACGGCGACAGCCCGCAGGAGGGTTATGTCCGGGGCCAGACCTTCCTGCACGGAACGCTCGGTATCCGTTTCGATGTGCCGGAAGGTTTCGTCATCGACAACAAGGTCGAGGCCGTTCTTGCGACGGGTCCGGGCGATGTGGCGATCCGTTTCGACGGCGTGGCCGATCCGAAACAGACCACTCTTGCCAATTACCTGACCAGCGGCTGGGTTGCCGGCCTGATGCCGGAAACCGTGAAGGAAACGCAGATCAACGGTCTGGAGGCTGCGACAGCCCGTGCGACGGCGGACAAATGGGACTTTGACGTTACCGTCATCCGTGTCGGTCAGCAGATATTCCGCTTCCTGACGGCCGTGCCGAAGGGTAACACGCAGCTCGATTCCATCGCCAACGTATTGCGCACGAGTTTCCGCAAGATGACGCCGCAGGAGATCGCATCGTTGAAACCTCTGCGCGTGCGCGTGGTGACGGTCAAGCCCGGTGAAACCGTGGCAACGATTGCCGCACGGATGATGGGGACCGACCGCAAGCTCGACATGTTCCGCATGATGAATGCGATGAGCGCCACCGCCACGCTTCAGCCCGGCCAGCGGGTGAAGATCATTGCGGAATGAGATGCTAACAAAAAACCCCGGATTGTGATCCGGGGTTTTTCGCTTCAGACGTTATCGATAATTACCGCCACTCGCGAACATCGACGAAATGGCCGGCGATGGCCGCCGCCGCTGCCATGGCGGGGGAGACGAGGTGGGTGCGGCTCTTATAGCCCTGGCGGCCCTCGAAGTTGCGGTTCGAGGTGGAGGCGCAACGTTCGCCAGGCTTGAGGCGGTCGTCATTCATGGCAAGGCACATGGAGCAGCCCGGTTCGCGCCATTCGAAACCAGCTTCGAGGAAAATCTTGTCCAGACCTTCCTTTTCCGCCTGTTCCTTCACGAGACCGGAGCCGGGCACGATCATGGCCGAGACGGTGGGCGCAACCTTGCGGCCGTCGACGATCTTTGCCGCTGCGCGCAAATCCTCGATACGGCCATTGGTGCAGGAGCCGATGAAAACGCGGTCGATGGCGATATCGGTGATGCGTGTACCGGGTTTCAAGCCCATATAATCCAGCGCACGCCACTTGGAAGTACGCTTGTTTTCTTCCTCGATATCATCCGGATTGGGAACGATACCCTCGACGGACGTCACGTCCTCAGGCGATGAGCCCCAGGAGACGATCGGCGGCAGATTGGCGGCGTCCAGCACCACGATCTTGTCGTAATGGGCGCCTTCATCGGATTTCAGCGTTTTCCAGTAGGCGATGGCCTGTTCCAACGTCTCGCCCTTTGGTGCGCGCGGCTTGTCCTTGATGTAGTCGAAGGTGGTCTCATCAGGCGCGATCAGACCTGCACGGGCGCCGCCCTCGATGGTCATGTTGCAAACCGTCATGCGGCCTTCCATGGAGAGCGAGCGGATTGCCTCACCGGCAAATTCAATCACATGGCCGGTGCCGCCTGCTGTGCCGATCTCACCGATAATGGCGAGGATGATGTCCTTGGCGGTGACGCCTTCCGGAACCTTGCCATCGACACGCACCAGCATGTTCTTGGCCTTTTTCTGGATCAGCGTCTGGGTCGCCAGCACATGCTCCACTTCCGACGTGCCGATGCCGTGCGCCAGCGCGCCGAAAGCACCATGGGTGGAGGTGTGGCTGTCGCCGCAAACAATCGTCATGCCCGGCAGGGTGAAGCCCTGTTCCGGGCCAACGATGTGGACGATGCCCTGACGCTTGTCGCGCTCGGAATAATATTCGACACCGAAATCCTTGGCATTCTGCGCAAGCGCTTCCACCTGGATACGGCTTTCCTCGTTCTTGATGCCTTCCAGCCGGTCGGCTGTGGTTGGCACGTTATGATCGACGACGGCAAGAGTGCGGGCGGGCGAATGGACCGGACGACCGGCGATGCGCAGGCCTTCAAAGGCCTGCGGGCTGGTCACCTCATGGACCAGGTGACGGTCGATATAGAGAAGACAGGTTCCGTCCGGGTCACGATTGACGACGTGGTCGTCCCAGATCTTGTCGTATAAGGTGCGGGGTGCGCTCATGGCTCTATGCCTTGTCATGGAAGGTAAAATCAGGGTTCAGTAAGGCGGTGGACAGCGGGTGCTGTCAGGCGAGCCTAAGTCGGCTGTTGAGCGCCCCGGAAATGCGCGCAAAAAACCGTGCCGGCAGACGCTTGTGGTCCTGCAGCACATAAACATTCTGCGCGAGACATCCGAATTTAGATCCCATGGCGGTCTTCATAGCAGATTGCCGGTTTCGCGGCAATATGAATGCACGCAGACCGTAAAACGGTGACCCGGCGGCTTTGATGTGCGCCGCATCATGCACTCAGGGCTTTAAAATGCCGGTTTCGCAGCCCTTTCGGCATTGGCTATGATGCAATGCAACTTGCGTATCTTGCGGCGCACATATAGATGGGTCCCCTTATCATTTGCATTTCGACGAGCAATCGAAGGGAGGGAAAAGCACATGGTATCGGAAAAATCCCTAATCTCGAAGATCACCTGGCGGCTGATGCCGTTTCTTGGCCTTCTCTATCTCATCGCCTATATCGACCGGCAGAATGTCAGCTATGCCAAGCTGCAGATGGTCGATGCGCTGAGCCTCAGCGAATATGCCTACGGACTTGGCGCTTCGCTGTTCTTCATCGGCTATTTCCTCTTTGAGGTTCCGAGCAACCTTTTCCTCAACCGTTTCGGCGCCAGCAAATGGTTCGCCCGCATTCTGGTGTCCTGGGGTGCCGTCACCATCGCGCTTGCCTACACGCAGAATGCGACGATGTTCTACATCCTGCGCTTCCTGCTCGGGCTTTGCGAGGCCGGTTTCTTCCCGGGCGTGCTGTTCCTGATGACGCTGTGGTTCCCGCGCGATTATCGCGGCCGCATGATCGGCTTGTTCATGATCTTCAGTGCGCTTGCCAATGCCATCGGCGCACCGCTTGGCGGCATGCTGCTCGATCTCGATGGTTTCCTCGGTTATGCCGGCTGGGAATGGGTGTTCCTGGCGACGGGTATTCCCGCCGTGATCGCCGGTATCGTTACCTTCTTCTATCTGGACGATACGCCGGAAAAGGCGAAGTTCCTGACGCAGGCCGAGAAGGACTGGTTGAAGAACCGCCTGGCCGAAGAAAACAAGGGCATGGAAGAGCATGCGGAGGACGGCTTCAAGGCGCTGATCAATCCGCGCGTGCTGTTCATGGCGCTTTGCTATGTCGGCTTTCCGCTGGCGGCCTATGGTCTCAGCTACTGGCTGCCGACGATCGTAAAGAGCTTCGGCGTTTCCAACACCGCCAATGGCTTCATCAACATCATCCCCTGGGTGATCGTGGCCGTCGCTCTCTTCGTCGTGCCCCTGGCGGCTGACAAGGCAAAAAACAAAACGCCTTATATCGTCGGCCCTGCCTTCGTCGGCGCGTTTTGCCTGCTGATGTCGGCGCTGCTCAGCGATCCGGTATTGCAGTTCGCCTTCCTTTGCATCGCCGCTGCGGGCATTTTTGCTGGCCAGCCGGTGTTCTGGAGCCTGCCCGGCCGCTTCCTCAAGGGAGCCGGTGCCGCTGCCGGCATCGCCGCCATTAATTCCGTCGGCAATCTCGGTGGTTTCGTGGCGCAGAACGTGGTGCCTTGGATCAAGGACCAGACCGGCAGCACGATTGCGCCGATGTTCTTCCTTGCCTTCTGCCTTGCGCTGGCAGGTGTGCTCGTCATCATCGCGGCGCGAAAAATGGGCAATCAGGCCGAGGCCGCCTGATCTGCAAGATAGTGGCAGCCGGCATAATTTCCGAACCGCCGCATATGTAAAAAATCATGGCCCGGATATGTCCGGGCCATGATACATTTAAACGGTAACCGATGAAATTCTCTTCGAGAGAAATTACGCCGTGAACCAATCGCTGCCAGTCAGGTGAACGCCGGAGAGAATGATCTTCTCACCCTTGTGCTCGCCAGTAACGTTGTAGCTGAGGACGGTATCGTTATCAAAGGTCGAAACCGCCCAGTTATCGATCACTGTACCGACCAGCTTGAGCTTGTCCATGGAGGCGTTGAAGCCTTCGATGGTATCTGTGGCAAAGCTCTTCGCCATGTCACCCAGATTGAAGACGAAGGTATCGGCGCCACCGCTTGCGATGATGTGGTCGATGCCCTTGCCACCGGTGACCAGCGACGAAGCGAGCTTTACACCGCTCAGGTCGATAGAGTCGTTACCCGCACCGGCATCGATCTTGACGGAGGTGTAGCTGCCGTCGGTGATACCAGCACCACCATTCACAGCGCCGGTATTGGCGGCAAGACCGCCCGTGCCCGCAGCCGACGTGTCATTGAAGGCAGCGCCGGCCTTGACGGTGATCGTGTCGTTGCCTGCGCCGGTGTCGATGTTGAAATTGTTGACCCAGGTCTTTTCGTTCGAAACGACAGATACGGTAACCGTGTCGTTGCCTGCGCCGGTCGTGATGTTACCGCGCTTGGCATTGAGAACTTCAACGGTGGACGAACCGGTGCCGCCGAGGTGAACGTCTACCTGTACGAAATCCTTGAACTTAAGGTTTTCAGAGGTGTCAGACTGGGCGAGAGCGTTCTTCACCGAATTCCATGCCGAGGATACGTCAAATGTGAAGCCGTTTGCGTTGGGGTCGTAGCCGACATCGACAGTGCCACCAGCACCGGTACCGGCAACCGCCACAGCGCCAACGCTGACAGCGCCCGAATCGAGCGTAGAGCCGTTTTTGACCTGTGCTGTGGATTCCGTGAGGAGCTTATATGCTTCCTGATCGATCAGGCTGGTGAGCGACGAAACCGATGCCGCGCCGCCATTACCAAAAGTTACTTTTAACGCCATTTTACTCTCCTATAAATTTTTGAGAATTCGATGTATCGAAATTAAATTTAATAAATATTGCGGGTGATAATTAGTACATTATAAATGGCAAGACAATATGAGAAATTGTTTTTTTTGGAAAAATTCTCGCTCTTGGTGTATTTGCGAATCGTTTCTAAGAAAGCATGTAATGAAAGTCTTTTATTCCTGCAGGAACGTCTTTCTAAGCCTGTCCTGGAACGGTTTGACAAAATAGGAAAGAACGCTTCTTTCGCTTGTCTGTATGAAGACTTCGGCCGGCATGCCCGGATACAACCGTCCACCTGGTATATGGTCCATTCCAGTTTTGCTCGGCTTGATGCGCAGTGCGTAAAATGACGCCCCGCTTCGGGAATCTGTCTGCAAGTCCGGGGCGACGACTGCGACTTCAGCGCTTACATCCGGCGTCGTGCTCTGATTGAAAGCCGTGAAGCGAATGGTCACTGGCTGCCCGACATAGATCTGGTCTATGTCGTTTGGAAGAACATTGGCGTCGATTGCAAGATCTTCCTTTGCCGGCACCACCAGCATAAGCACTTCGCCCGGCTGGATGACGCCGTTTATGTTGTGTACCGACAGCTGGTAGATACGCCCCGCAATCGGCGAGCGAATATCGAGGCGGTCGAGCTGGTCGCGTGTTGCCGCAAGCCGTTCCTCGTATTCCGCAACGGTGGCTTCGATAGACGTCAGATCTTTTGTGACCTCGGACTTGCGGTCCTCGTCAAGCTGAAGCGACTGCAAGTCCATTTCGCTCAGCTTGCCTACCGTCTGCGCACGCGCGGCCATATACTGGCCCTGCTGACCTTCGAGATTGGAAAGCTGGCGCTTGAGAAGGTTGAGGCGCTGAAGCGTTACCAGCCCCTTGGCATATAGCTCCCGTGTCTTTGAGACGTCTTCCCTTACGATAGCAAGTTCATTGTTGGTTGCCTCAATCTGCACGTCCATGCCCCGCGCTTCATCGGCTAGCTGATCCTTGCGCGTTACCAATTGCTTCTTCATGCCAATCAGTGCACTGCGACGGCTGTTGAAAAGGTTCTGCTCACTGTCGATGAATGTTTTGGCAGCCTTCGAATTGGTCAAGACGGCCAGATCTTCCGGCGTTGTGAAAGAGGTGGCGTCGGAGATTTCGGCACGCAGACGCGCACGGCGTGCATAAAGCTGCGCGAGCGTATTTTCGACAATGGACAGGTTTGCCTGAACGATCGTGCCACTCAGCCGCAGCAAAACCTGACCGGCCTCCACCGTGTCACCTTCCGCAACATTGATCTGGCTGACAATACCGCCGGAAAGGTGCTGAATTTTCTTGGAGTTGCCTTCGACAACGACCCGGCCCGTGGCGACGACCGCCCCCGAAAGCTTCGCGAGAGCCGCCCAGCCACCCAGGCCGAAAAGAAGGCCGGCAGCAAGAACGACTACGGCGGTTGAGTGTTTGACGATAGATGTTTTCGTCACGCCGGTTTTTTCTCCCTCAACCATTTTCACCCACCCGGCTTTCCAGCTTGCGTACTTCTTCTTCTGTTTCCGGCACCTGGCGAATATTTTGACGCAGGATTTGCGCAAGCACCTCTTCCTTGGTGCCGAAGCGAAGCATGCGGCCGTTGCTCATCACCATCACAAGATTGACGCTTTCGATGGCGCTCGGACGATGGGCAATGACGACCACGATGCCGCCCCGCGCCCTTATGTCGCCAATGGCGTTGCGCAAGGCTGCCTCGCCTTCGCTGTCCAGATTGGAGTTCGGCTCATCGAGGATGACAAAGAAGGGCTCACCGAAAAGTGCCCGCGCCAGGCCGATGCGCTGTTTTTGCCCGCCTGACAATGCCTCTCCACGGTCGCCGATATAGGTGTCGTAACCGTTGGGCAGGTTCAGGATGAGATCATGAACCTGAGCGGCCTTGGCTGCCGAAACGATGGCTTCCGCCGTTGCGTCACGGTCGAAGCGCGCGATATTTTGTGCGACCGTGCCTGGCATCAGCTCCACCTGCTGGGGCATGTATCCGATGGATTTACCGAGAACCTCGAAATCCCACTGGTTCAGTGCGGCCCCATCGAAGCGCACGGAGCCGCGCTCATAGGGCCAGATACCGGTTATCAAACGTGCCAGCGTGGATTTACCGGAAGCGCTCGGCCCAATGATGCCAAGGCCATCGCCCGCGTTCAACGTGAAGGAAATATCGGCCACGGTATCTCGCGCACCATTGGGCGGACCGCCGGTCACGCGATCGATGGCAACGGTATATTTCGGTGGCGGCAGGGAAAGCGGCTGTGCGGGTTCCGGTACGAGTTCAAGAAACTCGTTGATGCGTTTCCAGCCCTGTCTCGCAGTCATGAAGCTGCGCCAGTTTGCAATTGCGTGTTCGACAGGGCCCAGCGCTTTGGCCGAGAGGATGGAGCCTGCGATGATGCTACCCGCTGACGCATGCCCCTCGATAACCAGCAGGGCGCCGATTGCCATCACACCCGACTGTAACAAAAGGCGGAATGTTCGGGAAATTGCGGCGAGCATGCCCGCCGTGTCCGACGTCGAGAGTGTGACGGCGCGATACTTGGAGTGCAGATCGTCCCACATCGACGTCACCGCATTCATCATGCCCATGGTTCTTATGGACTCGATGTTGCGCTGGCTGCTGCCGACGAGTGCATTTCTCTGTCCGCGCACGGTGTAGGCCTGTTTGGTCGCCCTTTCGGTCAGCCAGTTGGTTATGAGCGTCAGCACGACAAGGACCAGGGCGCCGCCAAGCACGGCAAAACCGATCCAGGGATGCAAGGCAAAACAGATCAGCAGATAGATGGGCAGCCAGGGAATATCAAAGAAAGCTGCTGGTCCCGGCCCGGACAGGAATTGACGTATCTGATCGAGATCGCCGACGATCTGCAGCCCGTCTACCTTGCCGTAGGCGGCAAGTGGTGCGCTGATTGATGCCCTGAAGAGCTTCTGATTGAGCTCGTCGTCCATATTGTCCGAGATGCGAGCCAATATCCTGCCGCGCAGAGCATCGAACCCGACGAGAAAGGCATAGAGAATAACCAGCAGAACAACGAGAGCGACAAGAGAAGGAATACTCTTGCTCGGCAGAATCCGGTCATAAACCTCCAGCATGAAAAGGGAGCCGGAAAGGTTGAGAATATTCATGAGTGCGCTGGCAAGGCCGACAGCGAAGAAAGCGCGCTTATTTTTTGTTAAAAAAGAATTAAAAAAAAACATATCAACACCTAAAACTGCGCGAAAATTGCACAATAAGTGAAACTAGGCAATGCTATTAGAGAATGTTCTAAATAAATTAGGCAAAGAGATAAGTAGCAATACGACTTTGATCTTGATCTGTCGATACGGAGATGGGGTCGAAGGCTGGACGTGACGCTATGTCGCCCACCAGAGTGTTATGGCGCATCGATGCAACAAAAAAGGCGGTCCAAAGACCGCCTTCTCCGTAAATCCATCAAAATGGAAATCTTATTCCGCTGCAGTTTCCGCAGCCTTTGCTGCTTCTTCTGCTGCCTTGGCTTCTGCTGCTTCGGCTGCTGCCTTTTCGGCGGCGAGAGCCTGTGCTGCTGCTACCTTTTCAGCTTCCAGACGTGCCTTTTCTTCGGCGACTGCCTGGCGCTCGGATTCGTTCAGCTTGCGGGCGCGCGTACCGGTGTTTTCAACGATACGGGCAGCCTTGCCGCGACGATCGCGCAGGTAGTAGAGCTTCGCGCGGCGAACCTTACCACGGCGAACGATTTCAACGCCTTCGACCAGCGGGGAGTAGATCGGGAATACGCGCTCGACGCCTTCGCCGTAGGAGATCTTGCGAACGGTGAAGCTCTCGGAAAGGCCGCCGCCGGAACGGGCGATGCAAACGCCTTCGTAAGCCTGAACGCGGGTACGGTTACCTTCGGTAACGCGCACGTTGACGCGCAGCGTGTCGCCCGGAGAAAACTCAGGCAGGGTGCGCTTTGCTTCGATCTTGGCAGCCTGTTCGGCTTCCAGCTGCTGAATGATATTGGTCATGTTAACCTCTGATTTCTTCTGAAACAGCCAGAGCGCTCAACGTTTCGTCTGTCGGTCAATGCCTTCAGACCATGCCGTGCGGCAGGAGCGGGTTCGCCATTCTTTGCTTGCGGTTAAAGGGGAAAACCCCAATTCCACGCGGGCACATACACGAGGCAGCGCCATTTGTCATCCCTTCATGACAATATTTTATCAATTGTGGGCGACGTACGGGCTGTTGCGAAGGTGCGTTTCCCCGGTTATGGCATGGAAACCTTGGGAGGGGCCATGTCCGTACTTATTATCATGATGCTGTTTGCGACCGGCTTTCTATCTGGCGTGGTCAATGCGATCGCCGGTGGCGGCACCTTTTTGACCTTCGGGGCGATGACGCTTGCAGGCCTGCCGCCGATTGTCGCCAATGCCACTTCGGCGATCGTGCAGTTTCCCGGTTACATCACCTCCGTGATCGCCTACGGGCCTGAAATCCGCGCCCACTGGCGCGAGGCGATCCTTCTGTCGGCCGTCTCCATCGTCGGCGGGCTGGCGGGGTCGCTTTTGCTCCTGTCGCTCGACAACCCCTCCTTCCGCCAGCTCGTGCCGTGGTTGCTTCTGGCCGCAACCGTTGTTTTCGCCGCTGGCCCGTGGCTGCGACCGAAGGCCAGTGCCGAGCGTTCACCCGGTAATGTGCCGAGCCTCTTCTTTCAGGGGCTCGCCTCCATCTATGGTGGTTTTTTCGGGGCGGGCATGGGCATCATGATGCTGGCCATCCTCGGAATGACCTCGGGTGGCATCTATCATCATCTGAATGCCCTGAAGAACCTGCTCTCGGTGGTGATCGCGATCATCGCCATTACGATCTTCGTCAGCGGCGGCGTCGTTTCCTGGTGGGCCGCCCTCATCATGTTCCCGGCGGCCGCGCTTGGCGGATATGTGGGAGTGCACACGGCAAGGCGGGTGCCGCAGTGGATCATCCGCTGGCTGGTCATTGCCGTCGGGCTGGTGCTGACGGCCTATTATTTCGTCTCGGTTTAAACCTTGGCCTTTTCCAGCAGGTCGGGCCGTCTTTCCTTCGTCAACGCCAGCGCCTGCTCGTGCCGCCATTTGTCGATGACGGCGTGATTGCCAGAGGTGAGAACGGCTGGGATGTCGCGGCCTTCCCAGACCTGCGGACGGGTGTAGTGCGGATGCTCCAGAAGCCCACCCTCGAAGCTTTCATGCACGCCTGAGAGATCGTTGCCCATGACGCCCGGCAGAATGCGGACAATGGCGTCCAGAAGCGTCAGGGCGGCGGGCTCGCCGCCGGAGAGAATGTAATCGCCGATCGACACTTCCTCCAACCCGCGCGCCTCTATGACCCGCTGGTCGACGCCTTCGAAGCGGCCACACACGATAATCGCGCCGTCGCCTGCCGCCAGTTCGCGCACTCGGTCCTGCGACAGTGGCCTGCCGCGCGGGCTCATCAGCAGACGCGGTCGCGTATCTCCATCTGAAACATGGTCGATGGCTGCGGCCAGAATGTCGGGTTTCAGCACCATGCCGGCGCCGCCGCCTGCCGGGGTGTCGTCCACGCTTCTGTGCCTGTCGGTGGCGAATTCACGGATCTGCACGGCCTCAAGCGACCATTGCTCGCGCTCCAGCGCCTTGCCCGCCAGCGAATATCCGAGATGCCCGGGAAACATTTCCGGGTAGAGCGTCAGAACTGTAGCCTTGAACGTCATGGCCTTATTTCTTGCCGAAAGGCGATGCGCCGGTTTCGTCTTTGTCGTCCGGATTGTCGATCAGGCCAGCGGCCATGGGATCGATGAGAATGCGTCTCGCCTCCAGATCGATTTCAAGCACGGCTGCTTCCGAAAAGGGGATGAGGGCGGGACGGCGGCCCGCACCTTTCAGCTCCAGGAGGTCGCCTGCGCCGAAATCGTAAACGGCGCTGACGGCGCCATAGCTTTTGCCTTCGGCATCGACGGCTTCCAGCCCTTCGAGGTCGGCATAATAAAATTCGTCGTCGTCCAGCTCGTCATCCGGCAGATTGTCGCGTTCGATGAACAGTTCGAGCCCGTTCAGGCTTTCCGCTGCATTGCGGTCGTTGATACCCCTGAAGCGGACGACAACCACATTCTTGCCCTCGCGCACTTCCAGAATTTCGAAGACACGGCCATCGGCGCTGACCAGATTGCCGTAATCGCCGAGCGCCATCGGTTCGTCCGTATAGGTGCTGACGCGAACTTCGCCGCGCAATCCCTGTGCGCCGCCGATCTTTGCCATGAGTATCGGGTTTTCCAGCTTTGCCATCGGGCCGTCCGTCTTCTGGTGTTGGTTGCGTCTGGTTTACAGCATCAGCGTGAAAATCGGAATCGATTTTCACAGGGCACGATGCGCAGATCCAACGCGTTAGAGCATAGTTCCTGACGCTCTAAAGTTTGTTGATACCAAAATAAACAAAAAACGGGCGGCATGGAAAACCACGCCACCCGTTCTCTAAAATTCTATTGCAGATTATTCTGCAGCAGAAGCTTCTGCTGCGGCAGCAGCTGCGTCTTCAGCCTTCTGCTTCTTTTCTGCAACGCGTTCCAGAGCGCGCTTGCCCGGCAATGCCTTTTCCGGGTTGCTGCGAGCGGCGCGATCGGCAAGGCCTGCCTCTGCGAGGAAGCGCAGAACGCGGTCGGTCGGCTGTGCGCCCTTGGCGATCCATTCCTTGATGAGGTCAGCCTTCAGCTCGATGCGCTGCGGGTTGTCCTTGGCGAGCATCGGGTTCCAGGAACCGACCTTCTCCAGGAAACGGCCGTCGCGGGGCGAACGGGCGTCAGCAACGACGATCTGGTAGTACGGGCGCTTCTTGGAACCACCGCGTGCGAGACGAATTTTAAGTGCCATGTTATTTACTCCTTGAGATAGCTTGTCCGCCGGTTAGGCGGTCTTTTCATTACCGCCATGTTCGGCGGCTATTGCTTCATGATGCCGGATGACTTCCTTGATGACGAAGTTTAGAAACTTCTCGGCGAAATCCGGATCCAGATTTGCATCCTTTGCCAGACGGCGAAGGCGTTCGATCTGGTATTCCTCGCGCGCCGGGTCCGCCGGCGGCAAATTGTATTTTGCCTTCAGCACGCCCACCGCCTTGGTACAGCGGAAACGTTCGGCAAGAATGTGAACCAGTGCGGCATCGATATTGTCGATCGACTGGCGGTATTCGGAAAGCTGGGCTTTCACTTCTGCGTTGTTCACTGGCGTCGCCCTCACTTCTTTTTCGGGAAGCCGGGCAGGCCCGGCATGCCGCCGAGACCCGGCAGCTTTGTCCCGCCCAGACCGGGTAGCCCGCCTGGCAGACCACCGAGACCGGGCATTGCGCCCGGCTTGCCAAGACCGGCAGCTTCAGCCTGTTTTTGAAGTGCTTCGAGCTGCTTCGGGTCGATGTTCGACAGATCAGGCATGCCGCCGCCCATCATGCCACCAAGCCCCATCTTGCCCGCAAGGCCGCCCATCATCTGCTTCATGATGCCGCCCTTGCCCTTGCCGCCCATGGCTTTCATCATGTCGGCCATGCCACGGTGCATCTTCAAGAGCTTGTTGATTTCGGCGGCATCGGTGCCGGAACCGGCGGCGATGCGCTTTTTGCGGCTGTGTTTGAGGATATCGGGATTGGCGCGTTCGGCCTTGGTCATCGACGAGATGATGGCGATCTGGCGGTCGAACATCTTGTCGTTGAGGCCTGCGGAAGCCATCTTGTCCTTCATGCCGGCCATGCCGGGCATCAGCCCCATGATACCGCCCATGCCACCCATCTTCTTCATCTGGGCAAGCTGGTCGGAGAGATCGTTGAGGTCGAACTTGCCCTTGGCCATCTTTTCGGCCATGGCGCGGGCTTTTTCGGCATCGATATTCTCGGCGGCCTTCTCGACCAGCGAGACAATGTCGCCCATGCCAAGAATACGGTCGGCGATACGGCGCGGATGGAACTCGTCGAGTTCGTTCATGCGCTCGCCGATACCGATCAGCTTGATCGGCTTGCCGGTGACGGCGCGCATGGAGAGGGCCGCACCGCCGCGTCCGTCGCCATCCATACGGGTGAGCACGAGGCCGGTGATGCCGACGCGTTCATCGAAGTTGCGCGCCAGATTGACGGCGTCCTGACCGGTCAGCGAATCCGCGACCAGCAGGATTTCATGCGGGTTGGACTTCTTCTTGATGTCGGCCATTTCCAGCATCAAGGGTTCGTCGATATGGGTGCGGCCGGCGGTGTCGAGAATGACGACGTCATGGCCGCCAAGCTTGGCGGCCTGCACGGCGCGCGCGGCGATATCTGTCGGCGACTGGCCTGCGATGACCGGCAGCGTATCGACACCGGTCTGCACGCCCAGCTGGCGAAGCTGTTCCTGTGCGGCCGGACGACGCGTGTCGAGAGATGCCATCAGCACCTTCTTCTTGTCGCGGTCGGTCAGGCGCTTGGCGATCTTGCCTGTGGTCGTGGTCTTGCCCGAACCCTGCAGACCCACCATCATGATGACGACAGGGGCGGCCGCATGCAGGTCGATCGAGACGCCTTCGGTGCCGAGCATCTCGACAAGTTCGTCATGCACGATCTTGACGACCATCTGGCCGGGCTTGATGGATTTCAGAACGGCTGCGCCGACAGCCTTTTCACGCACCTTGTCGGTGAAGGAACGCACGACTTCCAGCGCAACGTCCGCTTCCAGAAGCGCACGGCGAACCTCGCGCAGGGCGGCGGCAACATCGGCTTCCGTCAGCGCGCCACGGCCGGTCAGTCCATTCAGAATGGAACCAAGGCGGTCCTGGAGGTTTTCAAACATCGTTTCTTCCTTCTTCGTTCCGGGATCTCCGAAACGTCGGTGCTTTCGCTGCCAAAAACAAGACGCAAAGCCAAAAAGCACCCGAGGGCGCATCGCGCTGTCGGGTGTTGACCTCCGGGATCTCTTTATACCTTTGCGGGTCCCGGTCGGCGGCTTGGAGTCGTGAAACTGCCAGCTGATTGGCCGCGATAAACAGGAAAGTGCCGTGAAAGTCAAGACAGTGCCGGTTTTCATGCGGCAAAGCATGCCTTGTCATCTTTACGTGATCAGACGAAAGCTGCGATGGCGGTGCTTGAACGGCGTCGCCTGGCTTCTTATACCTTTCCCATGAAACGTCGAAACTTCTTTCGTTTTTCCGCACTTGGTCTGCTTGCTCTTGCGGGCGGCGGCCTGTTTGCGCGCCGCTCTAACGCCAGCGCCTATTATAGTGGGCCGGTCTCCGATCATTTCGACGGGGTGCGTTTCTTCAATCCCGGCGGCTCGCCGCCCGGCAATTTCATGGGCCTCCTGAAATGGCGCTTCAACGGCGAGCGCGCCACGTGGCCGGAAAACTACCCCAGCCCGTTTCCGTTCGCAAAGCCGGAGCCTCGCATCGACGGCAAGGACATTCGCGTCACCTTCGTCGGTCACGCCTCCTTTCTCATCCAGACGGCAGGGCTGAATATTCTCATCGATCCGGTGTGGTCGCAGCGTACCAGCCCGTTCAGCTTCGCCGGTCCCAAACGCGTCAACCCGCCGGGCATCCGTTTTGAGGATTTGCCGCCTATCGATCTGGTGCTGGTGACGCATAATCACTACGACCATCTGGATATGGAAACGCTGAAGCGCCTGCATGTCGCGCACAAGCCGCTTTTCATCACGCCGCTTGGCAATGACGCCATCATCCGCACCGGCGTCGAGGCAGCGCGCATCAAGGTGGGGGACTGGGGCGATGTCCTTGAGATTGGTTCGGTCAAAATTCATTTCGAGCCGTGCCACCATTGGTCGGCGCGTGGGCTGAACGACCGGCGCATGGCGCTGTGGGCTGCCTTCGTCATCGAAACGCCTTATGGCAAGATTTATCATATCGGCGATACCGGCTTCCACGACGGCCTCAATTATCACGCCGCGCGCAAGAAACACGGTGAGTTCCGTCTCGCCAACCTGCCTTTCGGCGCCTATGAGCCGCGCTGGTTCATGAAGGGCCAGCACCAGAACCCTGCGGAAGCCGTGGAAGGCATGAAGATCTGCGGTGCGGCACATGTCTGCGGCCATCATTGGGGCACTGTGCAACTGACCGATGAAGCGGTCGAAGCTCCTCTTGTCGCGTTGAAGGCAGCGCTTGCTGAGCAGGGGATAGACGAGAGCCGCTTCCAGCCCATGCGGCCCGGCGAAGTCTTCGACGTACCTTCCGCCTGAGCGGCTCAGCGGTTTGCGCCGCAACAGTCTGGTAATTTGCCGTCCTTTCCGCCATATAGAGCGAAAGTGCGGGCAAAGCCCGTCTTTATTCCGGTTTCAGGTAGTTTTCAGGTTCAGTACGATGGCGGATACGGTCGAATTTGCGAAGATGAACGGGCTTGGCAACAAGATCCTCGTTGTCGACATGCGCGGCCGCAGGGATATGGTGACGCCTGCGGCGGCCACTGCGCTCAATGCCGATCCCGCCACGCAGTTCGATCAGATCATGGCGATCCACGATCCGCGTGTCGGCGGCACCGATGCATTCATCGATATCCTCAATTGCGACGGCACGAAGGCGCAGGCCTGCGGCAACGGCACGCGCTGCGTGGTGCAGGCACTGTCCTCTGAAACCGGCAAGACCACCTTCACCTTCCAGACGGTGGCGGGCATCCTGAACGCCGTTGAGCATGAAGACGGCATGATTTCCGTTGATATGGGCCTGCCGCGTTTTCGCTGGAGCGACATTCCGCTTTCTGAAGAGTTCCACGATACGAGCCGCATCGAGTTGCAGATCGGGCCGATCGACTCGCCAATCCTGCATTCGCCCGCCGTCATGTCCATGGGAAACCCGCACGCCATTTTCTGGGTGGATCGCGATCCGATGGAGTTCGATCTGGAACGCTTCGGTCCGCTTCTTGAAAACCACCCGATGTTCCCTGAAAAGGCCAATATCACCCTGGCGCAGGTTATTTCCGACAGTGCGCTTCGCACCCGCACCTGGGAGCGCGGCGCCGGGCTGACGCTCGCCTGCGGTTCTGCCGCATGTGCCGCTGCCGTTTCCGCTGCGCGCACCGGTCGCACGGGCAGGAAGGTCACCATCGATGTTGCCTCCAGCCCCGTGCGTGTGCCGATTACAATTGAGTGGCGCGAGGACAACCACGTCATCATGACCGGGCCGGCCGAATGGGAATGGTCCGGCATGGTCGATCCCATCAGCGGCGCCTGGTCGCGCGATGCCGTGGCTGAGCAGGGGGCCATATGAGCGGCGTCGAGGTCATAACCTTCGGCTGCCGTCTCAATACCTATGAATCGGAAGTGATGCGGGCGGAGGCCGAAAAGGCCGGGCTCAACAATGCCGTCTTGGTCAATACCTGCGCGGTGACCGGCGAGGCGGTGCGCCAGGCGCGCCAGGCCATCCGTCGGGCAAGGCGCGACAATCCGCATGCGCGCATCATCGTGACCGGCTGTGCTGCCCAGACTGAAAAACAGACCTTTGCCGAGATGCCCGAAGTGGATGCGGTGCTGGGCAATGAGGAAAAGCTGAAAAGCGCCTCCTATCGCGCACTGCCGGATTTCGGCGTTTCGGCGGAAGAAAAGCTGCGCGTCAACGACATCATGAGCATCAAGGCGACGGCGCCGCAGATGGTCAAGCACATTGACGGGCATGTCCGTGCCTTCATTCAGGTGCAGAACGGCTGCGATCATCGCTGTACCTTCTGCATCATTCCCTATGGGCGGGGCAATTCCCGCTCCGTGCCGATGGGCGCTGTGGTGGAGCAGGCGCGCAGGCTGGTGGAAAGCGGTTATTGCGAAATCGTGCTGACCGGAGTGGATGCTACCAGCTACGGTGCCGACCTGCCGGGCGAACCTTCGCTGGGGCTTCTTGCCAAAACATTGCTGAAGCAGGTGCCGGAAATCTTGAGACTTCGGCTATCCTCGATCGACAGCATCGAGGCTGACCACCATCTGATGGATCTGATTGCCGGTGAGGCGCGTTTCATGCCGCATCTTCACCTGTCCCTCCAGCATGGCGACGACATGATCCTGAAACGCATGAAACGCCGTCATTTGCGGGCCGATGCCATCCGTTTCTGTCACGAGGTGCGGTCGCTCCGGCCGGATATCGCATTCGGTGCTGATATGATCGCCGGTTTTCCGACCGAGAGCGAAGAGATGTTCGAAAACGCCGCGACGCTTGCGGAAGAATGCGGCATTTCCAGCCTGCACGTATTTCCCTACAGCCCGCGTGCCGGCACGCCGGCGGCGCGTATGCCGCAGCTCGACCGTGCGCTGGTGAAGGAGCGGGCGGCGAGGCTTCGCGAACGTGGCGAGGCACTCAGGCTCGTGCATCTGCAAAACATGGTCGGTTCGACGCAAACGATCCTCGTTGAAAACACCGGTTTTGCGCATACCGACAATTTCACGCTGGTGGCGGCGCCCGATCTTCTCCCGCGCACTCTTGCGCAGGTTGAGATTACCGGCCACAACGGCAAACATCTGAACATGAAGCTTCTCGCAGCGGATGCGGCCTGAAGCGGCACAGGAAAAGACACGGGAACGACCATGGCCCTCGGCTTCATCAAAAAAGTCTTTTCTTTCGGCAAGGACAAGGCCGGGACGGACGGCAAGGCGCAAGAGGATTCCGCGCTTGAGCGCGCCAGAGAAAATGTCTCTTTCGATGAGGCACTGAGCGAAGCCGAAGCACATCCCATTGTCGAGAAAGAGCCGGTTTCCGAACTGGAGATTGAGACGGCCGGTGGGCCTGCTCCGGATGCTGATGCGGCCCTTTCCGATGACCAGGAGGAAGAGGACGCGCCGCTTCTGCCCGGTGCCGAGCAGGCCGGAGACATCGGCGTTGTTCCGCTGTCGCTGTTGCAGGCCGAAGCCGCCGCCGAAGAACAGGCCGAGGTTTTGCCCGAAGCTGCCGATGCCGTGCTCGATGCAGATGCGATGGATGCGCTGCTCGATGAGGCGGAGGCTGCCGGTGCCGTTGAGCCCTCTGCCGTTTCGCCGATCTTGCCGAAAGGTTTTGCGGCGGCAAGCGAGCGCGAAGAGCCTGTCGCCGAAGCGCCGCAGCCGAAGCTCAGCTGGTTCCAGCGCCTGCGGGCCGGGCTTGCGCGCACCTCCTCGCAACTTACCACCCAGATTTCGGCGCTGTTCACCAAGCGCAAGCTGGATGAGGATACGCTCGACGAACTGGAAGACCTTCTCATCCAGTCGGATCTGGGTGTCGAGACCGCCATGCGCATCACCGGCGCCCTGTCTTCGGAACGTTACGGCAAGGATGTCAGCGGCGAGGACGTGGCGCGCATCATGGCAGGTGAGATCACCAAGGTCCTGAAACCTGTCGCCAAGCCGCTGGAACTCGATCTTTCACACAAGCCGCATGTCATTCTCGTCGTCGGCGTGAACGGCACCGGCAAAACCACGACCATCGGCAAGCTCGCCTCCAAGCTCTCGGGCTCTGGCCTCAAGGTCATGCTCGCGGCCGGCGATACGTTCCGTGCGGCGGCAATCGAGCAGCTCAAGATCTGGGCGGATCGTACCGGCTCGCAATTCATCGGCACCAAGCTCGGTGCGGATGCCTCGGGTCTCGCTTACGACGCCTATGAGCAGGCGCGTGCGCAAAAAAGCGATGTGCTCATCATTGATACTGCCGGCCGTTTGCAGAACAAGACGGAGCTGATGGCGGAGCTGGAAAAGATCGTGCGCGTGCTCGGCAAGCTCGATCCCGATGCGCCGCATACCGTGCTTCAGACACTGGACGCGACGACCGGGCAGAACGCCTTGAACCAGGTGGAGATATTCCGCAATGTTGCGGGTGTTTCGGGCCTGATTATGACAAAATTGGATGGCACGGCGCGGGGCGGTATCCTCGTGGCCATTGCCGCCAAACACAAGCTGCCGGTGTATTTCATTGGTGTGGGTGAAGGCGTGGACGATCTGGAGCCCTTCGAGGCGGAAGATTTCGCCAAGGCCATTGCGGGAGTTTGAGTATGGATATTGAAAGCAATTCCAAGGAAAGCGAAAAGATGGTGGCGGAAATCAGCCCGCTCCTGAAATTCGTGCTCGAGCTTGGCCCGCTTATGGTGTTCTTTTTCGCCAATTCCCGCGGCGAATGGCTGGCCTCCACTTTTCCGGTACTGACGGAGTTCGGCGGGCCGATCTTCATCGCCACCGGCCTGTTCATGATCGCAACCGCAATTGCGCTTTCCGTCTCATGGATGCTGACGCGCAAGCTGCCGATCATGCCGCTGATATCAGGCATCGTGGTTCTCGTGTTCGGTGCGCTGACGCTGTGGCTGCAGAACGATACCTTCATCAAGATGAAGCCAACCATCGTCAATGCGCTGTTCGGCGTCATTCTGCTGGGCGGGCTGTTTTTCGGCCAGTCGCTGCTTGGCTATGTCTTCAATTCGGCCTTCAGGCTGAACGATGAGGGCTGGCGCAAGCTGACGCTGCGCTGGGGCGTGTTCTTCCTCTTTCTCGCCGTGCTGAACGAGGTGGTCTGGCGCATGTTCTCAACCGACGCATGGGTTGCGTTCAAGGTGTGGGGCACGATGCCGATCACGATCATCTTCACCATGGCGCAAATGCCGCTCGTCATGCGTCATTCGCTCGAACCGCTGAACAAGGACGAAAAATGACAGTTGCAGAGATGCCGGCTTCCCGTCCGCGCTCGTTCAAATGGTTCGGTGTCGCCGCCGGACTTCTTCTCCTGCAGATCGTCATCCTCTATGCCATGGGCCGCATTCCCATTTGCGAATGCGGTTATGTGAAGCTGTTCGAACCCGGTGTGAACACGTCGGGCAATTCCCAGCATCTTGCCGACTGGTACACGCCCTCACACATTATCCACGGCTTCCTGTTTTACGGGCTCGCCTGGCTGCTGTTTCGCAAGAAACCCCTTTCCATGCGGCTTTCTTTTGCGGTTTTGATAGAGGCAGCGTGGGAAATTCTCGAAAACTCGCCGCTCATCATCGATCGTTACCGCACGGCGACCATGGCGCTGGGTTACACCGGCGACAGCATCCTGAACTCCGCGATGGACACCGTTTTCATGGCGCTGGGTTTCCTCTTCGCCGCCCGCGTGCCGGTGTGGCTGACGGTTGTGATCGCCATCTTCTTTGAAATCTTCACCGGCTGGCTGATCCGCGATAATCTGACGCTGAACGTAGTGATGCTTGTCTGGCCCGTCGAAGCGATCAAGCAATGGCAGAACGCGCTCCCGCCAATGTGAACATATCTGCCCGTACGTGCGTCGGAAAGGCACGAAAACCCTGCGTTATATGCAAGTTTTCTTAAGGGCATTGCGGTAGTGTCCGGGCTCAAAGGCTCGTCTTTCCGTCCGGCAGAACACTGTGCAAGATAATTTCGCCTACCTTCTCCCCTTCATCATGCTGACATTCGGTGTGGTATTCCTGTTCCTGCAGAGGACCGGCCACGCTTCGGCGCGATATTGGGGTTTCGGATATCTTTCGGCGGCGTTTGGTTTTGCCGCACCTCTGGTGCTTGGCGGCTTGCCCTTCGAAGTACAGGCGATCGTCTCGAACCTGTTGTTTTTCTCTGCCTTTTTTCTCTACGGCCATGCGCTACTCACCCATTTCGGACGGCCGCTTTATAGGACGGCGCGACTGTCGATCGTGGCTGCGGCGGTTTTGCTGGTCTCGTTCCATGTCTTCGTCACACCGGATCTGAAACGTGAGCTGGTCATCGGTGATCTTGTCTGCGCCCTGCTGCTCGCTATCCCGGTCTGGATCGTGCGGAAGCGGCCCCTGGCGCTTGCAGACAGGCTTATGGTGGCGATTGCGTCACTCGTGGTGCTCGAAACGCTGGTGCGCATCGGCATGTTGCTGGTGATGACGCCGAACGGTTCGATGATCGAACTCAGTGAATTCTTCGAATCCGATTATGCTTTCTACATGCAGCTTGCCGCGAGCATATTCGGCTTTCTGCTTGCGCTATCCGTACTTGCGAGCCAGATTTCCGTGACTGTCGACCGGCACCTGCAAGCGGCTGAGCACGATCCGCTGACGGATGTGCTGAACCGCCGTGGGTTCGACCGGCGCGTTCCCGATTTTCGCAGCGGGACACCAATAGGCGCAGTAATTGCGTGCGACATAGACCATTTTAAGCGTATCAACGATGACTATGGCCACGCCGCCGGTGATATCGTTCTCATCGGCCTTTCAGACCTTCTCAGGAAAAGCGCGCGTGGCGACGCTCTGGTGGCGCGTTTCGGTGGCGAGGAATTCGTGGTTTTCCTGCCCGGCCACACCGCCGCCGCGGCCGGTCACCTTGCCAATGCCATGCGTTTGAACCTTCTGTCGCTGGATTGGCGTAGCCGTGGCGTGGCCACCAAGGTCACGGCAAGCTTTGGCGTTTCAGCTGTCGCGAGGGGAGATCATTCAATTCACGATGCGATCAAACGCGCTGACGACAGCCTGTATGCGGCAAAGCGTGGTGGCCGCAATCAGGTCGTGCTTGAAGGGATGGGTTTGCAGGCGACAGCCGAAGGGCCGTCGCTAAGGGTGATTTCCAAGGTATAATACCGTTCGGCGCGCGGGCTACTTTCCGGCCGCAGCGGTGATCGCCGGCAATAAATCCCGCTCGACGCTGCGGGCATCGAAGGGGCCGACCTTTTTGTAGAGGATCGTGCCGTCGGCGCCGACCAGATAGCTTTCAGGGATACCATAGACACCCCAGTCGATCGCGGCCTTGCCGTTCGGGTCGACGCCTATCGCGGCAAAGGGATTGCCGAGTTCGCCGAGAAAACGAAGCGCGTTGTCCGGTTTGTCCTTATAGTTGATGCCGACGACGGTGATGCGTTTGTCTTTCGCCAATTCCTGAAGGATGGGATGCTCCTGACGGCAGGGAATGCACCAGGAGGCGAAGACGTTGACCAGCGTCAGCTTACCCTTGACGGCGGCCTCGTTGAGGGCCGGCAGGTTTGAGCCTTCCAGCGGCGGCAGCGACAGTGCGGGCGCCTTGGTTCCGATAAGCGCCGATGGAATGGCGCTGATATCCAGCCCGTTGACGTCCTGATCGTAGAGCATCTTGCCGGCGATAATGGCAAAACCGCCGAAAAGCAGAAGCGGCAGAAGCGCCAGGGCATATCGTGTGCGCCCCGTGCTTTTGGCTTTGGTGTTCTGGTGCTGGCTGGCCTGCGTCATCGGGTTTCACCCGCAGAACCGGCTTTTGCCCTGCGGCGCACGCCGGATGCTTCCAGTTCTTTCAGTTCCCGTTTGCGCGCTTGACCATCCAGGATGACCCAGGCGATGAGACAGAGGACGACAAGGCCCGTCGCCGCATAGGACATGCCGATATAAAAGGCGTGTGTCATGTTCTCATGCCTCCCGGTTTGCCATGCGGGCGGCAAGCCGCCGTTGGGCTGCCACGCGCCGGCGCCAGATTTCGTTACGCATTGCGGCGATGTGCAACGTGAAGAACAGTAGCGTAAAGCCGATCGCCATGGTCAGAAGCGGCCAGAGAAACTCCGCATCGATTGCCGAGCCGCCCATGCGGATGACGCTTGCCGGCTGGTGAAGTGTGTTCCACCATTCAACCGAAAACTTGATGATGGGAATATTCACAAAACCAACGAGGATCAGCACGGCGCTGACACGGGCGGCTCTGGAAGGGTCGTCCATGGCGCGGTTGAGCGCTATCAGGCCAAGATACATCAGAAAAAGCACGAAGACGGACGTCAGCCGCGCGTCCCATACCCACCAGGTTCCCCACATGGGTTTACCCCAGAGCGAGCCGGTAACAAGCGCAATCAGCGTGAAGGCAGCGCCTATGGGTGCGGCCGCCTTGTGGCTGACATCCGCAACGGGATGACGCCAGACGAGCGTGCCGATCGCTGAGACCGCCATGACGGTATAACACATCATCGAAAGCCAGGCGGAGGGGACATGCACATACATGATGCGCACGGTATAACCCTGCTGGTAGTCGCCATCTGTCGTGAAAGACAGATAGAGACCGGCGGCCAGCACCAGTGCTGTCAGGACCGCAAGCCAGGGCAGAATGCGTGCCGAGAGTGCCAGAAACCGCGTGGGATTGGCGAGATCACTGAATTTGGTGATGGTGAAAGTCTGCTGGTTCATGCCGTTTGTGTAACCCGAGAATGGCTGCCCCGCAATTGATCGCCGTCAATCGTAGATCGGCAATTGCGGTTTCATCAATCCATAACATTGCGCAATGCCAAAGCGGCAAAGAAAGGACCGGTCACGGCTGAAAATAACGTGATCGCGCAGAGAATGAGGAAGGGCGGCAGAAAGGGTGCCGGATCCTGCACCGCCGCATAGGAGGCGCTGACGCCGAAGATCAGTACCGGAATGGCCAATGGCAGCACAAGGATGGAGACCAGAAGGCCGCCGCGCGGCAAGGCAACGGCGACAGCGGCACCCACCGCGCCGATGAAGGTAATGGCGGGCGATCCGACAAGGAGCGTGAGCATCACCGCGCCGATCGCCACTTCGTCCATGTTCATGAACAGGCCGATGAGCGGCGAGGCGATGACCAGTGGCAGACCCGTTCCCACCCAATGTGCCAGGCATTTGACGAGCACGGTCAGCACAAGCGGGTTTTCCTGCATGAGTATGAGGTCTAGCGAGCCGTCATCCCGCTCTGCCTGAAACAGCCTGTCGAGGCCGAGGAGGGTGGAGAGCAGCGCGCCGATCCAGACGATGGCCGGGCCGATGCGTGCAAGCAGATTGAGATCAGGCCCGACACCGAAGGGGATGACGGCGACAACGGTCATGAAGAACAATACGCCGATCAGCGCGCCACCGCCGGCGCGGATGGAGAGTTTCAGGTCGCGGAGGAAGAGGGCGGTCATTGGGAGTGCTCCGTGCGTGGGGCTTCACCCCCCTCTGCCCTGCCGGGCATCTCCCCCACAAGGAGGGAGATCGATCTGCGGCAAGATTTCGCCCGTCGCGCAGTTTTCGGATGGAGCGGCGAAGGTGCCTCTTGCTGATCTCCCCCCTTGTGGGGGAGATGCCCGGTAGGGCAGAGGCGGGCATACCCCGCACACGCACCCATCACGCCCAAGCCTCCACACCTGCAAAGCCCGTCATCTGCAATTCCCGCGCATTGTCGAGCCCAAGCGGCTGATGGGTCGCAGCCATGACGATGCCGCCTCTCCTCAGGTGGCTCTTGACCAGATCCGTAAACATGCCGTCCGCTGCTTTGTCGAGCGCCGCTGTCGGCTCGTCGAGAATCCACACCGGCCGCCACGCGATCAAAAGTTTTGCCATGGCAAAACGTCGCTGCTGGCCTGCGGACAGGTAACCGAAGGGCAGGTGGGTGATGCCCGCAAGGCCGACGATGTCTGCCGCCTCATCGATATCGACACCGGCGCCGCCGGTGAAGTCACCGAGAAAGTCTTTCCAGAACCGCAGATTCTCCGAAACCGTCAGTTCCGTTTTCATTGCGTTGCGATGGCCGAGATAATGGCAGGCCTCCGATGGACGCATGTCCGCTTCTATTCCTTTGCCGGCTATCTTTACCCAGCCCTGCTCGGGGCGCAGCAGGCCGGCTACAGTGCGCAGAAGCGTGGATTTTCCCGAGCCGTTGCGGCCGGTCAGCACCAGCGCTTCGCCGTCACTTAACTTGAAGGAAATGTTCATGAATATGAAATCTTCGCCGCGTCGCACGCCAAGATTTTCCGCGGTCAAATCCATGCTGCGTTTCCGTATAAGATTTTCATCGTCTCGCATAAAAAAATCGATTTGATTTCCTGAATGGTCTGGCACGTTTCTGAGAAATTATCTATATGGGTGTCAACCACGCCAGCGGCCGGCGTGAACATCATCTTGCGCCGGACTTGACGATTGCGAGGAGCAATTTTCACGTGCGGACAGCGGAAATGGTCGTACCCGCATCCTGATGTGCATGAGTGCATAGGTGTCCGCACGCACGTGTTGGCTATCAGAGTAAGCGGGGTTTTTTATCCATGCCCAAATCACTCGACAGTTTTCATTGTCGTTCCGTCCTTACCGTTGATGGTAAGGACTACGTCTATTTCAGCCTTCCCAAGGCTGAGGCAAACGGCCTGAAGGGCGTTTCCAAGCTCCCCTATTCCATGAAAGTTCTTCTGGAAAACCTGCTTCGTTTCGAGGACGGCCAGTCCGTCACCAAAGAGCATATTCTGGCCGTTGCAGAGTGGCTGAACAATAAGGGCCTGACCGAAAACGAAATCGCTTATCGTCCCGCCCGCGTTCTCATGCAGGACTTCACCGGCGTTCCGGCTGTGGTCGATCTCGCCGCCATGCGCGATGCCATGGTGTCGCTCGGTGGCGACCCGGAAAAGATCAATCCGCTCGTTCCCGTCGACCTCGTGATCGACCACTCTGTTATCGTTGACGAATTTGGCACGCCGACGGCGTTTGCCCGAAACGTCGAGCTTGAATATGAGCGCAATGGCGAGCGTTACCGCTTCCTGAAGTGGGGCCAGCAGGCATTCAAGAACTTCCGCGTGGTTCCTCCCGGTACCGGCATCTGTCACCAGGTAAACCTCGAATATCTCGGCCAGACCATCTGGACCAAGGAAGAGGACGGCGAAACGATCGCTTACCCGGATACCTGCGTCGGCACCGACAGCCACACCACCATGATCAACGGTCTTGGCGTTCTCGGCTGGGGCGTTGGCGGTATCGAGGCTGAAGCAGCGATGCTCGGCCAGCCTGTCTCCATGCTCCTGCCCGAGGTCATCGGCTTCAAGCTGACCGGCAAGGTGAAGGAAGGCGTGACTGCGACCGACCTCGTGCTGACCGTCGTGCAGATGCTGCGCAAGAAGGGCGTGGTTTCCAAATTCGTCGAATTCTTCGGCCCCGGCCTCGATTCGATGACGCTGGCCGACCGTGCCACCATCGGCAATATGGGTCCCGAATATGGCGCTACCTGCGGCTTCTTCCCGGTTGACGGCGAGACCATCAACTATCTGACCATGTCCGGTCGCACCAAGGACCGTATCGCGCTTGTCGAATCCTATTCGAAGGCGCAGGACATGTGGCGGACGGGCGACGGTTCCGACCTCGTCTTCACCGACACCCTTGAACTCGACCTCGGCGACGTCGTGCCATCCATGGCCGGTCCGAAGCGTCCGGAAGGCCGTCTGCCGCTCGAAACCATTGCACCGAATTTCGCGGCGGCTCTCGAGAACGACTACAAGAAGCCCGGCCAACTCCACAGCCGCTATGCGGTTGAGGGTGAGGAGTTCGATCTCGGCCATGGCGATGTGGCGATTGCCGCCATCACCTCCTGCACCAACACGTCCAACCCTTCCGTTCTCATCGCTGCCGGCCTTCTCGCCCGCAATGCGGTTGCCAAGGGTCTGAAGTCCCAGCCGTGGGTGAAGACCTCGCTGGCGCCGGGGTCGCAGGTCGTTGCCGAATATCTCGACAAGTCGGGTCTGCAGAAGGATCTCGATGCGATTGGCTTCAACCTCGTCGGTTTCGGCTGCACCACCTGCATCGGCAACTCCGGCCCGCTGCCCGCACCGATCTCCAAGACGATCAACGACAAGGGCCTGATCACGGCCGGCGTCCTCTCCGGCAACCGCAACTTCGAAGGCCGTATCTCGCCCGATGTTCAGGCGAACTATCTCGCCTCGCCGCCGCTCGTCGTGGCCTACGCGCTTGCCGGCACAGTCCAGAAGGACCTGACGAAGGAGCCGATCGGCGACGACCAGAACGGCAATCCGGTCTATCTCAAGGATATCTGGCCGACTTCGCAGGAAATCCAGGAATTCATCCTGAAATACGTCACACGCGAACTTTACGAATCGAAGTACGCTGATGTCTTCAAGGGTGACGCGAACTGGCAGGCCGTTCAGGTTCCCCCGGGCCAGACCTATGCCTGGGACGACAAGTCGACCTATGTTCAGAACCCGCCTTACTTCGTGGGCATGGGCAAGACTGGTACGGGCCTTACGAACATCAAGGGCGCCCGCGTTCTCGGTCTCTTCGGCGACAAGATCACAACCGACCACATTTCCCCGGCCGGTTCGATCAAGGCTGCTTCGCCCGCCGGCGCCTATCTGACGGAGCACGGCGTGGGCGTTGCCGACTTCAACCAGTACGGTACGCGTCGCGGCAACCATGAAGTCATGATGCGCGGCACCTTCGCCAATATCCGCATCCGCAACCACATGCTCGGCCCGAACGGCAAGGAAGGTGGCTACACCATCCACTATCCGTCGAAGGAAGAGATGTCGATCTACGACGCTGCCATGAAGTACAAGGCGGAGGGCGTTCCGCTCGTCATCTTCGCCGGTGTCGAATATGGCAACGGTTCTTCCCGCGACTGGGCGGCGAAAGGCACCAACCTGCTCGGCGTCAAGGCAGTCATCGCACAGTCCTTCGAGCGTATCCACCGCTCCAACCTCGTCGGCATGGGCGTCGTTCCCTTCGTCTTCGAGGAAGGCACGACCTGGGCAAGCCTTGATCTCAAGGGTGATGAAGTCGTCGAGATCGATGGTCTCGAAGGTGAAATCAAGCCGCGTGAAAAGAAGATCGCCAAGATCACCTACAGCGACGGTTCGGTGAAGGAAGTTCCGCTTCTTTGCCGCATCGATACGCTGGATGAAGTGATCTACATGAACAATGGCGGCATTCTGCAGACGGTTCTTCGCGATCTGGTTGCCTGACAAAGCTCAGACCAGCAAAGGACGCCGGGATTTTTCCCGGCGTCTTTGCGTTTCATCATCTCTTTTTTTGTGATTGCCACTCACCCCTTCGTGACTTTCTATTGAAGTGGAATAGACGTTATTTTCCGGTTTGAATCCGGTTGGGTTGATCGCATCAATTCGTCTGGATATCTGCTCCGGACAAAGGTTCTTGTAATGCCGCTGAAATTGCCCCTGTCGATATGTCTTCTCGGCACGTTCCTCGTCACATCCGCGCATGCGCAGGAAGCTGTGAAGGGCGTTGTCGAGTTGTTTACATCGCAGGGATGCGCGTCCTGCCCGCCGGCGGACGAAGCGTTGCGCAAGATGATCCAGAAGGGTGATGTGGTCGGCCTCTCCTACCATGTCGACTACTGGAATTATCTTGGCTGGACAGATTCCCTGGCATCGAAGGAAAATACAGAGCGGCAATATGGCTACATGCGCGCCCTCGGCCGCAACGGTGTCTATACGCCGCAGGCCATCCTGAACGGTCGCGACCACGTCAAGGGTGCGGATGTCCGCGGGATTTACGACAGGCTGGATGCTTTCAAGCGGGAGGGCCAGGGGCTGAACGTGCCGGTCGCGTCCAAATTTGCCGGTGACGAGGTGGAGATCGATATTGGCGCCGGTAGCGGCAAGGCCGATGTCGTGGTCGCCTATTTCACGCGCGAACAGACGGTGGATGTGCAGAAAGGCGAAAACCAGGGGAAGAAAATGTCCTACTGGCACAGCGTCTATGACGTGCAAACGGTTGGAATGTGGGATGGTTCACCGATGACGGTGAAGCTCCCGGCGAGCGTGGTGGCAAAGGTGAAAAAGGGCGGCTGCGCCGTGCTGTTGCAAACGGCAAATGCCAGCGGCGATCCGGCGGCAATCGTCGGCGCAAGTATTTTACTGGGGAATGAAACACCCTGATCGCCTGTCTGGCGATGGAAGATCCGATCCGGGCATTGGGGGCTGGGGGTAAAGGGTCAATGCACCGGATCGGGTCATCTTGGTGCCTAGGCATCAATTGACAATAGGACTATTCCATTCAATTCGGGCCATGGTTTGACCGAAATACGGCAGGCCGTGCTAAAATGGCTGCCTAAATGGTTACCTTTTTTACCCCTGCTTTTTTCTAAGGCAACGTCCTTATGGGCATCGGAGGGCGTCTTTCTGCGTCGCAGACGCCGGGTTTCGCTGCCGTCCTAAGACCGTAAAACCCGCCTCCAAAGTTGCGATCTCATGTTCAATGGCTGTTCGAGACTTGCAATTTTGTCTTCTCCGGCTCACATTAATCGGACGACTTGGGTGGAATCGGAGGTATTGGATGACCGATCAACCGGATGTGCAGCAGGTTCAGACCGCTTCACGCGACAGTTCCACCGTTGTCGATCTCCGCGAGTACAAAAAAGATAAAGACCCTCTGCCAATTACATTCCACCGGCGTGAGCTGGATGCGATCCTGCGCATCTATGGCCGCATGGTGGGAGAGGGCGAGTGGCGCGACTATGCCATCGACCACTTGAGGGAAAAGGCGGTATTTTCAGTCTTTAAACGCTCGGGTGAAATGCCGCTCTACAGGATCGAGAAGAACCCCAAGCTGGCGGCGAAACAGGGGGCCTATTGCGTGGTGAATACGGATGGCCGCATTCTCAAACGTGGCCACGAGCTGCCGCAGGTTCTCAAGGTTTTCGACAAGGTCCTGAAGCTCATCGAGTGAGATGAGACGGGACGAGCTACCCTGCCGCAGCTTCGTGCGGACACGCGGGTGGAGAGGCGATCAAGTCTCGAATTTCGGTAAATAAAAAGGCGGCCGAATGGCCGCCTTTTGCATGTTTGCCAGTTGGGTTGCTGCCCTTACTTGTCACGGTTGCCCATGAACTGCAGGAGGAACATGAACAGATTGATGAAGTCGAGATAGAGCGTCAGCGCACCCATGATCGCCTTGCGGCCAGCCACGGCAACTTCGTCGCCATCGAAATACATTTCCTTGATCTTCTGCGTGTCATAGGCGGTGAGGCCAGCGAAGATCAGCACGCCAATCGCGGAGATCGCGAACTGAAGCGCGGAAGAGGGGAGGAAGATGTTGACGATGGACGCGATGATCAGGCCGAACAGACCCATGATCAGGAACGAACCCATGCCCGAAAGGTCTTTCTTCGTGGTGTAACCGTAAAGCGAGAGCGCGCCGAACGAGGCAGCGGTCACGAAGAACGTCTGTACGACGCTCTGGCCGGTATAGACCAGGAAGATCGAAGACAGGGACACGCCCATCAGCGCCGCATAGACCCAGAAGGTCATCTGGGCAGCAGAAACGCTCATGTTCTGGATACGGAAGCTAAGAAAGAACACCAGTCCGAGCGGTGCGAGCATCACAACCCAGCGCAACGGCGATGCATAGAGCAACTGGGCGAAAGCCGGATTGGTGGTCGCGAGCGTGAAGGTAGCGAACGCAGCAACACCGGTGATGACCAGAGCCAGTGCCATAAGGTTGTAAACCTTAAGCATGTAGGCGCGAAGACCTTCATCGATCATCGCACCAGTCTGTGCACGGGTCTGGGCCATGCGGTTCTGGTAGTTATTGAAGTCAGCCATTGTTTCCTCTTTTGAGCTCCGTAATTGCTACGGTGTCGGGATACCTCCCGGGCGCCGCTGCGGAGCTTCAGCAAGCCTGCCCAAGAATATGATGGCAGAACGTGTCCGATACAAGGCCTTTTGCAGTCGAAAAGACACCATATGCGCGAAAAGCGCTCACGTTTCAGCGATCATTACAAAGAATTAATCGTTAAAGTTAAGCAGCGCACAACCGAAGATTATTCACCCGCCTGCCGCAAAACCGGAGCGGCCTTCTGCCCGAGAATTCGCCATGTGCCCATGAGGCCGATGCCTACCGTCATGACGAGGGCGACGACGACCGTGCCGATCGCCACATCCGGCAGGAAACTGGAGGGCAGCTTCATGATGCGGGAAATGACGAACCAGGCGGAGACGCCGCCGGCGAAAAGCGCAAAAACGGCGGTGGCGAGACCGAGCATCATATATTCATAAGAGAAGGCGCGGATCAGCAGGCTGCGTGTACCGCCCAGTGTTTTCAGGATGACCGCATCATGGGTGCGGGCACGGTTTCCGGCGGCAAGAGCGCCAGCGAGGACGAGGACGGAGGCTATGAGCGCAACGGCCGCTGCGGCACGAATTGCGGTGGCAAGCTGGCCGACCAGCCGGTTGACCACATCGAGCGCGTCCTTCACGCGTACGCTTGTTATCGTCGGGTAGGCATTGGTAACGGCGCGCAATATCTGGCCCTCCTCGCTTGCGGATGCGGAGGGGTCGGCGAGTGTGGCAAGCCAGGCATGTGGTGCGCCACGGAAGGTATTGGGTGAAAACACCATGACGAAATTGATCGACAGCGATTCCCATTCGACATTGCGCAGATTGGCGATCTTTGCCGTGATGCTGCGGCCGAGCACGTTGACGGTAACGGTGTCGCCGATCTTGAGGCCCAGTTCCTGCGCCTCTTTCGCCGCAAAAGAGACCAGCGGCTCGCCGCTATAATCCGGTCCCCACCATGTTCCTTCGGTCAGCTTGGCGTTTTCGGGAGCATCCTGCGAATAGGTTATGCCCCGATCACCGCGCAGCAGCCAGCGGCCGGATGGCGGCACATCTATCTTCGTCACGTCCTCGCCATTAAGAGCCAGAATGCGGCCGCGCAGCATCGGCACCTCGGTCAGCGTGCCCTGAGGCGCTTCTTGCCTGAGAAGATCGCGGAAGCCCTGCAACTCGGTGCCCTGAATATCCACGAAGAAGAAATTCGGCGCTCGTTCCGGCAGGCTGTCGGTCAGTTCGCGGCGCAGATTGCCGTCGATAAGCGTCAGGGTCACCAGCAACGTCAGCCCGAGGCCGAGGGAGAGAACGACGGAGGGGGTGAGCGCACCCGGCCGGTGAATATTGCCGATCGCCAGGCGAAGGGCGGCGGAATGAACGCGCGGGCTGCGTTTGGCGATGGCCTTGACGCCTGACGCCACCAGTCGCAGCACCACAAACGCGAAGGCGATGGCGGCAAGGAAAACCAAGGCGATGAAACGTTCTTCTGCCGAAAAAATGGCAAGTACGGCCAGCGCAGCCAACAACAAGCCCGTCACGGCGAGATAAGGCCAGGACGGCCAGCTGCCCTCCTCGAACCCCTGCTCTCGAAAAAGGGCGGTCGCGGGAACTTCGCGCGCCTGGCCGAGTGGCACGATGGCGAAGGCAAGTGTCGTCAAGATGCCGAACAGGGCGGCAAGACCAAGTGCTGCCGGATAGAAGGCAAGCTCTTTCGGTACCGGAAGCACACCCTCCAGAAACCGCATGGCGATCAGCGGGGCGATGGCGCCCACAGCGAGGCCTATGATGATGCCAACGGCGGCAATGAACACGATCTGGAAGAGATAGGTCATGGTGACCACGGAAGCCGGCGCGCCGAGGCATTTCAGCGAGGCGATCGTGGTGCGCTTGGAATCGAGGAACGCGCGAACGGCGTTCGCAACGCCGACGCCGCCAACGATGAGGGCAGTCAGGCCCACCAGCGTCAGGAATTGCGAGAAGCGGTTGACGTTTTCGGTAAGCGATGGCGCTGCCCGGTCACTCGTGCGGATGGACCAGCCGGCATCGGGAAACGTCTTGTTGGCCGCATCGGTCATCGTTGCCCGCGCTGCAGGATCGTTCAGCATGATCTTGTAGGCGTGTTCGACCAGACTTCCGTTCTGAACGAGGCCTGAGGCGAAAAGCGCATCGCGGCTGACCATCAGCCTTGGGGCAAAACCGAAGCCGTCGGACAGGGCATCCGGCTCGTCGACAACCGTGCCGGTCAGTTTCAGCTTCACATTACCGAGAAGGATGTCGTCGCCGACCTTGATGCCCAGCCGCTCCAGGAGAAGCGGCGCGGCCACGGCGCCATAGGTATCGCCGTTCGCAGCCAGAAGCTCGCTCAGAGGCCGGTTTGGATCTGCCACGAACGCGCCGTAAAGCGGATAGGCGCCGTCTACGGCCTTCACTTCCGTCAGCGTCTGTTCGGAACCATCGGCAAGGCGCGCCATGGAGCGCAGCCCGGTGGAAACCGCAATTTTGCCGAGGCCATCGAGGTAGGCCCGTTCCTCTGCGGTTGCCTCCCTGTTGCGCAGCTCGAAGCGCACATCGCCAGCCAGTATCGATTGGCCTTCCGTCGCAATCGCGCTGGTGACGGCGCGTGACACGGAGTTAACGGCGGCAATGGCGCCGGTTCCGAGCGCGATGCAGGCGAGGAAAATATAGAAGCCACGAAGGCCGCCGCGAATTTCGCGCCGCGCGAGCCTCAATGCGTTTTTGATGTTGGCAACAGACGGGAGAATGGAGCCGATCATGCCGATACCGCCCGGGCCATATGGGCAGCGGCGCTGTCACCCTCTATCTCGCCGGAGCGCACCTTGATCTGTCTTGAGCAACGGGCGGCCAGTGACGGATCATGCGTGACAAGGATCATCGTCATGCCGCGTTCGGCCTGTTTTGAGAAAAGAAGATCGGCGATCTGCTGGCCCGTATCCGCATCCAGATTGCCGGTCGGTTCGTCTGCGATCAACACGGCGGGGGAGGGTGCAAGCGCGCGGGCGATCGCAACACGCTGCTGTTCGCCACCGGAGAGCTGGCCGGGATAATGGTTGAGGCGTTCGCCGAGACCGACAGCAACGAGTTCCCGTTTGGCGATCTCGAAGGGGTTAGGCACGTTGGCCAGTTCCAGCGGAACGGCTACGTTTTCCAGCGCCGTCATATTGGCGATGAGGTGGAAAGACTGGAAAACGATGCCGATATTCTTGCCGCGGAAATCCGCGAGAGCATCCTCGCCGAGCTTATGCAATTCCGTGCCCGCTATGACGATCTCGCCGCTATCCAGCCTTTCGAGACCGGCAAGCACCATGAGAAGCGTCGATTTTCCCGAACCGGAAGGGCCGACGATGCCCACCGCCTCGCTTTCGCCAATGGCAAGATCGATGCTCTTGAGAACGTGAACGGAGGCGGCGGCGTTGCCGAGCGTGAGGTCGGCCTTCTTAAGCTCTATGATGCTTTTCGTCACAATTCTCGTTCCTATATATGATGAAAACAGTCTGGCGGTGTCGATGCGGACGGTATTTCAGACAATGCAAACCAAGTTAGGAAAGCCGTGATGAGATTTAAAGCTGCCCTGTTTCACTTCATCGTCATTTTCGCAGCCGCCTTTTCCGCCTCGGCGGTCATGGCGCAGGAGCGGACATTGCAACTGGTTGGCCTGGGCGACAGTCTCATGGCGGGTTACCAGTTACCCCCCACCGATGGCTATACGGCACAGCTTGAAGCTGCATTAAAGGCCAAGGGCGTTAATGTTACCGTCACCAATGCCGGTGTGTCCGGCGATACGTCCTCAGGCGGTCTGGCTCGGGCGGAGTGGTCGGTTCCCGATGGCACGGACGGGGTCATTCTGGAACTCGGCGCCAATGATGCGTTGCGCGGTATTGCGCCGGAACAGACGGAAAAGAACCTCGACGCCATCATTTCCGGCTTTCAGAAACGCAACATAGCGGTGCTGCTAGTCGGCATTATGGCACCGCCGAACATGGGTGACGATTACGCCAAGCGCTTCAACCCGATCTATCCGAAGCTTGCAGAAAAATACAACCTGCCGCTTTATCCGTTTTTTCTGGATGGCGTGGTGACGGATGATAAGTTGAAGCTGGAGGACAAGATGCATCCCAATACGCAGGGTGTGGCGATGATGGTGGAGAAATCTTTGCCGACTGTTGAAAGCTTCATCAAGACAATCGGTGCGCAAAAAAAATAAGCACTTGCGCCCGCCTGCATTGCATGATTCGCTATGCTTGTTCTGCCAAGAGATTCGGGGAGCTCGCCATGCCGAGACTGTTTATCGCCCTCGAAATTCCGCGCAATGCGGCTATGAGCCTGTCATTGTTGCGCGGTGGTCTGCCGGGAGCCCGGTGGATCGATGTGGAGAATTATCACATAACCCTGCGTTTTATCGGCGATATCGACGGGAGAACCGCCGATGAGGTCGTTGACAGGCTGGACCGGATCGACAGGCCGGAATTCCAGCTCAGTCTCAACGGGATGGGTTCCTTCGGCTCCAAGAAACCGCATTCGATCTGGGCGGGGGTTTCCCCCTCGCCGGAAATGAATGCGCTTCAGGCGGAGGTCGAGAGGATCTGTCAGAGGATCGGCCTGCCGCCGGATCCGCGCAAGTTCATGCCGCATGTGACGCTGGCGCGGTTGCGCTCTTCACGGCTGGACGATGTGGTGCAGTATCTTTCCGGGCGCGGCAATTTCCGCACATCCGCCTTCACGGTCGGTCGTTTCGTGCTGATGTCGTCCAAGGAATCGGTGGGTGGCGGACCCTACATCGTGGAAGAGGTGTTCCCGCTTCACGAAGCGCGGTCCAGCGCCATCTTCTCGAGCAACGAGCTGCATCCCGCAAAAAGCATGTTGTAGACGACCAGAAATCCGTCGTCGCCACCGAAGTAGGGATCGGGCACGTTTTCGTGGCGTCCCGAAGCGTAGTCCAGGAACAGGTGGATTTTGTGCTTCCGGTTTTCGGGCGCCTTTCGGAGCAGTTTCGCGAGATTTCCTCCGTCCATGGCAAGGATGAGATCGAAGGTCTCGAAATCGGCCTGGCTGACCTGCCGCGCACGCTGCAGGGAAATATCGATGCCATGCTTGCGGGCGATTGCGATGGATCTGCGATCCGGGGCGGTACCGGTGTGCCAACCGCCGGTGCCGGCGGAATCGACAGTGAGTTGGCGAGACAGGCCTCCGGTTTCGGCAAGGTTTGTCAAAATGCCTTCGGCAAGCGGTGAGCGGCAGATATTGCCCATGCAGACAAAAAGAACGGCTGTATGTTTCATTGAATATGCGTCGATCCGGTCGTTGAGGCGTTAATGTTTGTCCGAAACAGCGGATCGCATGTCAAGCGGAGGCAAGATGCATGAAATATCCCAGACTTGAGCCGGAAGCCATCCGGCAGGCGCTTTTAAAACTCGAAGGCTGGTCCTTGCGCGAGGACGGGGCGGCAATCGTCCGGTCGTTCAAATTTGCGAGTTTTGCGGAGGCTTTTGGTTTCATGGCGGAGTCCGCACTCGTGGCAGAAAAGCTCAATCATCATCCAGAATGGTCCAACGTCTATTCGCGCGTCAGGGTCTGCCTCACCACCCACGATTCGCAAGGCGTTACCGAGCGGGATTTCCTGCTCGCGGAGGCCATGCAGAAGGCGGCAACGGGCCGTGGGAATTGAACGGCGGGCTTTAACTCCCATATAATAACCGTGACCGGAGGACCGTCGATCATGGATGATGTGAAAATCGGTGAAATTCTTTTGCCCGGGGAAACGGGCAGCGAGGGCGAACGCGAACGCGTCGTGCGCGCCAAATTCTGGCCGAAGCTGAAGCGTGTGATGACCAAGGTGCCCTTCGCGCGCGATGCGGCAGCAGCCTATTATTGCGCGATCGACCGGGATACTCCGCTGCGTGCCAAGGGCATTATTCTGGCCGCGCTTGCCTATTTCATCATGCCGTTTGATGCCATACCGGACATGCTGGCGGTCGTTGGTTTTACCGACGACATCGCGGTCATTACGGCCGCGCTTGCGATGATCCGCGCCCACATCAAGATGGAGCATTACGATGCAGCGGATGCCATGCTGAAACGGCAGCAGGAGGCCGAATAACACGTCTGTGATGACGAGGCTCCTCGGAGCCGGGCAGGTGACAAATTGTTGCCTGAATTTGTGTGTCATAGACAAGACGGGGAGGGCGTGCCACGCCTTTCTTCTCAGGGTGCGGGCGTAGCCGATCTGTAACACTTCAAGACGTTTTCGGCATTTTATACGTGTTGTTGACGGTTTGGTAACCGCTTCCTGACCACAATGAGAAAAGACGATCCGCACCTGAACGTGGCCGATCCATAAACATGGAGCCCGCCGCTGCTTCGGGCCAATGGAAGACAATAACCCGGCAGGAAATTCTATGTTTGTAAGAAGTGTAGCAACCGCAGTGGCCATTTTGCTGACCAGCGTCGGCGTAGCATCTGCACAGTCGCCCACGCGCATCCAGCAGTTCAATGCATGGGGCGCCTATTCGTACAAATCGGGCAACAGCACCGTCTGCTACGTTCTTTCCATCCCAACTTCCAAGGAACCGGCGAGCGTCGATCACGGCGATATCTTCTTCATCGTGTCGCAGCGTCCGGGCCAGAATATTTCCTACGAGCCGCAGGCCATGGTGGGTTACCCGCTGAAGCAGGGCTCCAAGGTCAATGTCACGATCGACAACAAGAACTTCGTGATGTTTACCAAGGACAAGGCTGCCTGGGTTGAAAATGCTGCCGAAGAACCCGCTCTCGTGGCCGCGATGAAGGGCGGCAAGTCGATGACGGTGAAGGCGGTGTCCGGCCGCGGCACCGCGACTTCGTATTCCTATTCGCTTTCTGGCATTTCGGCTGCTTTTAAGCAGATCGAAAGCTGCAAGTAATCCTGACGCTTCGTCAGCTTCGTGATTGGCCGGTCATCGACCGGCCATTTGCGTTTTTGCTTGTTTGATGCTAAAGGCGCGGCAACATTGACAGGCGGATGCGCGAAAAGTGCTCCGCCTTTGATTTTCTCGACATGCAGACGATTTTCCGCCTTTCCTAAAGGCCGGTCGTGCGATGCATTGGATGATGGGATAGCGTGATGTCCGTATTGCATGCCCCTGCCGGTCTGGCAGTCAAAACTCCCCTGATCGCCAATAGCGATCTCATGTCCGGCAAGCCGTCGCTGATCGGCATGACGCGGGAGGAAATGGGCGAGGCGCTGGCCGAGATCGGCGTGCCGCAGAAGCAGGTGAAGATGCGTGTCAGCCAGTTGTGGAACTGGCTGTATGTGCGCGGCGTCTCGGATTTCGACAACATGACCAATGTTGCCAAGGAACTCAGGGAAAAGCTGAAAGCAGCCTTCACCATTGCCCGCCCCGAAATCGTCGAGGAGCAGATTTCCAACGACGGCACCCGCAAATGGCTGATGCGTTTTCCGCCGCGCGGTGCGGGACGTCCTGTCGAGATCGAGACGGTCTATATTCCCGAAGAAGGACGCGGCACGCTTTGCATTTCGAGCCAGGTGGGCTGTTCGCTGACGTGTTCCTTCTGTCACACCGGCACGCAGCGTCTGGTGCGGAACCTGACGGCCGAGGAAATTCTCTCCCAGCTTCTGCTCGCCCGCGACCGGCTCGGCGATTTTCCTGACGGTTCGACGCCGGTCGGCGCCTATGTGCCGAGCGAAGGCCGCAAGGTCTCCAACATCGTGATGATGGGCATGGGCGAACCGCTCTACAATTTCGAACATGTGAAGACCGCACTTCTGATCGCCACCGATGGTGACGGCCTGTCGCTCTCCAAGCGTCGCGTGACCCTGTCCACCTCGGGCGTCGTGCCGGAAATCTTCCGCACGGGCGATGAGATCGGCGTCATGCTGGCGATTTCACTGCATGCGGTGCGCGACGATCTGCGCGACATGCTGGTGCCGATCAACAAGAAATACCCGCTGAAGGAGCTGATCGAGGCTTGCCGCAATTATCCGGGTGTCTCCAACGCCCGCCGCATCACCTTCGAATATGTGATGCTGAAGGATGTGAACGACAGTCTGGAAGACGCCAAGATGCTGGTGCAGCTTCTGAGGGGCGTTCCAGCCAAGATCAATCTCATTCCTTTCAATCCGTGGCCAGGCACGAATTACCAGTGCTCCGAATGGGCGCAGATCGAGAAGTTCGCGGATTTCATCAATCAGGCGGGTTACGCTTCGCCGATCCGTACGCCGCGCGGCCGCGATATTCTCGCTGCCTGCGGCCAGCTGAAATCGGAATCCGAGCGCATGCGCAAAACCGAAAGGCTGGCTTTCGAGGCGATGATGATTGCCAACCACGGTGCGGACGACTGAATCGACGCCAATCGCGGCAGAAAGCTTGGTTCGTTACGGTTCTTTGATTGATTTCGGGCGGTCTTGTTTCTAATAAGACGGCAATAAGAAACCAACTGGAGGATACCTATGCGTGCATTCATTCTGGCGCTCGCGGCCGCGAGCGCCCTCGTTCTGCCGGCCAAGGCTGAAAACGTCACCGTTGCCGTCACCGCCATTGTCGAACATCCGGCGCTTGACGCCGCACGTGACGGCGTCAAGGCAGCGCTTGCCGAAGCCGGTTACAAGGAAGGCGAGAACCTCAAGTTCCTCTACGAGTCCGCGCAGGGCAATCCAGGCACCGCAGCGCAGATTGCGCGTCAGTTCGTGGGCGAAGCCCCCAATGTCATCGTGCCGATCTCCACACCGTCCGCCCAGGCTGTCGTTGCGGCGACGCGCGACATTCCGGTTGTCTTCACGGCTGTTTCCGATCCGGTTGGCGCACAGCTCGTCAAGGACATGCAAAAGCCCGGCCGCAACGTGACCGGGCTTTCCGACATGCTGCCGATTGCTGAGCATCTGGCGCTGATCAAGGAAATTTCGCCCAACGCCAAGTCCATCGGCTTTATCTACAACTCCGCCGAGGCCAACTCCGTCTCGACGCTTGCAGCGCTGAAGGCTGAGGCTGAAAAGGCCGGCCTGAAGGTCGTTGAATCTGTCGCCACAAAATCCGCCGAAGTGCAGGGCGCGACGCGCGCACTGGTCGGCAAGGCCGACGTGATCTACGTGCCGACCGACAATACCATCGTTTCCGCTTTCGAGGCGGCAGCTGGCGTTGCGAGTGAGGCGAAGATTCCGCTTTATGCCGCCGATACGGATTCCGTTGCGCGCGGTGCGGTTGCGGCTCTCGGCTTCAATTATTTCGACGTTGGCAAGCAGACCGGCGCTGTCGTTGTTCGCATTCTCAAGGGTGAGAAGCCCGGCGACATTCCGGCAACCGTTGCCGTCGGCACCGATCTGGTGATCAACAAGAAGGCTGCTGAAAAAGCTGGCGTCACCTTCCCCGAAAGCGTGACGAAGCGCGCCACCAAGGTCATCGACTAAACCGGACTTCGGGCGGCGGTCACTCGCCGCCCGTTTTGCGCGGCACGCAATGGTGCCCGTATCCGCCGACGCGGCGGCAATAACAAGGACATTACCGTGAGCCAAATCGCTTTCTGGGGTGCCGTGGAACTGGGACTGGTCTTCGCCTTCGTGGCGATCGGCGTCTATCTCGCTTTCAGGGTACTTGATTTTCCTGATCTGACCGTTGACGGTTCCTTTCCGCTCGGCGCAGCCGTTGCGGCAGTGATGATCATCGCCGGCCTCAATGCCTGGGTCGCGACGGCGATTGCGATGGTTGCCGGCGCCGGTGCTGGCATCGTTACGGCCACGCTCAACGTTCGGTTCAAGATACTCAACCTGCTTGCGTCAATCCTGACGATGATCGCGCTGTTTTCGGTGAACCTTCGGGTGATGGGAAAACCGAATGTGGCGCTGCTCAATCAGGATACGATGATCTCGCCGTTCTACGGTCTCGGTCTTTCCGAATATCTCGTGCGGCCACTCTTTATCGGCGTTCTGGTATTGCTCGCTGTCATGCTCGTCTGGCGTTTCCTTGAGAGCGACGCGGGCCTTGCCATGCGGGCGACGGGCGCGAATGCGCGGATGGCGCGCGCCCAAGGGGTGAAGACCGGCAACCAGATCTATCTTGGCATGGCGCTTTCGAATGCACTGGTCGCGCTCGGCGGCGCGCTTTTTGCGCAGACCAATGGCTTTGCCGATGTGACTGCCGGTGTCGGCACCATCGTCGTCGGGCTTGCGGCCGTCATCATCGGCGAAACGCTGTTCGGCTCGCGGGGCATTCTGATTGCGCTCATCGGCTGTGTTTTCGGCTCCATCGCCTACCGCCTTGCCATCCAGCTCGCTTTGTCGAGCGATGCGCTGGGTCTCAAGGCCTCCGATCTCAATTTCGTTACGGCAGTATTGGTAGCCATCGCATTGATCCTGCCTCGACTGCGCCGCGGGGGAGCAACATCGTGATTTCCCTTTCCGACATTCAGGTCATCTTCGGGCGTGGCACACCGCTGCAAAAGCAGGCGCTGGCCAAGATCGATCTTACCATCGAGGATGGTTCCTTCGTTACCGTGATCGGCTCCAACGGTGCCGGCAAATCCACGCTTCTCGGCGTTCTCGCGGGCGATGTCCTGCCGACGGCCGGAAAGGTGATGGTTGGTGGCGCCGATGTCACACGCAAAACGACCGCCAGCCGGGCCGGGCGGGTGGCGCGCGTGTTTCAGGACCCACTGGCTGGCAGCTGTGGCGCGCTCACAATTGAGGAGAACCTTGCGCTTGCGGCGTCTCGCGGAGAGCGTCGCGGCTTGTTGCCGGCGCTTGGGCGCGGCAGGCGGGATTTCTTCCGGGAGCGTATCGCTTCGCTCAATCTCGGTCTGGAAAATCGTTTGAAGGACCGCATGGATCTGTTGTCCGGCGGGCAAAGGCAGGCGGTCTCGCTTGTCATGGCAACGCTTTCCGGTTCGGACGTGTTGCTGCTTGACGAACATACGGCAGCACTCGATCCCGGCATGGCGGAGTTCGTGATGGAGCTGACCCGCAAGGTGGTTTCCGAGCGCAAGCTGACGACGCTGATGGTTACCCATTCCATGCGTCAGGCGCTGGACTATGGCGACCGCACGATCATGCTGCACGCCGGTGAAATCGTGCTCGATGTGTCCGGCGAAAGCCGCAATGGTCTTCAGGTCGAAGATCTTATCGACATGTTCCGCAAGATACGCGGCCAGACGCTTGATGACGATGAGCTATTGATTGGCTGATGAGTTATCCGAAAGGCGCCTGCGGGCGCCTTTTTTATTTGTGCGTCATCGCGTCTGGGTGAGGAAAATCTTGACGGCGAAAAGCGAAAATACACCGGCGATCGTATAATCCAGCCCGCGCAGAACCTTCTTGTTGCGCTGGAGCCAGGCCGACAGCACATCGGCGGCAACGACGATGCCGATGCCGATCGGCAGCGCCACGATGATTGACCAGAGCCCAAGGAAAATAAGCTTGCCGGTGACATGCGGATCGGATGCGCTGACGAATTGCGGCAGGAAGGTCATGAAAAAGATGATGACCTTTGGATTGAGCAGATTGACCCAAATACCGTTCAGCAAGGCGGATTTCAGTGAAGATTGCTGTTTTTCGCCCGTGGTCTTGACCATCACGAAATCCGAGCCCTTGCGGATCGCCTGAATGGCGAGCCAGACAAGATAGGCGGCCCCGCCGGTCTTCAGGATGAGGAAGGCTGTCGGCGATGCGACGATGAGGGCAGCGACGCCGAAGGCAACCAGCATCGTATGCACGGTAATACCGAGATTGGTGCCCACAAGGGTCATGAAACCCGCTGCCCGGCCCTCGCGTATTGACCGGCTGATCCATAGCGTCATGTCAGGACCGGGCGTTACCGCCAGAAGCAGGATGGCGACGGTGAAGGCGGCAAGTGTTGGCAGGCTCGGAACGAAATCCATCGCGGCACCCGTAAAGCTGGAGACTGCCGTTGCTTAACGCGAATTCGCGTTTCTGCCAATGTTTTTGCGCGCCGGGACATTGGTACGAAAACCGGAGATGATCAAAAGTGGATAGCCGCCGCAACTTTCAAAGTGCGGCGGCGTCGGGCGATCAGTTTTTGAGGAAGCTGGTGAAGGCGGCGGAATATTCGGTGTGCCAGCGCGACAGTGGCGGACGATTTTGGACGATGTCTTGAGCTGCCCACAGAATGCGTTTCTCGTCCGTCGGGCGATCCACTTCGCCATCCGGGCAGAGAATGTAGAAATCGCCCCTGGCGATGCTCTCGATCATGAAATCAACGGTTTGCTCGCCGGTCCAGGCTCCTGCTGGTTTTTCCGTCCTGCCATTTGCCGTGAGGCCGGTAAAGACGAAACCGGGGATCAGGAGATGGGCGGAAACCGCACTGTTCGGAATATTGCGCAGCTCGTGCTGTAGCGCTTCCGTGAAGGCTTTGACGCCGGCCTTCGAGACATTATAGGCCGGATCGCCCGGCGGGGTGGTGATGCCCTGTTTCGAACCGGTATTGATGATGAGCGCGGCCTCGCCATGGGCGACCATGCCCTGCCCAAACACCCGGCTGCCGTTCACGACACCCATCAGGTTGACGTTGATGACTTTTTCCCAGTTGGCCTGAGCCCCGAAGATGGCGCTGCCCGGCTGGATGCCGGCATTGTTCATCAACACATGAACCCGCCCGAAACGCTGGATGACAGCGCGTTCCAGCGCCTCAAGCTCATCGAGTTTCGACACGTCGGTCGGTATTGCGACGATCTGTGCTTCGCCGTCCTTTGCGATGGTCAGAATATCAGCATGCGCTGCGGCAAGCCTGTCACCGTCGAGATCGACGAGGACGACGCTCATGCCGAAACCGGCAAATTTCCGGGCCGCGGCAAGTCCGATACCGGAGGCCGCGCCGGTGATGACGGCGACATTATCTTCCTTGAATGCAGGGTGGATGGTCGTCATAGGTTTTCCTTTCGCGTCGTTTTGTGCTGTTTCCAGCCGTTTGCAACGTTGCCTGAACCCTGAGTGGCTTCATTCACGGTCTTCAAGTTGATCGCGCCGCTTCATGTTAAAGCGCGAAATCGCATAATGCATGTGACAATTCGTTCGTTCCAGTCATGACGCGCTGTTGCGGGGATCTGACCTTTCGCAAATGCCTATTGCCCTTTCGTCCTATTCGTTGTTTTGTCGGGCATCTTTTCCGAAAATCGCTTCACAGTTTTCGGGTTGCACTGTAAAAGTGCCGAAATCCCAAGGAAATGGCGGTACCCCGATGCCGTCATCATGCAGATGGACATCATAATGGCACTCCCGAAAGACGTTAAGAAAGTCGTTCTCGCCTATTCCGGCGGCCTCGACACCTCGATCATCCTGAAGTGGCTTCAGACGGAACTCGGCGCTGAGGTCGTGACCTTTACCGCCGATCTCGGCCAGGGCGAAGAGCTTGAGCCGGCGCGCAAGAAGGCCGAAATGCTGGGCATCAAGGAAATCTTCGTCGAGGACGTCCGCGAAGAGTTCGTGCGTGATTTCGTTTTTCCGATGTTCCGTGCCAACGCCGTTTATGAAGGTGTCTATCTGCTCGGTACCTCCATCGCCCGCCCGCTGATTTCCAAGCACCTGATCGAGATCGCCAAGAAGACCGGTGCCGATGCCATTGCGCATGGCGCCACCGGCAAGGGCAACGACCAGGTCCGTTTCGAGCTTTCGGCCTATGCGCTGAACCCGGATATCAAGATCATCGCCCCATGGCGCGACTGGACTTTCAAGAGCCGGACCGACCTTCTGGAATTTGCCGAAAAGAACCAGATTCCCGTGGCCAAGGACAAGAAGGGCGAAGCGCCGTTCTCCGTCGACGCCAACCTGCTGCACTCCTCGTCCGAGGGCAAGGTTCTGGAAGACCCGGCTAAGGAAGCTCCGGAATATGTGCACATGCGCACCATTTCCCCGGAAGCGGCGCCTGACAAGGCAACCGTTATCAAGGTCGGTTTCCGCAAGGGTGATGCCTGCTCCATCAACGGTGTGGAAATGTCGCCTGCCACGCTTCTGGCGACGCTCAACAATTATGGTCGCGAAAACGGCATCGGCCGTCTCGATCTGGTCGAGAACCGCTTCGTCGGCATGAAGTCGCGTGGCGTCTACGAAACGCCCGGCGGCACCATCCTGCTGGCTGCGCATCGTGCGATCGAATCCATCACGCTCGACCGGGGTGCCGCGCATCTGAAGGACGATCTGATGCCGCGTTACGCCGAACTCATCTATTACGGCTTCTGGTTCTCGCCCGAGCGCGAGATGCTGCAGGCCCTGATCGACAAGAGCCAGGAGCATGTGGAAGGCGAAGTGACGCTGAAGCTCTACAAGGGCAATGTCATGGTGACCGGCCGCGAGAGCGCGAAGTCGCTCTATTCCGACGCGCTGGTGACGTTCGAGGACGACCACGGTGCTTATGACCAGAAGGACGCAGCTGGCTTCATCAAGCTCAATGCCCTGCGCCTGCGCACCCTTGCGAAGCGTAATCTCGGCAAGTAATTCTGCTGAAGTATGAATTGGAAAAACCCGCAGGTGGCAACGCCTGCGGGTTTTTTCATGTCTCTCTTCTGGAAACGGCGCGAAAGCCGATGTAGCTGGCAACGGCCACGAATTCCATCACCGGAATGATGATGCCGAAGCTGGTCAGCGGGGAACCTATGAGCGAGGCCATTGCCCCACCCGCAAAGCCAGATCCCATCTGGATGAAACCCATCATGGCCGATGCCGAGCCGGCGATATGCGGGAAGGGGGCGAGGGCCGCCGTGACCATCGAAGGCGTCAACAGCGCGATCCCGACCGTCGCCACCGCGACGGGTCCCATGATGGAGAGGAAGGATGGTGGCACGAGGAAAACCGACAGCATGATGAGAAGACCGCCCGTGCCGGAAAAACAAAGGCCAAGCACGACGGAACGCCGGTCGCCCAGTCTAGGCGCGATGTAACGCAACGCAATCGAACCGAAGAAATAGGCGCCTGTTTGCATCAGCATGCCGACACCGAAGGCCGTGGGGGACATGCCGACTTCGTTGATAAGGATGAAGGTCAGCATGGTGGCTTGCGCATAAAGTGCGCCGATGGAGCCGCCGAGCACCAGGGCGGCCAGAAGAAAACGCGGCTGCTTCAGCAATGTGCCATAGGCAGACAGAAGGTGTCGGGGTCGGATCCTGGTTTTGTCAGGCACCGTCGTTTCACGCAGAAAAAGCACCACCGAAAGGATGGCGATAGCTCCGAGACCGGCCATGAGGAAAAACACCGATTGCCAGCCAAAAGCCGCAAGTGACAGACCACCGATCGTCGGCCCCATCGCAGGGCCGATCGCCAGCATGATGCCGATGAGGTTCATGATGCTGGAGGCTTCCGGGCCGGTGAACTGATCGCGCACCACGGCGCGCGCAACAGTCATGCCAACGGAAGCGCCGATGCCCTGAACGAGGCGCGCGAACAGCAGCACTTCGATGGTTGGGGCCAAGAGGGCGAGCACACCACCGCCCAGAAAGATCGACAGGAAGACGAGGCTCGCCTTGCGCCGCCCGAAGGCATCGGATGCCGGCCCGGCAAGCAATTGGGCTAAGGCAAAACCGGCAAAATAGAGCGAGAGGCTGAGTTTTATGGCAGATTCGGTGGTTGCGAAAACCCGTGTCAGTTCCGGCATGGCCGGCGTGTAAATCGACATGGAAATGGGCGCCAGCGCTGTCAGCAATGCTCCGAGCAAAGCCGTGCGTTTTCTGGACATGATCGTTTTCGACATTGCGATCAGCCGTTCTGGCCCTGCTGTTCCGGTTGCAGATTGTTGCGAAGCGTCTGCAGGAAGCTACGGAAAAGCGCGACTTCCTCTTCGTTCAGTCCCTGTGTGGCCTGAAGAACGAGCTGGTCGATTTCATGACCGACAGCTTCCAGCATGTCGGCGGAGGTTTTCGTCAGGACGATACGTTTGGAACGCCTGTCCTGCGGGTCCTGCTGGCGCTCTATCAGATTGAGTGACTGCAACTTGTCGAGATAGGCGCAGATCGTCATGGGTTCGATGCCGAGACGGGCGGCGATGTCAGCCTGTTTGCTGCCATCGATAACCGCAACTGTCAGCAATGCTCTTGCTTCGCCGGGGGTAAGGCCCAGTCCGGCTTCCGAGATGCGGCGCTCAAATGCACTGTTCAGCAGGCGTGCGCCGCTGTTCAGCAAAAATGCCAATGAATCTTTTTCGCGTGTGCCCATGCTTCGCCTTTTGGTAAGTCAGCCTTACTAAGTTTCGGACGATAAGCAATGGCGCATAAATCATATTATCGAAAATTGCGTAAAGTATTCGTCAGTTTGATTGCGGGACGTCCAACAACATTGCCTGTCATCGTCACGTCGAAGCAAAAAAAGACAATACACCCTGCATTTTTTCCACTTCATCCGTCGTGCCAATGGAACGGGCAATCTCGATCCGGTCAGAAAAATACGTCACGAAGTCGAAATCCGTGTCGTCGGTCACGTCGGCAATGTCAATCACCTCGCCATTGGCATTCAGCGTCTGTGCCGGAAGTTCGGACGAAAGCTCAAGCCAGGTATCGTGGCTGATTTTTCCGGTATCGTAATATGCCTGCGCGATTTCCCGCAATTGCCGGGGGCTAACACGGGTGAAATCGATGCGGTCTATCGTTTCTTCAAAGCCGGTGGCCGCGTCGGATGGGGCTGCCTTGCCGAAATCGGGGCTTCCCACGGGTCTGCTGTTTTTGGGATTGTCCCTGAAAAGGAAACTATTGGCAGACCTTAAAGAATAAATCTCCATAATACATATCTCCATCATGGGATATTATTGCGAGAAATCAAAACATGCCGTCGCCATGCCGGTCAATTCTTGGCGGTGTTGACGATCATGTCTTCCACACCAAATTCCGGCATATTGAATTGGCGGTGGAGGCATGCCCATATGGGCGTAAACCGGAATTGTACAAGGAAGATGAAATGCCATCCACGACCGCGCCCTATCCCGCACTCGTTACCTGGAACGGTCAGAACGGTCTGCCGAAATTCGATGCGGTCAAGGATGAGGATTTTGCTCCGGCCTTTGAAGCCGCCCTTTTGTCCCATGAACAGGAAATCGATGCGATTGCCGGCAATCCGCAGGCGCCGACCTTCGAAAACACCGTGACCGCGCTTGAAATCGCAGGCGACGAACTCTCGCGCATTTCGGCGCTGTTCTGGAACAAGGCGGGTGCCCACACCAACAGCGTCATTCAGGCACTGGAGCGGGAAATCGCGCCGAAAATGTCACGGCACTATTCCAAGATCGGCATGAACGAGGCGCTGTTCAGACGCATCGACACGCTATGGGAAACGCGCGATTCGCTTTCCCTGACCGGCGAGGAAAAACGCGTTCTCGAACGGCACTGGAAGGGTTTCGTGCGCTCCGGCGCAAAGTTGCAGAAGGACCGTCAGGAGCGTCTGGCGGCCATCAATGAAGAGCTTGCCGGTCTCGGTGCCAAATTCGGGCAGAATGTTCTGGCGGATGAAAAGAGCTGGAAACTTTTGCTCTCCACCGATGACGAGCTTTCCGGCATTCCCGGTTTTCTGCGTGATGCCATGGCAGGCGCCGCGCGCGAACATGGCGAAGACGGCAAATTTGCCGTTACCCTTTCCCGCTCCATCATCGAGCCATTCCTGACCTTCTCCGAACGCCGCGACTTGCGCGAGCAAGCCTTCAAGGCCTGGGTGGCCCGCGGCGAAAATGGTGGCGATACCGACAACCGCGCAACCGTCCGCCGTACGCTGGAACTGCGTGAGGAAAAGGCACAGCTTCTTGGCTACAAGAATTTTGCTGCCTACAAGCTGGACGACACGATGGCAAAAACGCCGGATGCCGTGAACGGTCTTCTGGGCCAGGTCTGGGAAAAGGCCGTGCTGCGCGCAGGTGAGGAGGAGGCTGAACTTGCCTCCATCATCGCCGCGGAGGGCAAGAACCACGAGGTGATGCCCTGGGACTGGCGCCATTACGCCGAAAAGCTGCGGGCACAGAAATTCAGCTTCTCCGAGACCGAATTGAAGCCGTATCTGCAATTGGAAAAGATCATCGATGCGTGTTTCGATGTGGCCAACCGGCTCTTTGCAATTCGTGCCGTCGAGATCAAGGGTGTCGCCGCCTATCATCCCGATGTGCGGGTTTTTGAAATCCGCGACGACAAGGGCGACCTGAAGGCCATGTTCCTCGGCGATTATTTCGCCCGCCCGTCCAAGCGTTCCGGCGCGTGGATGAGTTCGTTCCAGTCGCAGCACAAGCTGCCTTTGAAGAACGGCACTGTCGGTGAAATACCGATCATCTACAATGTCTGCAATTTTGCAAAACCGGCAGAGGGAAAGCCTGCGCTGCTTTCGCTCGATGATGCGCGCACGCTGTTTCACGAATTCGGCCACGCCCTGCACGGCATGTTATCTGATGTCACCTATCCTTCCGTTTCTGGAACGGGTGTGTCGCGCGATTTCGTCGAGTTGCCGTCGCAGCTTTACGAACACTGGCTGACCGTGCCGGAAATTCTGGAGAAATATGCCCTGCATTATGAAACCGGGGCACCGATGCCAAAGGCGCTGCTGGACAAGGTTCTGGCAGCACAGACCTTCAATGCTGGTTTCAGCACGGTGGAATTCACTTCTTCGGCCATCGTCGATATGGCGTTCCACACCCGTGACAGCGTCGGCGATCCCATGGTCGTACAAGGTGAGGTGCTTTCCGCCCTGAACATGCCGAAGTCCATCGTCATGCGGCATGCGACGCCACATTTCCAGCATGTGTTTTCCGGTGATGGTTATTCGGCCGGTTATTATTCCTACATGTGGTCGGAGGTGCTGGACGCCGACGCGTTTTCTGCCTTCGAGGAGACCGGCAACGCCTTCGATGGTGAAATGGCGCGCAAGCTGAAAGAGAATATCTATTCAGTCGGTGGCTCGATCGATCCGGAGGAGGCCTATCTTGCTTTTCGCGGCAAGATGCCAAGTCCCGATGCCATGCTTTTGAAGCGCGGCCTCGTATAAAAGACTGTCATATTCTTGAGCTAGAACCTGAGCGCAGGGGGCATATGACAATGCCCCCCTTTCGCATTTGCAAAAAAAAGGTTATGAGCGCGCCAAACTAAATTGGCGCATCTCACGACGGTAGCGCCCAACCTCAGAGATTTTGAACAATGGCAATTCGCAACATCGCGATTATCGCGCACGTTGACCATGGAAAAACGACGCTCGTTGACGAGCTTCTGAAGCAGTCCGGCTCGTTCCGCGACAACCAGCGCGTTGCGGAACGCGTGATGGATAGCAACGATCTCGAAAAGGAACGCGGCATCACCATTCTTGCCAAGGCGACTTCGGTGGAGTGGAAGGGTGTTCGCATCAACATCGTCGACACCCCCGGCCACGCCGATTTCGGCGGCGAAGTTGAGCGTATCCTGTCGATGGTGGATGGCGCGATCGTTCTGGTCGATAGTTCCGAAGGCCCGATGCCGCAGACGAAGTTCGTCGTCAGCAAGGCGCTGAAGGTTGGTCTTCGCCCGATCGTCGCGATCAACAAGATCGACCGTCCGGATGGCCGCCATGAAGAGGTCATCAACGAAGTTTTCGACCTTTTCGCAAACCTCGATGCTACCGACGAGCAGCTCGACTTCCCGATCCTTTACGGTTCCGGCCGTGACGGCTGGATGAACGTCAACCCAGAAGGTCCGAAGGATCAGGGTCTTGCACCGTTGCTCGATCTGGTTCTCGAGCATGTTCCGGAGCCTACGGTTGAAGAAGGTCCGTTCCGTCTGATCGGTACGATCCTCGAAGCCAACCCCTTCCTCGGCCGTATCATCACCGGCCGTATTGCTTCCGGTTCGATCAAGCCAAACCAGGCCGTGAAGGTACTTGGCCAGGACGGCAAGACGATCGAAACCGGTCGTATTTCCAAGATCCTCGCATTCCGCGGCATTGAGCGCACATCCATCGATGAGGCCCATGCGGGTGACATCGTCGCCATCGCTGGTCTTTCCAAGGGCACTGTTGCCGATACCTTCTGTGACCCTTCCGTCACCGAGGCGATGACCGCGCAGCCGATCGATCCGCCGACCGTTACTATGTCCTTCATCGTCAACGACAGCCCGCTTGCCGGCACCGAAGGCGACAAGGTCACGAGCCGCGTCATCCGCGACCGTCTGTTCAAGGAAGCCGAAGGCAACGTCGCGCTGAAGATTGAAGAGGCTGAAGGCAAGGATTCGTTCTTCGTTTCCGGCCGTGGCGAATTGCAGCTGGCAGTTCTCATCGAAACGATGCGTCGCGAAGGCTTCGAGCTTGCAGTTTCGCGTCCGCGCGTTGTCATGCACAAGGACGAGAACGGCGCCATGATGGAGCCGATCGAAGAAGTCGTGATCGACGTCGATGAAGAGCATTCCGGCGTCGTCGTTCAGAAGATGTCCGAGCGCAAGGCTGAAATGGCTGAGCTCCGTCCCTCCGGCGGTAATCGCGTTCGTCTGAAGTTCTACGCTCCGACCCGCGGCCTGATCGGCTACCAGTCGGAACTTTTGACCGACACGCGCGGCACGGCGATCATGAACCGTCTGTTCCACGACTATCAGCCGTACAAGGGTGCGATTGCTGGTCGCGTTAACGGCGTTCTTTTGTCGAACGGTTCGGGCGAAGCTGTCGCCTACGCCATGTTCAACCTGGAAGATCGTGGCCCGATGATCATCGAGCCGGGTGAGAAGGTTTATGCCGGCATGATTATCGGCATTCACTCTCGCGATAACGATCTCGAAGTGAACGTGCTGAAGGGCAAGCAGCTGACCAACATCCGCGCCGCCGGCAAGGATGAAGCCGTAAAGCTGACGCCGCCGATCCGCATGACGCTCGACCGCGCGCTTTCCTGGATTCAGGACGACGAGCTGATGGAAGTGACGCCGAAGTCCATCCGTCTGCGCAAGATGTTCCTCGACGCCAACGATCGCAAGCGTTTCGAAAAGGCGAAGCTCGCAGTTTGATTGCGGCTTCCCGTCAAGAATTTGAAAAAACCCGGCCGCGAGCCGGGTTTTTTTATGCGCATGTTTTATTTGTGCATGAGTCGAAAGACCCTTGTGTCAAAGGTTAAGGATGCGTTAATTTTTCTCGGTCGTCCACATGAATAGGCTGTGGGTAAGCTTGCTGTCGTTAACCTTTATGGCTGGCAAGTTTTCATGGTCGGGGCCAGAATCGCGTTATGAAAACGTTATCCATAGATGTTCGCCGAGCCGAACCGCAAGATGCGCGCGCAATAGCCGAAGCGCACCGTCTGTCATGGCAACAGGCCTATGCCGGGCTGATCCCGCACCGACCGCTGACGCAGATGCTGGAGCGCCGCGGCGAAATCTGGTGGAAGAAGGCGACCCGGGGTTCCGCAACCATGCTGGTGGTGGAAGTGAAGGGCGTGGTTGCCGGATATGCCACGCTGGGCTTAAGCCGTGCGCGTGGGCTGCCGCATGACGGCGAGATCTACGAGCTTTATCTGCGGCCGGAATATCAGGGCATCGGGCTTGGCTCGCTGCTGTTCACGGAAGCTCGCCGGCTGCTGACCTCGCTCGGCTGCAACGGTGTTGTGGTCTGGTGCCTCGAAGATAGCGAGGTCGCCAATCGGTTTTTCCGTTCCCATGGCGGCCGGGACATCGCCGAGGGCATGGAAGATTTCGGCGGCAGGTCGCTGCGCAAGATCGGTTTCGTCTGGAACTAAGTACGCAGCCGGGTGATTTCACGCCGGTTTCATTTTTTCCGGTCGGCCATTCGCAATCCCGATGCCCTCAAATTCGGCATTCTGCCTTATCCGCCTAAAGCCATGTTGCAATACGGCGACTTTCCCAGTATCGAAAACCAAATCCAACCCCGTCGAATGAGGGAAGCGAATGCGTATCGATGCAATTTCCATTGGCAAGAATCCGCCGGAAGACGTGAATGTTATTGTCGAGGTGCCGGTTGGCGGCCAGCCGATCAAGTACGAGATGGACAAGGACGCCGGTGCGCTGATCGTCGATCGCTTCCTCTACACGCCGATGACCTATCCGGGTAACTATGGCTTCGTGCCGCACACGCTTTCCGACGATGGCGACCCGATCGACGTTCTTATCTGCAATACCCGCCCGCTGGTTCCCGGCTGCGTGATCAATGTGCGCCCCATCGGCGTCATGATCATGGAAGACGACGGCGGCAAGGACGAGAAGATCCTCGCCGTTCCGGTTCCGAAGCTGACGCGCCGTTACGACAAGGTCCACAACTACACCGACCTGCCGGAAATCACGCTGAAGCAGATCGAGCACTTCTTCGAGCACTACAAGGATCTGGAGCCCGGCAAGTGGGTGAAGATGGGCGGTTGGCAGGATGTCGACGTTGCCAAGAAGCTGATCGTCGAAGCCATCGAGCGCTACAAGACGCAGGGCTGATTTCAGCCGTTGCTTTAGACTCCCAGCTTTCTAAAAAGCTTTTCGAAATCCTCCGGGTCGGTATCGATCCGGAGGATTTTTTTACGCGCTGTTTCACCTGAAATGAAGGTGATGGACGATTGGGGCAGTCCGAGTTTTTTCGCCAGCAAAATGACCAGGGCCTTGTTCGCCTTGCCGCCTTCAGGCACTGCGCTGACGCGGGCCTTTAGATGGGCATTTCCGGCAGCATCCTGCTCCACGCCGTCAATGGCATCGCGTCCCCCGTTCGGGGTGAGGCGAACGGACAGGCGTATGTGATCGCCGTGTCTTTGCCAGAGGTCGCTCAAGCGACCATGGGATAGAGCGTATTCCACATGAAGGAGCGGATGAAGAAGATGATCAGCAGCAGGATGATCGGCGAAATATCGATGCCGCCGAGATTAGGCAGAATGCTACGGATTGGGCGCAGAACCGGCTCGGTGACGTTGACCAGAAAGCTGCCGATGGCATTCACGAACTGGTTGCGGGAGTTGATGACGTTGAAGGCGTAAAGCCAGGAAAAAATGGCGCTGGCGATCAGCACCCACGTATAGAGGTTCAAAGCCAGATCGATGGTCTGAAACAGGGCAAGCATCAATATCTCCGTATCTTGATTGCAAGACATTTAGACATTCGCTCGTGAACCGGCAAGTGTTGCGCCTATAGGGCTGGCGATTCTTGTCGTATCGCTCTATTGCAGACTTCTCATATTGTCTCGAGAGCACCCAGCCGATGTCCCTGCCTTCTGCCGAAAACCGCTTCGGTGCATTCCGGCATAGTTCCTATCGCCGTTTTTTCAGCGCCCGGTTTTTTTCGGCCTTCGCAATCCAGATCGTCAGCGTTTCCGTGGGCTGGCAGATGTATGAGGTCACCGGCAATGCCTTTTATCTCGGCTTGATCGGTCTTTTCCAGTTTCTGCCATCGCTGCTTTTGATCCTTGTCACTGGAACGGTGGCGGACAGGCACAATCGCCGGCGCATTATGGCCGTATGCCTTCTGATCGCGGCCGGTTGCGCGGCGGCTCTGCTTGGCCTGACGCTGGCACACAGCTTTTCTCCCTGGCCGGTCTTTGCCATTCTCGTCGTGTTCGGCATAGAGCGGGCTTTCATGGGGCCGGCGGTGCAATCGCTGGCTCCCAATCTTGTGCCTGTCGAGGATTTGCCGAACGCTATCGCCTGGAACTCCTCTTCATGGCAGATGGCGTCCATTCTTGGCCCTGTCGCCGGTGGCCTGCTTTATGGTCTCGGCGCTTCCGTGGCCTATAGCGTGGCGCTCGTGCTGTTCATCGTGTCCGCTATGCTGGCGGTGACGATCCGCAAACCGGAGCAACGGGGTCCGGCGAAAGCGATCAGCCTCGAGACAATGCTGGCCGGGTTCAAATTCATCTCGCAGGAAAAAGTGGTTCTCGGCGCCATCTCGCTCGATCTTTTTGCCGTGTTGCTCGGCGGCGCTGTCGCCCTGATGCCGATTTTCGCCAAGGAAGTGCTGACACTCGGGCCTTGGGGGCTTGGGCTTCTGCGCGCGGCACCCGGTATCGGCGCCATAACCGTCGCGGTCATTCTGGCGTTCAGGCCCATCCGCCACCATGCCGGCCTGCTGATGTTCGTCGGTGTCGGGTTTTTCGGCATTTCCACCGTGGTGTTCGGACTTTCTCAAACCGCATGGGTGTCCATTGCCGCTTTGGTAGTCATGGGCGCATCGGACATGGTGTCGGTTTATGTGCGGGAAACGTTGATTGCGCTCTGGACGCCGGATGAGGTGCGCGGGCGCGTGAATGCGGTGAACATGGTGTTTGTCGGGGCGTCCAACGAGCTGGGCGAGTTCCGCGCCGGCACCATGGCCCATGTCGTCGGGGCCGTGCCAGCCGTCGTCATCGGCGGGGCGGGCACGCTTGCGGTTGCGGTCATCTGGGCACTCGGCTTTTCGAAGCTGCGCAGGATCGATAATCTCGACGCACCACGCTGACGCTGACGCGCCTCAGCGCTGCGGTTTGCCTTCGAAAACCAGATCAAGGAAATTGCCAAGCCAGGACCGGAGCGGTGTGTCGAACAACATGCGCCCCTCCAGATGCTGGCTGCCGACCTGCGCATTGGGCATGCCGAAACGCTGTGCGCCACGCACCACCCAGCTGTGCATCATCGCGCGGGTCAGTTCTGCGTGAAACTGAAGGCCCCAGGCGTTTTTTCCGTATCGGTAAGCCTGGTTGGGATAGGTTTCGCCCGATGCCAGAAGCTCCGCTCCCCGCGGCAAATCGAACCCTTCGCGGTGGAAATGATAGACCATCTTCGGCCAATGCGGCATCAGCAATCGCCCGTGTTCGGTCGCATGAAGCGGATACCAGCCGATTTCCACCTTGCCTTCACGGTCGGCCTCTACCTTACCACCCAGATGTTTGGACAGCATTTGTGCGCCGAGGCAGATACCGAGAAAGGGTTTGTTTTCCTTCAGCGGCACTTTCAGCCAGTCAATTTCGGCTTTGATATAGTCATGCGGGTCGTTGGCGCTCATCGGGCCGCCGAAGATAATGGCGCCCGCATGTTTCTCCAGCGTTTGCGGCAGATCGTCTCCAAGCGCGGGGCGCCTTATATCTAGCCGATAGCCTTTTTCCACCAGCATCTGGCCGACGCGGCCGGGCGTGGAACGTTCCTGATGCAGGATGACGAGCAGCGAAGGTTGTTTTCTCTGTTGCCTGGAGGGGTCAAACAGCATCGTCTTCGTTTTCGCTTTCTTCAGCGGGTCCGGACCTGGTGGCGGCCTGCTGACGTTGCAGAACCCTGTCGCGCACGGAAACACCGAGTAGATCGGCCACGCGCCAGATCACATGATCTTCCATCTCGCTTCGTTCGCCGTCAGCGTAAACAATATCCCAGAGGATGCCAACAAGCTCCACGCGCTGCTCTTCATCGAGATGGCGGCGGATATCGGTGGTGAATCGGTAATAGTCTACGGCTTCCTTGCCGGCCTCCTGGCCGGCGGCAAGAAGCGCGTCCAGCTTGCCGGCATCGAGATGATAATAGTCGTGGAGGATCTCACGAAGGCGATCACGTTCGCTTTTGGAGACGGTGCCGTCCGCTTCCATCACCTGAAAACAGAGGGCGGCCACCGCGACCCTCAGATCATCGGGGCTGAATTCATCCGCATGCTGGCCAACGAGGTTTTGAATAAACGACTGGATCTGGTTGAACATCGATAGCCTGTCAGAAGAGTTTTAGCCGGGTTTTGGGTTCGGCATCCACGCCGGGTTTCTTGACGCCGGGATCATCCGGTGCACCACCGAAAAATGGCACCGGTTCTGTCTTCGCATCCGCTGGCCTGGCTTCCACCGGAACTTCATTTGTTGCCGGCTTTTTCTCCTTCGGGGCAGATACGTCCGGCTTGACCTCGATGGGTGCGGGTTTCGTCACAACAATGGGCTGAGGTGCCACTTCAACAACGATCGGGGTCGGAGCCTGTTCGGTCCTTGCCGGTGCTGCTGCAATCGCATTTTCGATCGTCAGGTCTTCGACAGGTCCTTCAAGCTGGCCAAAAGGCGCCTTCCACTCGAAGGCATCGAGACGGCCTGTCACGGGCGAAACCGGAAGCCATTTTTCCGAAGTGACACCATCTGCCACCCAGACGGGATCACGCGGTGCGCGCAGCGCCTGCGCCATCCAGTAACGCACCCGCCCCTGATCGCCGGTTTCGGCTTCCTCGATGTCGGCCATCAGCAGGAAGATGCTTTCGCGCGGCTCGATCCGGGCGGCGGCTTCCGCTTTGGCACGCGCCTTGGCAAATTCCTTGGCGTCGAGAGCTGCCTGCGCCACGGCAAACAGGGATTCGATGTTGTTGGGTTTCAGGCTCTCAAGCCGTTCGGCACGTTTAAGGCGATCAATGGCCGTATCGCCGCTGCGCGCCCGAACATAGAGATCGGCGATCTGCGAGTGGGGATCGTTCTTCCATACCGGTTCCAGAACCGCTGCGGCCTTGCGCAGATTGTCTTCGCGCAGATAGGATTTTGCTGCGATCAATGCTGCGGGCACAAGGCTTTTTGCAAGCTTGAGGGCTTGTTTTGCGTCTTCGCGCGCACCCACCGGGTCGCTCTCCAGTTTTTCACCGGCCTTTGCGGTAAGAAGCACAGCTTTCAGCCGCTCAGCCTCGCCGCGTTGGATGACGCCTGCTGCTTTTTGCTGGTCGAGCAGGCGGATCGCGTCATCCCACTCGCCGTTGCGGCAGCGGGTTTCCAGCGTCGCCTGTGCTGCCCAGGGCAGGTAGGGGGCTTTTTCGGCTGCGTCCTCGGCATATTGCTGGGCTGCTTCATGGGCTCCCTGTCGGCGCGCCTCGATGTAAAGGCCGCGAAGGCCAAGTTCGCGGGTTTCAGGATCGCGGGCCATCGCCTCGAATTTGCGCCGCGCCTCGTCATATTTGCCTTCGATGAGGTCGGCCTGCGCATCAAGCAGGTGGATCAGCGGCTCCTGATCAGCGCTGAGAAGCCCCTGCGTGCGGGCCGTCATCTTGCGGGCCAGAATGGCGTTGCCGGCGCCGGCGGCGATGAGGCCGGTGGAGAGCGCCTGATAACCACGGTCGCGCTTGCGGGCGCGAAAATAGCGTCGTGCCGCGTTCGGCGATGTCCATATGGCATTGACGACCCACCAGACCAGCATGACGGCCGCAACCAATGCAGCAACGATGGAGGCGGCGACCATCAGGCTCATTTCGATCAGCTGGCCCTGCCAGACGATTGAGAGGACACCGGGCCTATCCGCCAGCCAGGAGAAACCGAAACCGAGCGCCAGAACGATGAGGACGAAAGTCAGAATTCTGGTCATGCCTTACCCCTGCTTGCCGGTGCTGGTGATGGCGCGGTTTAACGTGCCTCCCACCAGGTTTTCGACCTCGATGCGCGCATCCAGAGATTTTTTATAGTCGGCGGATGCCGTCTTGGCGGCCTCGGGAAGCCCATTCCATTCAAGTGCCGCACCCTGCAGATCTCCGTTGCGCAACTTGTTTTCCATGCGCGCGATCATGGCGTCGGGGGTCTCGCCTTCGATGTTTCCGACGGGGCGGACCTTCACCAGCGAAAAGGCGCTTTCCGTCAGACGTTCCATGATGCCCTGATTGGGGTCGGGCCGATTGATCGCCGAGAGCATCGCATTCGCAACGTCGGGGAATTTCTGCATCAGCTCCGAGCGCGACGGCACGCCGGTTGCGGCGAAAGACTGCAAGGATGCGATTGCCGGATCGTCCGGGGTTACCTTGGACAATGTGTCGAGTTCAGTGAGGAACGGCCCACCGCGATCGATCGCGGCTTTCAGTGCAGCCGACGCAATGGCGCGGGCGACTTCTATATCGTCGCGCGGTTCATTGATCTTCGTTTCCGCGTCAGTCAGGCGGCGTGTCAGCTCCGCCGTTGCCGAGGCCTGCGCGGAACGCTCTGACGTGAGCGCGGATTCCAGCGCGGTTATTTTTTCCGAAAGTGCGTCCACCTGCGGGGCTTCGCCCTTTGCGCCCTCAAGAGCGGCGATGCGCTGTTCCAGCGCCGAGGTATCCCCTCCTGCCGCGGGAACATTGGCGAGCTGCTGACGCAGGCTCCCTAGCTCGGTTCTCAATGCGGCAATCTCATCGCTTCCGGTCTTGCTCACATTAAACGAGGGCAGAATGCCGGCATATTGCATGCTGCCAGCAGCTGCGAGCGCCACGAGGCCACCCACGATACCCGCCGCGATCACACCGGAGGCTGCCGCCTGTTTGCGCTCTGATTGCTGTGGCGTGGATGGCTTGGCCGGTCCGGAGGATGGCTTCCCTGTCGATGGCTTTGCACCAGTAGTCGCGCTTCCGGATGCTGCGGACGACGATGTGGAAGCAAAAGTCGCAGGCTTCGCGCTCGCCGCGGAAGCGGAAGCAGCGCTTGCGTCAGTCGTCGCGCTGGTCACCGGTTTCGCTTCGGCTTTTGGCGAAGCTGTCTCGGGCTGTTTGTCGGCAGGTTTTTCCACCTGGGGCTTGCCGGTTGCCGGTTCCGCCTTGTGAACGTTCGGTGCAGGCTCCATGGGTGTTTTATGCGTCTGTACCCAGACGGGAGCCGGGCTGGACGTTTCGGCTGCTTCTGGCTTGGGAGGAACGTTTGGCTGAGCTGCTGCCGGTGTCGTCTCGCCGGTCTTGTCATCAGTCTTCGCAGCATCCACGTCGGCGGAAATTGCTTTCACGTCTTTTGCGTCCAGGTCGATGGTGACCGGTTCGGCGTTTGACTTGGAGTGGCGTGGCGGCTTTCCCGATACCATGACAACCTCATTTCTGCCTGCAATAGTCTAAACCTAGTCAGTGACGGCGGCAAAGGAAAGAGGCGAGCCTGAATTAGGTTCCAGACTTTCGGTGGAGAAGTTCAAACATGGCTGCCTCGTTTGCCCCTTCGGCGGCTGCGGCGTTCGCGCGGAAGATTTCCGGAACCAGTGAAAGCACATTGCGGCTGATGCAGACGAATTGTGTGGTGGTCAGCGCCGCCACATATTTTTCCGACGATGCGTGGCGGAAAAAGGCCCGTGCGGCTTCCGACGAATAGAGCAGGACCACATCGGCAGCTGTCTTCACAAGCGCTGTTTCGAGCATATCGTCTGAAAGATCTGACGGCTGCATTTCGTAACACTCGACGGTCCGGAAGGAAATTCGCGCAGCGGCAATGCCGTCCTCGAACACGTCGCCTCGCGGTGTGCCGGCAAGATAGAGCAATGGATCTGTGCTCTCCGTTAGGGGGCGATGCTCCGAGACAAGCCCCGCGAGAGCCACCGCATCGCCAGATCCGGTGAGGATGTTTTGGAAGCCGATTTCCCTCGCCGCTTCCGCCGTCGCCTCGCCGACGGCAAAAAGCGGTTTCGAAAGATGGGGCGCAAGTCGGTGGCGGAAATCTCTAAGCGCCCGCAAGGCCTCGGCGCTGGTCACGGCGATGGCCGACAGCGGCTCCGATAGCGCTGATATTGCGCGCTCGCCGTGGTGGACGGGATGAAACAGCGGAAGAAGCACCGGCTCGTGACCGAGGGCTTCAAGCTTTGCGGCCGTCTTTTCGCCCGAACGAAGCGGCCGGGTGACGACGATCCGCATCGGCTCAGCTCCAGCCGTCGAAGAAGTTGCTGCCTGCCCTGGCGCGCACGTCTTCACCGGCCTTGCGACCCAAGTCCTCGGCATCCTTGCGAGCACCGGAAATCTCGACGCTGTGGCTCGTCTGTCCATCCGGTGTGAGGATCAGGCCGGAGAAATGAAGTTCCTCGCCGTGGCAGGTAGCAAAGCCTGCAATCGGGGTGCGACATGAACCATCGAGGGCGGCCAGAAAGGCGCGCTCGCAGGTAACGGCATCGTAGGTGGGTATGTCGTTGATAGGTGAAAGCAACTCGTCCATGCGTGTGTCGCCAATACGACTTTCGACGCAGATCGCGCCCTGCGCGGGGGCTGGTGGAAAATCCTTCGGGTCGAGAATGTCCGTCGGGACGTTCTCCATGCCCAGCCGTTTCAGGCCGGCAAAGGCGAGAAGCGTGGCATCCGCCTGGCCTTCCTTCAGTTTGCGCAGGCGGGTTTCGACCTGTCCGCGAAAGATGATGACGCTCAGGTCGGGACGCAGGCGGCGGATCAGCGCTTGGCGGCGCAAGGATGCGGAGCCGACAACGGCGCCCTGCGGTAGTTCCAGAAGCTTTGGTGCGGTGCGACCAATGAAGGCGTCGCGCATATCCTCGCGCGGCAGGAAAGCGGAAAGATAAAGGCCCTTCGGCAAAACGGTCGGCATGTCCTTGGAGGAATGCACGGCAATATCGAGCTCGCCGGAAAGAAGTTGGCTCTCCAGTTCTTCCGTGAACAGACCCTTGCCGCCGATCTCCGACAAAGCGCGGTCGGTTATCCGGTCACCCTTGGTGGAAAGCACGACGATTTCGAACATATCTTCCGGCAGACCGTGTGCCGACATCAGCCGGTTACGGGTCTCGTAAGCCTGTGCGAGCGCCAGAGGGCTGCCGCGCGTGCCGATTCGGAAAGGTTTTGTTTGCATCCGCGTCTATCCATTGTTACCGGAGTTGTCTTAGACCAACTCAGCGCATGATCGCAATGAACGAACAGAATTGATGACCCGCTTTCTTCGTATCCTCGGCATAGAGACAAGCTGTGACGAAACCGCTGCATCCATTGTGGTTCGGCATGCGGACGGACGTGGCGAGATCGTGTCCGACGTCGTTTTGTCGCAGCTTGAGGAACACAGCGCCTATGGCGGCGTGGTGCCCGAAATTGCTGCCCGCGCCCATGTCGAGGCGCTGGACACGCTGGTGGAAGAAGCGCTGGAACAGGCGGGTGTCACCCTTGCGGACGTCGATGCCATCGCGGCCACATCCGGCCCCGGCCTCATTGGCGGTCTGCTGGTGGGCCTGATGACCGGCAAGGCGATTGCGAAGGCTGCAGACAAGCCGCTTTACGCCATCAACCATCTCGAAGGCCATGCGCTGACGGCGCGTCTGACCGACGGTCTTTCCTTCCCCTATCTGATGCTGCTGGTCTCCGGCGGCCACACCCAGCTCGTGCTGGTTCGCGGTGTGGGTGAATACGAGCGCTGGGGTACGACCATTGATGACGCGCTTGGGGAAGCCTTCGACAAGACTGCGAAGCTTCTGGGATTGCCCTATCCCGGCGGGCCTGCGGTTGAAAAGGCAGCAGCGAAAGGCAACCCTGACCGTTTTGCACTGCCGCGCCCGATGGTCGGCGAGACGAGACTCGATTTTTCCTTCTCCGGTCTGAAGACAGCGGTGCGGCAGGCGGCAACCGCGATCGCTCCGCTTTCGGATCAGGATATTGCCGATATCTGCGCCTCCTTCCAGAAGGCGGTGTCACGCACGCTCAAGGACCGTATCGGTCGTGGCCTTGCCCGCTTTAAGGAAGAGTTTCCGAATCTCGAGACGGAGCCCGCTTTGGTCGTGGCCGGCGGCGTTGCCGCCAATACGGAAATCCGCCAGACCCTCCAGGCGCTTTGTGATGCCCACGGGTTCCGCTTTGTCGCACCGCCGCACCGGCTCTGCACCGACAATGCCGCGATGATTGCCTGGGCCGGTCTGGAGCGGATGGCATGCGGCCGGGAACCCGATGCGCTGGAGATCGCGCCGCGCTCGCGCTGGCCGCTTGATGGCAGCGCGGAGACATTGATCGGTTTCGGCAAAAGGGGAGCCAAGGCCTGATGCAGCGGGAGAAAATCGTCGTCATCGGCGCTGGCGCCTTCGGAACCGCGCTCGCCGTCGTCATCGCGCTGGAGAACCGGCATGACGTGACCCTGCTCGGCCGTGATGCGTCCCTGATGGCCGATCTTAGGGCTGATCGTATTCACGAGGCTGTCCTGCCGGGTGTAGACCTGCCGGATGCGCTGGAATTTTCCGTTGAGCCGGATGTGCTGGCCGATGCAGGCATCGTGTTGTTTGCCATGCCCTCTCAGGCCCATGCCGATGCGGCGCGCCATTACGGTCCTTATCTGGCTAACGATTGTATCATCGTTACCTGCGCCAAGGGCATCGACCGGGTGTCCGGCCGGCTGCTGACGGAACTTCTGGAAGCGGAACTGCCGCATCATCCAATCGCCGTTCTCTCCGGTCCGGGTTTTGCGGCCGATATCGCGCGCGGACTGCCGACGGCGATGGCGATAGCGGCGGAAGACGCTGTCATCGCCGAGCGGCTGGCGACCACGATTTCCGGCAGAACCTTCAGGCTTTATGCCTCGACCGACCGCACGGGCGTGCAGCTTGGCGGCGCGCTGAAGAATGTGCTCGCCATTGCCGCCGGCATCGTGGAAGGTGCGGGCCTCGGCGATTCCGCACGGGCGGCGTTGATTTCGCGGGGGCTTGCCGAGATGTCGCGTCTGGTCGTTGCCATGGGCGGCAAGGCCGATACCGTGCGCGGTCTTTCCGGCCTCGGCGATCTCGTGCTGACCGCCACAAGCCACCAGTCGCGAAACCTGCGTTTCGGCATCGCGCTTGGCCGGGGCGAAGGCAAGGACATGTCCGGCGGGCTGGTGGAGGGCGCCTTTGCGGCAGCCGTTGCCGCCCGGCTCGGCGAACATCACGCTGTCGATATGCCGGTGACCGAGGCGGTTGCGGCCATCATCGACGGCAATCTGGACGTGGCGAGCGCCATGCAACAATTGATGACAAGGCCCATCACCACTGAATGAGTGTGGCCTTCGAATAGTTTTTACGCATGTCCTGGTCCCAAAACCGCTTACACTTTTGGGAGGCATGCGCCAGCGAGGAGACGAAAATGCTGTTTGCCTTTATCTGCAAAGACAAGCCCGGCCATCTGAACGTGCGCATGGACACGCGCCCGGCTCATCTGGAGCACCTGAACAAGTTGAACGCCGAAGGCACGCTGAAGATTGCCGGACCGTTTCTGGATGCCGAAGGCAAGCCGAATGGCAGCCTTGTCATCGTGGAAGCTGCCGACATCGATGCGGCCAAGGCCCTTGCCGATGCCGATCCCTATGCAAAGGCCGGCCTGTTCGAAAGCGTGGATGTGAAGCCCTATAACTGGGTCTTCAACAATCCGGGGGCGTGACCGGCCATGGCGAATTACTGGCTTTACAAGTCTGAGCCGTTCAAATGGTCCTGGGAAATGCAGAAGGCCAAGGGCGAGGCTGGCGAAGAATGGACCGGCGTGCGCAATTATCAGGCCCGCAACAACATGCGCGCCATGAAAATCGGCGACAAGGGTTTTTTCTACCACTCGAATGAAGGGCTTGATGTCGTCGGCATCGTGGAAGTCTGCGCCCTTTCGCACCCGGATTCGACCGCAGAGGGCGATCTGAAGTGGGATTGCGTGGATATCCGCGCCGTTTGCGACATGCCGAAACCTGTTTCGCTGAAGGATGTGAAGGCCAATCCGAAACTCGAAAAGATGTCGCTGGTCACCTCCATGCGGCTTTCGGTGCAGCCGGTGACGGAAGAGGAGTATCTCGAAGTCTGCCGCATGGGTGGCCTTTCCAATCCACCGAAATCTCCGGACTGAGCTTTCGGTGAGGACCGATCCCGAACGCTTCATTCTCGACAATACCGGCATCATGCATCCACCACATGTGCCGGAATTGCGCCTTCATCTTGCGACCGAAGCACATGAGCTGTGGCTGAAGACGGAGGAGGAGTTGGAGGAGATCGGCCTGCCGCCGCCATTCTGGGCTTTCGCCTGGGCTGGTGGACAGGGGCTTGCCCGCTACGTTCTCGATCATCCTGAAAGTGTCTCCGGCAAGCGTGTGCTGGATTTCGCCAGCGGTTCCGGACTGGTCGCCATTGCCGCCGTAAAGGCGGGCGCCGCGGCTGTTGTCGCCGCCGATATCGATCCGTGGACGGAAACGGCCATTCGGCTGAATGCGGCTCTCAATGGTGTGGCCATCGATTTTACCGTCCGCAATCTGGTTGGGACGCCGGTTGAGGCGGATGTTCTGCTGGCGGGCGACGTGTTTTATGATCGCGCCTTTGCCGATCTCCTCGTGCCTTGGTTTCTGGAACTGGCGGATAGGGGCGTGACCGTACTCGTCGGCGATCCAGGGCGGGCCTACCTGCCCAAACAGCGCCTTTACGCCGAGGCAACCTATCAGGTGCCGGTGACGCGGGCCCTGGAGGACAGTGAAGTCAAAAAGACCACCGTCTGGCGTTTTGTCTGATTATATCAGGGCCTGATGATGCAGACGCCGTGCTGGTAATCGCAGGCGTCGCCTGTCGTTTCGGCGCGGACGTTGATGATTTTCGCCTTCGGTGCCAGCTGCGCGCCCATATTGACGGTTGCGCCTTGTCGCGAAAGCCCACCATTGATCGCGAAATAATTGCCGTTCCCGCGGACTCTCAAGGCGGATATTCCACCCACATAAGTGCCGCCGGAAAGCGTGGAGGGCAGTCCGTCCGTGGAGAAGCTCAACTGTGACTGACGATGCTGATAATGGTGGCGACTATAAAAATCACCTGCCGCAGCAGGAGGCAGTGCCGTGAAAATAATGCCTGCAGTCATCACCGCCAGAGCTGCGATTCGACGCTGTAACATGAGCCTCATTCTCCGGATTTTTTCGGTTAACGAATAGTAAATTACATGATTTCGAAATTACGTAAAGGTAAATATTTTGAAGGCGTAAATCTTGGAAATGCTCGTTTTTTTATTTTCGAGCAAAAAAATTCCAAAAAAAATTCGTGAACCAATCGATTAAATTGGAATCGGTCATGAAATGTGCTTGTCGTGATGCTCCCATGTGATTAAACGTCGCGGTTGGTGCAATGCACATTCTTTCGTCATGTGCTGTTGCTTGGGGGCGCCCGATCTGACGGGTGCACGGGAAAACGCCGCGAGGTTCTGATGGCGAACGTGACAAATAACCGGCCTCTGTCGCCGCATCTTCAAATTTACAAGCCGATTCCGACGATGGTCGCATCCATCGTGCACCGCATCACGGGTGCGGCGCTTTATTTCGGAACGCTTCTTGTCGCCTGGTGGCTTATTGCACTTGCTTCCGGCCCTGCCTATTACGACTGGGTCAGCTGGGCAATGGGTACGATCATCGGCAAGCTTATCCTGATCGGATATACCTGGGCTCTCGTTCACCACATGCTGGGCGGCCTTCGCCACTTCATGTGGGATCTCGGCCATGGCTTCGAGAAGAACTTCAACACGAAACTCGCCAAGGCGACCTTTGTAGCGTCGATCTGTCTGACCGCGCTGATCTGGGTCATCGCCCTGATCGTGCGCTAAGGAGATAGCCTGTCATGGATATGCGTACACCTCTCGGAAAGGTTCGTGGCCTCGGCTCCGCCAAGGAAGGCACCGACCATTTCTGGCGCCAGCGCCTTACGGCCGTCGCCAACGTGCCCTTGCTGATCTTCTTCGTGGTCTTTCTCATCAAATATGCCGGCGCTCCCTATCCGGAAGTTGCGGCGGCGCTTTCCAACCCTCTCGTTGCGGTCATCATGGGTCTGGTGCTGGTTTCCGGCCTCATTCACATGAAGCTCGGCATGCAGGTCATCATCGAAGACTACGTTCACGGCGAGGTTTCGAAGCTCGTTCTTCTGATGCTCAATACGTTTTTCGCGGTTCTCATTGGCGGTCTTTGCATCTTCGCCATTCTGAAAATCGCATTCGCAGGATAAATCGGCCATGGCATCGATCAGTTCACCTTCCCAGAATGGCAAGGCTTACACCTACGTCGATCACTCCTATGACGTGATCGTGGTGGGCGCCGGCGGCGCGGGTCTGCGCGCAACGCTCGGCATGGCGGAACAGGGGTTCCGCACGGCCTGCATCACCAAGGTTTTCCCGACGCGCTCCCACACGGTCGCGGCGCAGGGCGGTATCGCCGCTTCTCTCACCAACATGACACCCGACTGTTGGCAGTGGCACCTTTACGACACCGTAAAGGGCTCCGACTGGCTGGGCGACGTCGACGCGATGCAATATCTCGCCATGGAAGCGCCGAAAGCGGTCTATGAGCTGGAGCATTACGGCGTGCCCTTCTCGCGCAATGCCGAAGGCAAGATCTACCAGCGCCCGTTTGGCGGCCACATGCAGAACTACGGCGAAGGCCCGCCGGTGCAGCGCACCTGTGCCGCTGCCGACCGTACCGGCCACGCCATTCTGCACACGCTTTATGGCCAGTCGCTGCGCAATAATGCGGAATTCTTCATCGAATATTTCGCGCTCGACCTCATTATGGCGCCCGATGGCCGCTGCACCGGCGTCGTGGCGTGGAACCTCGATGACGGCACGATCCATCGCTTCTCCGCCAAGATGGTGGTGCTGGCGACCGGTGGTTACGGCCGCGCCTATTTCTCGGCAACGTCTGCCCATACCTGCACCGGCGACGGCGGCGGTATGATCGCACGTGCCGGCCTGCCGCTTCAGGATATGGAATTCGTTCAGTTCCACCCGACCGGCATTTACGGCGCTGGCTGCCTGATCACCGAAGGCGCGCGCGGCGAGGGCGGTTATCTCGTCAACTCCGAAGGCGAGCGCTTCATGGAGCGTTATGCTCCTTCGGCGAAGGACCTTGCTTCGCGTGACGTGGTATCTCGCTGCATGACCATGGAAATCCGCGAGGGTCGTGGCGTCGGCAAGAACAAGGACCATATCTTCCTGCATCTCGATCACCTTGATCCGGCGATCCTGCATGAGCGTCTTCCGGGCATTTCCGAAAGTGCCAAGATTTTCGCCGGCGTTGACGTGACGCGCGAGCCGATCCCGGTCCTGCCGACCGTTCACTACAATATGGGCGGCATTCCGACCAACTATTGGGGCGAAGTGCTGAACGCCAACGCCGAGAACCCGGAACGCATCGCTCCCGGCCTGATGGCCGTTGGCGAAGCCGGTTGCGCCTCGGTTCACGGCGCGAACCGTCTCGGCTCCAACTCGCTGATCGACCTTGTGGTCTTCGGCCGTGCTGCCGCCATCCGTGCAGCCCAGGTCATCGACCGCGATGCGCCGGTTCCGGCTCTCGACACGGCTGCCTGCGACAAGATCATGGATCGCTTCGACAGCCTGCGTTATGCCAACGGCTCGACGCCGACGGCGGTGCTGCGTGACAAGATGCAGCGCGCCATGCAGGACGATGCCGCCGTATTCCGGACACAGGAATCGCTGGAAAGCGGTTGCCAGCGCATTTCCGCCATCTGGAAGGAACTGCCTGACGTCAAGGTCACCGACCGGTCGATGGTCTGGAACTCCGATCTGGTGGAAACGCTCGAGCTGCACAATCTGATGGCCAACGCGATCACCACGGTCTACGGCGCGGAAGCGCGCAAGGAAAGCCGCGGTTCGCATGCCCGCGAGGATTTCGTCGATGGTCCGTTCGGCGGTCGCGACGACGTGAACTGGCGCAAGCACACGCTTGCCTGGGTCAGCCCTGAAGGTGATGTCAAGCTCGACTACCGCCCTGTTCACACCGACCTGATTGCCGACGGCATCGATCCGAAAAAGATCGAGCCGAAGGCTCGCGTCTACTGATTTGAGGAACTGGATATGGTTGAACTCGCTCTCCCCAAGAATTCCCAGATCAGCGAAGGCAAAGTCTGGCCGAAGCCGGATGGTGCCAAGAACGTTCGCGAATACCGGATCTATCGCTGGAACCCGGATGATGGCCAGAACCCGCGCATCGATACCTATTATATCGATATCGACGATTGCGGGCCGATGGTTCTCGATGCGCTGCTGTACATCAAGAACAATATCGACCCGACGCTGACGCTGCGCCGCTCCTGCCGTGAAGGCATTTGCGGTTCCTGCGCTATGAACATCGACGGCACCAACACGCTCGCCTGCACCAAGGGCATGGAAGAGATCAAGGGAACGGTGAAGGTCTATCCGCTGCCGCATATGCCAGTGGTGAAGGACCTCGTTCCGGACCTATCGAACTTCTACGCGCAGCACCGCTCCATCGAGCCGTGGCTGAAGACGGTTTCGCCGGCGCCTGCCAAGGAATGGAAGCAGAGCCATGAGGACCGCCTGAAGCTCGACGGTCTCTACGAGTGCATTCTGTGCGCCTGCTGCTCCACTTCCTGTCCCAGCTACTGGTGGAACGGCGACCGTTACCTCGGCCCCGCCGTTCTGCTGCAAGCCTATCGCTGGCTGATCGACAGCCGCGACGAAGCGACCGGCGAACGTCTTGATGATCTCGAAGATCCGTTCCGTCTTTATCGCTGCCACACCATCATGAACTGTGCGCAGGCTTGCCCGAAGGGTCTCAACCCGGCCAAGGCGATCGCGGAAATCAAGAAGATGATGGTCGAGCGTCGCGTCTGAAGACGATTCGTTTGGACAGAAAATCTATCGGGCCGCGGTTTGGACTGCGGCCCTTTTTTACAACCGGGCGCGGGAAATTTCGGTAAAAATCGACCGAAATGGTAATTATCCCAGCCATCGCTTGCGCAAGATAAGGCTTTGGTAATAATTCAGCCTTCTTGTTTGATCATGGTCTTTCCGGAAGCGAGAGAATCGGGAGCTTGATATGCAATTCAGATATGTGGTGACGGGTCTTGCGGTTGTAATGAGCCTGGCCGGTTGCCAACGTACCTCCTACGATTACAACAACAACACCAGCAACAATCCCGGTTATACGCCGCCGTTGCAGGCACAGCCGGTTCCCTCCGTTCAGTCTGGCGCCCTGCCGCCACCCGGTGGTGCTTCCGGCAGTCAGTTCCCGTCGGCACCCGCTTCTGCGACGCCTGGCGGCACTGATATGGCGTCGGCCGCTCCGCCGACAACGGCGCTTGATGTCACCAAGGAATCCATGGTCGGCAACTGGCGCGTTTCCAATGGCGGCGCCAATTGCGACATGTTCCTGACGCTTACCAATCTCGGCAGCGGTTCTCGTGGCGGCACGCGTGGCTGCTCCGGCGAACTCACGGCGATGGGGTCATGGGAAGTGTCCGGCAAGATGGTCCTCTTCAAGAACCGTTCCGGCGATACGATCGGCCGCGTCTACAAGAGCGCCGATGCGCGTTTTGACGGCACGACGAATAGCGGCCAGCCGCTGAGCCTCAGCCGATAGAGCATCTCCGGTGCATCCGGATCGCCTCGCCTGTTTCAAGCCATTCCATTCGTCGCGGGCGTCCGTCCGCGACCGGGGCGCTTTTCCATGAAGCCATTGCCTGACTACAACCATAGTGTCGTTGAACAGCTCAACGCATTGACGGCAGCTGGCACCTTGCAGGCGGATGCCGCGCAACGCGGCGTTGCGGCCCACCTCGACCGTATCCTTGCCGATTTGAAAGCGCGCAAACCCGCCAGGAAAAAAAGCGCACTCGGCTGGATGTTCGCTCGCAAGGCTGGCCCGGCCGCCTTCGTCAAGGGACTGTATGTCCATGGCAGCGTTGGCCGCGGCAAGACGATGCTGATGGACATGTTCTACGAGATGGCGCCCGTCTCTTCCAAACGGCGCTGCCATTTTCACGAATTCATGGCTGATGTCCATAATCGCGTGCACGCGCATCGGCAGAAGCTCAAGAATGGCGAAACCAAGCAGGCCGATCCCATTCCTCCAGTGGCAGCCCAGCTTCTGGCGGAAGCGGAGCTTCTTTGCTTCGATGAGTTCACCGTCACGGATATTGCCGATGCGATGATCCTCGCCCGGCTGTTCAGCGAGCTTTTTGCCAATGGCTGCACATTGGTAACAACGTCCAATGTTGTGCCCGACAATCTTTACAAGGACGGGCTTAATCGCGGCCTGTTTCTGCCGTTTGTCGATTTGCTGAAGAAGCATGTGGAAGTGGTGACGCTGGACAGCCCCACCGATTACCGCATGGAAAAGCTGGAAAGCCTGCCGGTCTATGTCACGCCACTCGACGGTGCGGCGGATCAGGCGATGGATATGGCATGGCGGCACATGACCGGCGGCCATCTTGTCGCGCCGACTGAAATACCGATGAAGGGCCGCTCCATTCTGGTGCCGCGCGCCAGCGGCCGTGTGGCCCGCTTTTCCTTCTCCGACCTTTGCGAAAAGCCGCTCGGCGCTTCTGATTTTCTCGCGATAGCCAATCGTTTCGATACAGTCTTCATTGACCACATCCCGTTTCTCAATGCCGACAAACGGAACGAAACCAAGCGTTTTATCATTCTCATAGACGCGCTGTACGATCACAGCGTCCGCCTCTTCGCCTCCGCTGCGGCCATGCCCGAAGACCTGCTCGGCAAGCGCAAGGGCACCGAAGGTTTCGAGTTCGATCGCACCGCCTCGCGCCTGTTTGAGATGCGCAGTGCAGATTATCTGGTGCTCCACCATGAAAAACGGCAGAAAGTTTGACACTTTCGTGACGCATTCTCTTACGTTTACGTAAGAAAATAATGATCTAAACGATTGAAAATATTCATGCCAAAAGAATCTGTTGCCAATTTTGGTCAATGGGGCTAATCGAAGTGCGACAATTTGGCTGCCGGTGGCGTGGTGAAATTGAATTGAAGCTCTAGAGGAAGCATTCGATGGCTCGCAAAAAGATTGCACTTATTGGTTCTGGCATGATCGGCGGCACGCTGGCGCATCTCGCCAGCCTGAAGGAACTGGGCGATATCGTCCTCTTCGATATTGCCGACGGCATCCCGCAGGGCAAAGGTCTGGATATTGCCCAGTCCGGACCGGTTGAAGGTTTCAATGCCAAGCTCACTGGCGCGTCCGACTACGCTGCCATCGAAGGCGCTGATGTCTGCATCGTCACCGCAGGCGTCGCCCGCAAGCCCGGCATGAGCCGCGACGATCTTCTCGGCATCAATCTCAAGGTCATGGAGCAGGTCGGCGCCGGCATCAAGAAATATGCCCCGAACGCTTTCGTCATCTGCATCACCAACCCGCTGGACGCCATGGTCTGGGCGCTTCAGAAGTTCTCCGGTCTTCCGAAGAACAAGGTCGTCGGCATGGCCGGCGTTCTCGACAGCGCTCGCTTCCGCCTGTTCCTCGCCGAAGAGTTCAACGTTTCGGTTCAGGACGTAACGGCATTCGTTCTCGGCGGCCACGGCGATACGATGGTGCCTTTGGCGCGTTACTCCACCGTTGGCGGCATTCCGCTGACCGATCTCGTCAAGATGGGCTGGCTCACCGCCGAGCGTCTCGAAGAGATCATCCAGCGCACCCGCGACGGCGGTGCGGAAATCGTCGGCCTGCTGAAGACCGGCTCGGCCTATTACGCGCCAGCCGCTTCGGCGATCGAAATGGCTGAATCCTACCTCAAGGACAAGAAGCGCGTTCTGCCCGCTGCTGCCCATCTGTCGGGCCAGTACGGCGTGGACGATATGTATGTCGGCGTGCCCACCATCATCGGCGCCGGTGGTATCGAGCGCATCATCGAGATCGAGCTGAACAAGGATGAAGAAGCCGCCTTCCAGAAGTCCGTCGGCGCTGTTGCCGGTCTTTGCGAAGCCTGCATCAACATCGCTCCGTCGCTGAAGTAATAGCCTGACGCATCGGCGCAAAACCGGATTGGATTTTTGGAAGGCACGATGCGTAGATTCAACAGCTTGAAGCGCCCTGCGTCAGATAAGGATGCAGGGCGCTTCAAGCGGCTCCAAACAGGGATTATTCCATGAATATTCACGAATATCAGGCCAAGGCTCTTCTGAAGGGCTATGGTGCGCCGGTCGCTGAAGGCGTCGCCATCCTCAAGGTCGAAGAAGCCGAAGCCGCCGCAAAGCAGCTTCCCGGCCCGCTCTACGTCGTCAAGAGCCAGATTCACGCCGGCGGCCGCGGCAAGGGCAAGTTCAAGGAACTCGGCCCCGACGCCAAGGGTGGCGTTCGTCTCGCAAAGACGATAGAAGAAGTCGTTTCCCACTCGAAGGATATGCTCGGCAACACGCTGGTAACGGCGCAGACGGGCGATGCCGGCAAGCAGGTCAACCGCCTTTACATCGAAGACGGTGCGGACATCGCTCGCGAGCTTTACTGCTCGCTGCTGGTCGATCGCTCGGTCGGTCGCGTTGCTTTCGTGGTTTCCACCGAAGGCGGCATGGATATCGAAGCTGTTGCCCACGACACGCCCGAGAAGATCCACACCATCGCCATCGACCCGGAAAAGGGTGTGAGCGACGCCGACGTTGCCGCGATCTCCAAGGCGCTCGAGCTTGAGGGTGTTGCTGCGGAAGACGCTAAGGCGCTGTTCCCGATCCTCTATAAGGCCTTCAACGAGAAGGACATGGCTCTCCTCGAGGTTAACCCGCTGATCGTCATGGAAAACGGTCATCTGCGCGTTCTCGATGCCAAGATGTCCTTCGACGGCAACGCGCTGTTCCGCCATGACGACGTCAAGGCGCTGCGCGACGAGACCGAAGAAGACGCCAAGGAAATCGAAGCCTCCAAGTGGGACCTCGCTTACGTTGCGCTCGATGGCAACATCGGCTGCATGGTCAATGGTGCCGGTCTCGCCATGGCGACGATGGACATCATCAAGCTTTACGGCAAGGAGCCGGCAAACTTCTGTGACGTCGGCGGCGGCGCCGGCAAGGAGAAGGTTGCTGCAGCTTTCAAGATCATCACTGCTGACCCGAAGGTCGAGGGTATCCTCGTCAACATCTTCGGCGGTATCATGAAGTGCGACGTCATCGCCGAAGGTGTTATCGCCGCGGTGAAGGAAGTCGGTTTGCAGGTTCCGCTCGTTGTTCGCCTCGAAGGCACCAACGTCGAACTTGGCAAGAAGCTCCTGAACGAATCGGGCCTTGCGATTACGGCTGCTGACGACCTGGACGACGCAGCCAAGAAGATCGTCGCGGCGATCAACGGCTAATTGAGGGACCGGAAATAATGTCTATTCTCGTTAATAAAGACACCAAGATCCTCGTTCAGGGTCTGACCGGCAAGACCGGTACCTTCCACACCGAACAGGCGCTTGCTTATTACGGCACGCAGATGGTTGGTGGTATTCACCCGAAGAAGGGTGGCGAAACCTGGACCGGCTCCAAGGGCGAAAGCCTGCCGATCTTCGCAACGGTTGCAGAAGCCAAGGAAAAGACCGGCGCAGACGCATCCGTGATCTATGTTCCGCCGGCAGGTGCAGCCGACGCCATCATCGAAGCCATCGAGGCTGAGATCCCCTTCATCACCTGCATCACCGAAGGTATTCCGGTGATGGACATGGTGCGCGTCAAGGCTCGCCTCGACCGTTCGAACTCGCGCCTGCTCGGTCCCAACTGCCCGGGCATCATGACGCCTGAAGAATGCAAGATCGGCATCATGCCGGGCTCGATCTTCCGCAAGGGTTCGGTCGGTATCGTTTCGCGCTCCGGCACGCTGACCTATGAAGCCGTATTCCAGACATCCAACGAAGGCCTCGGCCAGACGACGGCTGTCGGCATCGGCGGCGACCCGGTCAAGGGCACCGAGTTCATCGACGTGCTGGAAATGTTCCTGGCCGACGAAGCCACGCAGTCGATCATCATGATCGGCGAAATCGGCGGTTCGGCTGAAGAAGATGCGGCACAGTTCCTGATCGACGAAGCCAAGAAGGGCCGCAAGAAGCCGATGGCTGGCTTTATCGCGGGCCGTACGGCTCCGAAGGGCCGCACCATGGGCCACGCCGGCGCTGTCGTTTCCGGCGGCAAGGGCGATGCGGAATCGAAGATCGCAGCGATGGAAGCTGCAGGCATCAAGGTATCGCCTTCCCCGGCGCGCCTCGGCAAGACGCTGGTTGAAGTCCTCAAGGGCTGAGACCACATGAGACCGGTAACGGGCGGTGCGGCTCTAACGCCACGCTGCCCGAAGCCGCAAAGAACGACAGACAGACGGCATACCGCCCCGGCGGCAGACAGCAATAATCAAGCGGCAGGCCGATAAACGGCCCTAACGGCATCGAGGAGGCGGACGGACAAGTCCGCAAGAACACAATGGCAAGGCAAGAAGCGAACGAGCAGTTTCAGATCACGTCGTTTCTGGACGGCGCGAATGCAGCCTATATCGAGCAGCTCTATGCCCGGTACGAAGAGGATCCCTCTTCCGTGTCGCCGGAGTGGCAGAGCTTCTTCAAGGCGTTGTCCGACAATCCGGAAGACGTGAAGAAGGCAGCCAAGGGCGCCTCCTGGAAGCGCGCCAACTGGCCGATCCCGGCAAACGGCGACCTGGTATCCGCGCTTGATGGCAACTGGGCTACGGTCGAGAAGGCCATCGAGAAGAAGGTTCAGGCGAAGGCCGAGGCCAAGAGCGCCGATACCGGCAAGGCCGTCAGCCCGGCCGAAGTGCTTCAGGCGACCCGTGACAGCGTCCGCGCCATCATGATGATCCGCGCCTACCGCATGCGTGGCCATCTGCACGCCAAGCTCGACCCGCTCGGCATCGCCAGCGCCGTTGAGGACTATAACGAGCTTTCGCCGAAGTCCTATGGCTTCGAGGAAAGCGACTACGACCGCAAGATTTTCATCGATAACGTCCTCGGTCTCGAATACGCGACCGTGCGCGAAATGGTCGACATTCTCGAGCGCACCTATTGCTCGACGCTCGGCGTCGAATTCATGCATATGTCCAACCCGGAAGAAAAGGGCTGGATCCAGGAACGCATCGAAGGTCCCGACAAGGGTGTGGACTTCACGCCGGAAGGCAAGAAGGCGATTCTGTCCAAGCTCGTCGAAGCCGAAGGCTACGAGCAGTTCCTCGACGTGCGTTTCAAGGGTACGAAGCGTTTCGGCCTCGATGGTGGTGAATCGCTGATCCCGGCACTTGAGCAGATCATCAAGCGCGGCGGCCAGGACGGTCTGGAAGAAGTCGTGCTCGGCATGGCTCACCGCGGCCGCCTGAACGTTCTGACCAACGTGATGGGCAAGCCGCACCGCGCCGTGTTCCACGAGTTCAAGGGCGGTTCGTTCAAGCCTGATGACGTCGAAGGTTCCGGTGACGTGAAGTACCATCTCGGTGCCTCCTCAGACCGCGAATTCGACGGCAACAAGGTTCACCTCTCGCTGACGGCCAACCCGTCGCACCTTGAAATCGTCAACCCTGTCGTCATGGGCAAGGCCCGCGCCAAGCAGGACCAGCTTGCCAAGACATGGGACGGTGACATCATTCCGCTGTCGGAACGCGCCAAGGTGCTGCCGCTCCTGTTGCACGGCGATGCCGCTTTTGCGGGTCAGGGCGTGGTAGCCGAAATTCTCGGCCTCTCCGGCCTGCGCGGTCACCGCGTTGCCGGTACCATGCACTTCATCATCAACAACCAGATCGGCTTCACGACGAACCCGGCCTTCTCGCGCTCGTCGCCCTATCCGTCCGACGTTGCCAAGATGATCGAGGCGCCGATCTTCCACGTTAACGGTGATGATCCGGAAGCGGTGGTTTATGCGGCAAAGGTTGCAACCGAATACCGCATGAAGTTCCACAAGCCTGTCGTCATCGACATGTTCTGTTACCGTCGCTTCGGCCATAACGAAGGCGACGAGCCTGCGTTCACGCAGCCGAAGATGTACAAGGTCATCCGTGGCCACAAGACTGTCGCCCGCATCTATGCCGACCGCCTGATTGCGGAAGGTCTGATCACCGAAGGCGACTTCGAGAAGATCAAGGCCGATTGGCGCGCCCATCTCGAACAGGAGTTCGAGGCAGGCCAGTCCTACAAGCCGAACAAGGCCGACTGGCTGGATGGTCAGTGGTCCGGTCTGCGCGCCGCCGACAATGCCGATGAGCAGCGTCGTGGCAAGACCGGCGTGCCGATGAAGCAGCTGAAGGAAATCGGCAAGAAGCTGTCGACCATTCCGGAAGGCTTCAGCGCACACCGCACGATCCAGCGCTTCATGGAAAACCGTGCTCAGATGGTCGAGACCGGTGAGGGGCTGGACTGGGCGATGGCTGAGGCTCTGGCCTTCGGTTCGCTGGTCGTAGACGGCCACAAGATCCGCCTGTCCGGTCAGGACTGCGAACGCGGCACCTTCTCGCAGCGCCACTCGGTTCTCTATGATCAGGAGACTGAAGAGCGTTACATCCCGCTTGCCAATCTTTCGCCGACGCAGGCCCGCTACGAAGTCATCAACTCGATGCTTTCGGAAGAAGCGGTTCTTGGTTTCGAATATGGCTATTCGCTTGCCCGCCCGAATGCACTTACGCTCTGGGAAGCCCAGTTCGGCGACTTCGCCAACGGCGCCCAGGTTGTGTTCGACCAGTTCATCTCTTCGGGTGAACGCAAGTGGCTGCGCATGTCCGGTCTCGTCTGCCTCCTGCCGCATGGTTATGAAGGTCAGGGTCCGGAACATTCGTCCGCCCGTCTGGAACGCTGGTTGCAGATGTGCGCCGAAGACAACATGCAGGTTGCCAACGTTACGACGCCGGCTAACTACTTCCATATCCTGCGCCGCCAGATGAAGCGTGACTTCCGCAAGCCGCTCATCCTGATGACGCCGAAGTCCCTGCTGCGTCACAAGCGCGCCACCTCGTCGCTTGCGGAGCTTGCAGGCGAGTCCTCCTTCCACCGTCTCCTGTGGGACGATGCGGAGGTCATCAAGGATGGTCCGATCAAGCTGCAGAAGGACTCGAAGATCCGCCGCGTCGTCATGTGCACGGGCAAGGTCTATTACGATCTGCTCGAGGAGCGTGAAAAGCGCGGTATCGACGACATCTACCTGCTGCGTGTCGAACAGCTCTATCCGTTCCCGGCCAAGGCGCTCATCAACGAGCTTTCCCGTTTCCGTAACGCGGAAATGGTCTGGTGCCAGGAAGAGCCGAAGAACATGGGTGCGTGGTCGTTCATCGATCCCTACCTTGAATGGGTTCTGGCGCATATCGACGCCAAGTACCAGAAGGTCCGTTACACGGGCCGTCCGGCTGCCGCCTCTCCGGCGACCGGCCTGATGTCCAAGCATCTGGCGCAGCTTGCTGCGTTCCTGGAAGACGCGCTGGGAGAGTGAGAACTCTCCCGCATCGCCCCGCAAAAAAGACACCCGAATAACGGAACTAGATCATGGCCACTGAAATCCGCGTACCAACCCTCGGCGAATCCGTCAGCGAAGCGACCGTCGGCACCTGGTTCAAGAAGGTCGGCGATACCGTCAAGGCCGACGAACCTCTCGTTGAACTCGAAACCGACAAGGTTACCGTCGAAGTTCCGGCGCCCGCCTCCGGCGTGCTGACCGAAATCGTCGTGCAGAACGGCGAAACCGTCGGTCTCGACGCCCTTCTCGGCCAGATCGCCGAAGGTGCTGCCGGCGCTGCAACTTCTGCACCCGCGGCAAAGCCTGCTGCGCCTGCTGCTGCACCGGCACCTGCCGCAGCCGTGGCCGCCGCTCCTGCTGGCAGCGTCATGCCACCGGCACCGGCCGCCGGCAAGCTGCTTGCTGAAAACAACCTTTCCGCCGATCAGGTCGATGGTTCGGGCAGGCGGGGCCAGGTTCTGAAGGGCGACGTTCTCGCCGCTGTTGCCAAGGGTGTTTCGGCACCTGCCGCCGCTCCGGTCGCTGCTGCTGCTCCCCGTCCGGTTTCTGCCGAGCAGGATCAGGTTCGCGAAGAGCGCGTCAAGATGACCCGCCTGCGCCAGACGATTGCACGTCGCCTCAAGGATGCACAGAACACGGCCGCCATGCTGACCACCTATAACGAGGTGGACATGAGCGCCGTCATGGATCTGCGCAACCGCTACAAGGACGTTTTCGAGAAGAAGCACGGCGTCAAGCTGGGCTTCATGGGCTTCTTCACCAAGGCCGTGACCCACGCGCTGAAGGAACTGCCCGCGGTTAACGCTGAAATTGACGGCACGGACATCATCTACAAGAACTATTGTCACGTCGGCATGGCTGTCGGAACCGACAAGGGTCTCGTCGTTCCGGTCATTCGCGATGCCGATCAACTCTCCATCGCTGGTGTCGAAAAGGAACTCGGCCGTCTCGCCAAGGCAGCGCGCGACGGTTCGCTCGGCATGGCCGACATGCAGGGCGGCACGTTCACCATCACCAATGGCGGCGTCTACGGCTCGCTGATGTCCTCGCCGATCCTCAATGCGCCGCAGTCGGGCATCCTCGGCATGCACAAGATCCAGGAGCGTCCGGTCGCCATCGGTGGTCAGGTCGTCATCCGTCCGATGATGTATCTTGCGCTCTCCTACGATCACCGTATCGTTGACGGCAAGGAAGCCGTGACCTTCCTCGTTCGCGTCAAGGAAAGCCTCGAAGATCCGGAACGTCTGGTTCTCGATCTCTGATCGGTCTTGCTTTTCGTTTCAGCGGGGTTTCAAGTCGATCCCGCTGAAATGCCATCAGGAGAGCGAAAGTGCAGCCGACATTTCTTGCCGCGTCACCCTTTTTGCCGCTGATCGGGCTCAGCGTTCTGCTGCTGGCCGCCCACATTGCGCTGCAGGGAATGACGGCAACGCGTGAATTCGGGCTGGACTGGAATGCCGGTCCGCGGGATGCTGAAAAGAAGCCGCAGGGCAGGGTTGCCGGACGCGCCGCGCGTGCCTCGGCGAATTTTCGCGAGACCTATCCCGCTTTCATTGCGCTCGCCTTCGGTGTCATCATGGCCGGCGATCCGTCCGGGCTGGCCTTCACCGGCGCTTTGATCTGGCTGATCTGCCGGGTGGTCTATATTCCACTTTATCTCGCTGGTGTGCCCTATATCCGCTCGCTGGTCTGGCTCGGTTCGATGCTCGGTCTTGGGCTGATGCTTTTCGTGTTGATGTTTTAGAGGTTGATTTTCCCATGCATCAGTATCTGATCGAACTTGCATCCCTGATGGCGATCTTCTTTTTCGCGATCGTTTCTCCCGGCGCCGATCTGGCGATGGTCATGCGTCAGGCCATGGTGCATGGGCGCAAGCAGGCCATCATCACCAGCTTCGGTGTTGGCACATCCCTGATGTTCCACGTCACCTATACGATTCTTGGACTTGGTCTCATCATTTCCCAGTCGATCTATCTCTTCAACATCGTCAAGTGGTTGGGTGTCGCCTACTTGATCTATATCGGCATCAAGGCGCTGCGCGCCGGCAAGACCGAATTGCCGGCTGCGGAAGGCGAAGATGGCGTTCGGGCCAGAAGCGGCCAGACTGCATTGAAGGCCTTCACGCTCGGTTTTGCCGCCAACGCGCTCAACCCCAAACCGGTGTTTTTCTTCCTGTCGATCTTTTCGACGGTGGTTCACGCGCATACGCCTGTTGGCATCAAGTTCGGATATGGGCTCGTCATGGCAAGCTGCCTTATCCTGTGGTTCGTCGGCGTCAGCCTGTTCATGACGACGCCTCGCATGCGCGCAGCTTTTCAGCGCGCCAGCCAATGGATCGACCGCACCAGTGGCGTGGTCTTCATCGCTCTCGGTATAAAACTCGCAACGGAAAAAGCGGCCTGAGTTTCAGGTCAAACGGAAGCAGGGCGGTTCAAAATCCTGCCCGCAATCAATCAGGAACAGAAACATGGCATATGATGTAGTGGTAATCGGTACGGGTCCCGGCGGTTATGTTTGCGCGGTCAAGGCGGCACAGCTTGGCTTGAAGGTCGCAGTGATCGAAAAGCGCGCGACCTATGGCGGCACCTGCCTCAATGTCGGCTGCATTCCTTCCAAGGCATTGCTGCACGCTTCCGAAACCTTCGCGCATGTGGCCCATGGCGTTGATACGCTTGGTATCGAAGTCGCCGCTCCGAAGCTGAACCTCGAGAAGATGATGGGGCACAAGGACAGCGTGGTGAAAGCCAATGTCGACGGCGTTGCCTTCCTGTTCAAGAAGAACAAGATCGATGCCTTCCAGGGCACGGGCAAGGTTGTATCCGCCGGCAAGGTCTCCGTCACCAACGACAAGGGCGAGAGCCAGGAAATCGAAGCGAAGAACATCGTCATCGCCACCGGTTCTGATGTTGCTGGTATTCCCGGCGTCCAGGTGGATATCGATGAAAGCGTCATCGTTTCCTCCACCGGCGCGATTGCGCTCTCCAAAGTTCCGGAAAAGCTCATCGTGGTGGGCGGCGGTGTCATCGGCCTCGAGCTTGGTTCGGTCTGGTCGCGTCTTGGCGCGAAGGTCACCGTCGTCGAATATCTCGACACCATTCTCGGCGGCATGGATAGCGAAGTCTCCAAGCAGGCTCAGCGTCTGCTCGCCAAGCAGGGTCTCGATTTCAAGCTCGGTGCCAAGGTGACGGGCGTTGAAAAGACGGGAACCGGCGCAAAGGTGGTGTTCGAGCCGGTCAAGGGTGGCGCGGCTGAAACGCTGGAAGCCAACGTTGTGCTGATCTCCACCGGTCGCAAGCCCTACACCGAGGGTCTCGGCCTTGCGGAAGCCGGTGTCGTGCTCGACAGCCGCGGCCGTGTCGAAATCGACGGCCACTTCAAGACCAATGTGGATGGCATCTACGCCATCGGCGACGTGGTGAAGGGCCCGATGCTGGCACATAAGGCGGAAGACGAGGGCGTCGCTCTTGCGGAAATTCTCGCCGGCCAGCGCGGCCATGTGAACTACGATGTTATTCCGGCCGTGGTCTATACGCAGCCGGAAGTCGCTTCCGTCGGCAAGACGGAAGAAGAACTGAAGGCCGCTGGCGTCGCCTACAAGGTTGGCAAGTTCCCCTTCACCGCCAATGGTCGCGCCCGCGCCATGCAGGTGACTGATGGGTTCGTGAAGATCCTCGCTGACAAGGAAACCGACCGGGTTCTCGGCGGCCATATCGTTGGTTTCGGCGCTGGCGAAATGATCCACGAGATCACCGTGCTTATGGAATTCGGTGGTTCCTCGGAAGATCTCGGCCGCACCTGCCATGCGCATCCGACCATGTCGGAAGCGGTGAAGGAAGCGGCGCTGGCAACTTTCTTCAAGCCGATCCATATGTGATTGTAGCCAATATTAAATTTCAGCCATAAAGAGAACCCCGGCTTGCAATGCAAGCCGGGGTTCAGCATAGTTGCGCCATAGCCTGTCTAACCTTTTGATAAAAGGCAATAAAATGGCGTCCTCCACTCAAGTTTCCTTCTCCGTTCCGCAGCGTATCCTTCACTGGACGATGGCGCTTCTGATCTTCTTCAACCTGTTGTTTACGGACGGCATGGCCCATGCGTATCGGTTGATGCGGCGGGGTGAAACGCTGACGCCGGACCAGATCTCCTCGGCCAATATTCACGCGTATGTCGGCTTTGCCGTCCTGTCCCTTGCGGTTCTGCGCCTCTGTCTGCGGTTTTTCCAGGGGGTGCCGCCGCATCCCGCCAATGAACCGCGCGCTTCTCAAATCGCCGCGAAGGTCGCGCATTTCACCTTTTACGCGCTGTTTTTTGCCCTGCCATTGTCGGGCATTGCGGCCTATTATTTCGGCGCGCGAGTAGCAGGAGAATTGCATTCCGGGCCGTTCAAGGGGCTGATGTGGGTATTGATCGCCGGCCACGTCGCCGCAGTTCTGGTTCACCAGTTCTACTGGCGCACCAATGTTCTGAAGCGAATGACGCACGGCTAACGCATTCCCGCTTTTCCAAAAGCGAAGACGCTCTATCTCTCTGTCTTTTCGTATTTTCTGAAGCTAAACCCGCTCGAATCGCCATTAGCGGCGGTTTGTCACGTTCCCGGATGATTGGAAATAGTGATGATGAGCCTCGCCATACAAGGCGGCAATGAGGTTATGGGATGCGGGATAGCGAAGACATATTGCCGGGCGCGGACTGGCGGGATTGCTTTGAAGGAGAGATGGTGACGGCCGCATCGAGTTCACTCGATGTGAGCAGACTACTCCTCGATCATCCTCCGGCATGGATCAGCGGCCTTATGGCGCTTCGAAACCGTCTCGTATCGCTTTTTGGTCTCAGAACGGTCGAGCTGGCGGCGGGTACTTCGGCGGGCGGATTTCCAGTGCTGTCGTCTACTGCGGACCGGACCGTGCTCGGCTTTGACGACAACCATCTCGATTTTCGTATCGTCGTCGATGTGGAACAGGAGCCTGGTCGGCAGATCGTGAAGGTCACGACTATCGTCCGGCGCAAGAACCTGTTCGGGCGTCTCTATCTTTTCGTCGTCGGTCCGTTTCATCGTCGCATCGTGCCGGCGACGATGCGGCCGTTTTGCGCCAATGTCCGCCCCGTCAAGACCGGAGACGAGTGGATCAGTCGACCCGTGTGAGGGTAAAGCCCTGCGCACGCAGGAGTTCAATTACGCCTTCTTCGCCCGGCAGGTGCAAAGCGCCGACGGCCATGAAGACATTGCCTTTGGCAAGCTCAGGGGCCGATCGCTCCGCCATGACGTGGTTGCGATCGGTGATGATGCGTTGCTCGAAGGCGGCGTAGCCCTGGTCATTTTCAGACGCTTTCTTGGGATCGATGCTCTTCAGCATGGGCATGGTCATGCCGATATCACCGCTGACATAAAGATCGGTCATGGTCGTCATGATGTCGTCCATGCGGTCGCCCAATTCGAGCGTTTCGATCAGCGCCTGCAGATGAAATTCCATTGGCAGCTCAGACATGGCCGCAAGCTGCTCCACCATGGTCTCCAGCCCGACAAGATGCTTTCCGTCCGCGACTGCATCTTCAGCGAGCTTCTTATCCAGGAAAGACAGGCCAGTGGCCTTGCGGGCAAATTCGCAGGCGGGAAGGGCGACGAAACTCGACAGCATCCATGGCTTCATGCGCGAAACGGCACTCAGCGGAATGCCGCGCTCCTTAAGACCCTTTTCAAGGCGTGCGACATTTTCGGGTGACAGGATGTCGGTGATCGACTTGCCGTCCAGAAACATGGTGAGGTCGGGTCTTGTCAGCAGCGATGCCGCAATTTTCTTGTCATCGACGATTTCGTCCGATTCCACGATGACCGTCGCGGCTTTTTCAAACGCGGGTGTTGCGGCGGCTGGCATGCCAAGAACACGTGGATCGGTGACATGCATGGTGCCGAGAAGAAAGGACGGCGCCGTTCCAGCTTTTTCGATGCGCCAGAAGTTGCCCTTGCCGTTCGGGATAGCTGCCGCTTCCTGTTCGATCTTCGCGAAGCCCCGCGGGTCGCTCTTGCGCATCTCCACGAGAATATCGCTGCCCGTGCAGCTTATCTCCTGTTCGGCGGCTTGCGCTTCACCCAACGATAGCAACGTCGCGAAGAGGATTGCGACAGCAGTGACGTGCAGCGCGGCGAGCAACCAGAGCAGGGTGTCGCCGGTCTTGCCCATCAGGGTGGCGGTGAGATTTTGTGGCTTTATCAGGCTTTGCATAGGTACCATCCGGTTCTAGTCCACTTATAGAACGGCGGCTTGGACGTCTGATTAATGACTATGGTTAAGCATTTCCTGCTTCATGCGCGCGGGTGGGCATTATCGTAGATTTCCAGCAATCTTGCGGTATCGACGCCGGTATAGATCTGCGTGGTGGAGAGGCTGGCATGGCCGAGCAGTTCCTGAATGGTGCGCAGGTCGCCGCCGCCGGCCAGTAGATGGGTGGCGAATGAGTGGCGCAGCGCATGCGGTGTGGCGTTTTCCGGCAGGCCGAAAGCGCCACGCAACTTCTGCATCTCGCGCTGGATGATGGCAGGTTGCAGCTTGCCGCCGCGCGCGCCGAGGAATAGCGGCTGGTCGGCAGCCAGATGATAGGGGCAGAGCTTTTTGTAGGCCTCAACCGCTTCCGTTACCACCGCCAGCAAAGGCACCATCCGGGTCTTGTTGCCTTTGCCGGTGATGCGAAGGCTGCGGGCGTCGGGCGTGAAATCGGCCGGAGCCAGCCCGAGCGCCTCGGAGATGCGAAGACCGCAGCCATAAAGAAGCGAGAGAACCGCAGCGTTACGGGCGGCAATCCACGGCTCTTCATTCAATTGCGCCTCGGTGGTGGTTATTTTCAGCGCCTGCCGGTCCGTCAGCGGTTTCGGCAGAGATTTCGGCTGTTTCGGCGAGCGCATGGCGGTGGCCCCGGCCGCATTCACCAGACCTTTCTTTTGCAGATAGTGCAGAAAGGAACGCAGGCCCGCCAGATGCCGCCCCAGCGAGCGTGCGCCGGCGCCTTCCCTGCGACGACTGGCCAGAAAGGCGCGAAGATCGACCGGGCGCAGATCGGCGATATCGGCGATTGAAGCTGGCTTGCCGATATAGCCGGTGAGGAATGTCAAAAACTGGCGAGTGTCGCGCTCGTAGGCCTCGACGGTATTGTCCGCAAGGCGGCGTTCACCGGCAATCGCGGCAAGCCAGGATTGGCGCTCGTTCAAGAGATCGGGTGTGGCAAAAGTCAGAATTTCGGTCACGGGGCGCTCCATTCCTCTCCCAACGCTATGCCCTTATGGTCAGTATTTGGTTAAGGCTTGCGCCTGGGCTTTGCATCTGGCGTGGACTTTACCGGGGTCTGCCATTACATCCGGGCGGTTTCCTTTTTCATTCCGCCGGGGCATGTTCGCCACATCATGGCAAAAGATTCGTCCGATCTGTTTGGGGCTCTGTTCGACCCGCCGTCGCTCACGCGCACGGTGCCCGTTCTCGTGCCGATGCCGGCGCCGGGACCCTACAGTTATGCCGTGCCTGACGATATGGTGGTGGAGACCGGCTCCATCGTTCAGGTGCCGCTTGGACCACGGCAGGTCTTCGGCGTGGTGTGGGACGATGCAGGAGAGAAGAGCGTCGATCCGAAAAAGCTGCGGCCCATCACCAAGAGTTTCGAGTGCCCGCCGCTGAAAGCGGAAATGCGGCGCTTCATCGATTGGGTTGCCGCCTACACGCTCTCTCCGCCCGGCCTTGTGGCGCGCATGGCCCTACGCGCGCCCGCCGCCTTCGATCCCGAACCCATGATCGAGGGGCTGCGGCTGACCGAAGGCAGGCCGGAGCGGCTTACTCCCGCCCGCGAGAGAGTGATGGAGCTGGCGGCCGAGGGCCATGGCTGGACGAAGAGTGGCCTTGCCCATGCCGCCGGCGTTTCTACCAGCGTTGTCGATGGTCTGGTCAAGCAGGGCGTATTCGAGACGGTTTTTCTGCCCGCGCCGCCCGTTGTGGCCGAGCCTGATCCTGACTATGCCGAGCCGCGACTGGAAGGCCCGCAGAAACAGGCGGCATCGGAAATTCTCGAGGATGTGCGCAAGGGTGGTTTCCATGTTTCACTGATTGATGGTGTGACCGGCTCCGGCAAAACCGAGGTCTATTTCGAGGCGGTGGCGGAAACGCTGCGACAAGGCAAGCAGGTCCTCATCCTGTTGCCGGAAATCGCGCTGACGGCGGCCTTCCTGGATCGCTTTCACGACCGCTTCGGCGCCAAGCCGGCGGAATGGCATTCTGATCTGTCGCCGCGCATGCGCGAAAAGGTCTGGCGACAGGCGGTGACGGGTGAGGTGAAGGTGGTGGCCGGCGCGCGCTCGGCGCTGTTCCTTCCCTTCGACAATCTCGGCCTCATCATCGTCGATGAGGAGCATGACCCGGCCTACAAGCAGGAAGACCGCGTCTTTTACAATGCCCGCGACATGGCGGTCGTCAGAGCCCGGATCGGGGATTTCCCGGTGGTGCTGGTCTCCGCCACGCCGTCAGTGGAAAGCCAGGTCAACGGCAGTTCTGGCCGCTATAACACCATCCATCTGCATACGCGCTTCGGCGATGCGGCGATGCCCGATCTGCATCTGATCGATATGCGTCGCCATCCGCCGGAAAGGGGAGGGTTTCTTTCGCCGGTTCTCCTGCGCGGCATCGGCAAAACCATCGAAAAGGGCGAGCAGTCCCTGCTCTTTCTCAATCGTCGCGGTTACGCGCCGCTGACGCTTTGCCGGGTCTGCGGTCACCGTTTCCAGTGCCCGCAATGTTCGAGCTGGCTGGTGGAGCACCGGTTCCGCAATCAACTGCAATGCCACCAGTGCGGTCACAACGAGCCGACGCCGGACCATTGCCCGGAATGCGGCACCTTCGATCATCTGGTGGCCTGCGGGCCGGGGGTAGAGCGGATCGCCGAGGAGGTGGAGAAACACTTTCCCGAGGCCCGCACCATCGTGCTCTCCTCTGACCTGATGGGCGTCAAGCGGCTGCGTCTGGAGCTGGAGGCGATCGTAAAGGGAGAGGCGGACATCGTCATCGGCACGCAGCTGGTTGCCAAGGGGCACAACTTCCCCCTTATGACGCTTGTCGGTATTGTCGACGCCGATCTCGGGCTTGCCAATGGCGATCCGCGCGCAGCGGAGCGAACGTTCCAGCTGCTCTCGCAGGTGACCGGTCGCGCCGGGCGAACCGGGCTGAAAAGCCACGGCCTGTTGCAAACCTACCAGCCGCAACACCCTGTCATGCAGGCAATCGTGTCCGGTGATGCATCTGCCTTTTACGAAAGGGAGATCGTGGAGCGGGAAAAAGCCGTTCTTCCGCCTTTCGGACGGCTTGCCTCAATCATCGTTTCCGCTGATACGCGTGCGGAGGCCGAAACCCATGCGCGGGGTTTAAGGGCAGCAGCACCGCAGGTTACGGGCATCATGCTGCTCGGCCCGGCGGAAGCGCCGCTGGCGCTTATCCGTGGCCGGCACCGTTTTCGCCTGCTGGTGCATGGGCGGCGCAATTCCGACATGCAATCCTTCCTTCGAACGCTTCTGGCCAATGGCCCGAAGGAACGGGGTAGCGTGCATGTGCAGCTCGATATCGATCCGCAAAGTTTCCTTTGAACTTTATCAATGGGGACGTTTTCCCGCTGTCATGACCGTGTCATAACGCAGCAGGCAAAAATGATTTGGGGAACGAGATGGAGTTTTATTTTCCCGCCGAATTAGGCGAGCAGCTGGCCTTCGGCGCTGCGGTGGTGTCGGTCGTGATCGGCCTCTTTTTCATGTTTGCACCAGGCGCTACTCTGCGTGCCTTCGGTCTGCAGGCGATCGGCGAGCGCCGGGATGGTTACGCGCTTGTGCGCTCGTCGCTTGCCGGTTTTTATCTCGGCCTCGGTGCTTCCGCCCTGCTTCTGGCGCAGCCCATGGTCTATCTCGCCTTCGGTGCGGCTTTCGGTCTCAGCGTGTTTGGCGGCATTCTCTCCATTCTCTCGGATGGAGGCGCAACAGTGCGGAATTTCATACTTCTGGTTGTACACCTTCTGTTGTCTGCACTGTCGTTGAGCTACGTGTTCGGACTGGTCTGAGACGGGCTTTTTGGCTTTTGTGCCGCACCTGCGGCGCATCCTGGGCGGAATCGGAAAATTTAAACGCATTCCCCCTTGCCCAAACGGCGCTTTCCGCTATTACGCGTGTTGCGAGTCCCGGCGTCCTATGCTAGACGGACCGCGAAATTGGGAAAAGGCAGGGGGGAATTCCGGTCTTTTTCGGGGAAATTGAAACGATTTCAAGAATTTGATGCGGAGGATCCCCCTCGCTGATGTTCTTGGACGATTAGCAGGGAAAAAGTGCCCGTGGCAGATACCTCCCATGGAACATCCGGTGTAGCCGAAAGGTATGCATCGTCGCTTTTCGAGCTTGCTTTGGAAGCGGGTGCGGTCGAGGCAGTTGGAGCCGATCTGGACAGGTTCGGCGCACTTCTCGATGGAAGTGACGATTTGAAGCGTCTGGTTGCGAGCCCGGTGTTTTCCGCCGAGGATCAGTTCAAGGCAATCACCGCAATCTGCGAGAAGGCCGGTCTTGCCGGTCTTGCTGTCAATTTCCTCAAGGTCGTTGCGAATAACCGCCGTCTGTTTGCCGTTCCCGGCATGATCCGCGCCTATCGCTCCATTGCTGCTGCCCATCGCGGCGAAATTACCGCCGAGGTCACCTCGGCACATGCGCTCGACGAAGCGCAAGAAACTGAACTGAAGGCGGCGCTGAAGAGCGTTACCGGCAAGGATGTGACGGTTTCCGTTACCGTTGATCCTTCGATCCTCGGTGGCCTGATCGTCAAGGTTGGTTCTCGCCAGATCGATACGTCTCTTCGCACCAAACTTTCCACCCTTAAGCTTGCACTGAAAGAGGTTGGCTGATGGATATCCGCGCCGCGGAAATTTCCGCAATTCTGAAAGATCAAATCAAAAATTTCGGCAACGAGGCGGAAGTCTCGGAAGTCGGTCAGGTGCTTTCCGTCGGTGACGGTATCGCCCGCGTCTATGGTCTCGACAATGTTCAGGCCGGCGAAATGGTTGAGTTTCCCGGCGGCGTTCGCGGCATGGCGCTCAACCTCGAAGCCGACAACGTCGGTGTGGTTATCTTCGGTTCTGACCGTGCCATCAAGGAAGGCGACACCGTAAAGCGGACTGGCGCTATCGTTGACGTTCCGGTTGGCCCGGAGCTGCTCGGCCGCGTCGTTGACGCCCTTGGCAACCCGATCGACGGCAAAGGCCCGATCAACGCCGCCAAGCGTTCGCGCGTTGACGTCAAGGCTCCCGGCATCATTCCGCGTAAGTCGGTTCATGAGCCGATGTCGACCGGCCTCAAGGCTATCGACGCCCTCATCCCGGTTGGCCGCGGCCAGCGCGAGCTCGTCATCGGCGACCGCCAGACCGGCAAGACCGCGATCATTCTTGACGCGATCCTGAACCAGAAGGCCATTCACGACAATGGTCCGGAAGGCGACAAGCTTTATTGCGTCTACGTTGCTATCGGCCAGAAGCGTTCGACTGTTGCCCAGTTCGTAAAGGTTCTGGAAGAGCGCGGCGCCCTGCAGTATTCGATCATCATTGCTGCCACGGCTTCCGACCCGGCTCCGATGCAGTACCTGGCACCGTTTGCCGGTTGCGCCATGGGCGAATACTTCCGTGATAACGGCAAGCACGCCCTCATCGGTTATGACGACCTTTCCAAGCAGGCCGTTGCTTACCGTCAGATGTCGCTTCTGCTGCGCCGTCCTCCGGGCCGCGAAGCTTATCCGGGCGATGTCTTCTACCTTCACTCCCGTCTTCTGGAGCGCGCTGCAAAGCTCTCCGACGAAATGGGTGCTGGCTCTCTGACGGCTCTGCCTGTCATCGAAACCCAGGGCAACGACGTTTCGGCCTTCATTCCGACCAACGTGATCTCGATCACCGACGGCCAAATCTTCCTTGAAACCGACCTGTTCTACCAGGGTATCCGTCCGGCCGTTAATGTCGGTCTGTCGGTTTCGCGCGTTGGCTCTGCCGCCCAGATCAAGGCGATGAAGCAGGTCGCCGGTTCGATCAAGGGTGAACTTGCCCAGTATCGCGAAATGGCCGCCTTCGCCCAGTTCGGCTCGGACCTTGACGCTTCCACGCAGCGCCTGCTTAACCGCGGTGCCCGCCTGACCGAGCTTCTGAAGCAGCCGCAGTTCTCTCCGCTCAAGACGGAAGAGCAGGTCGCGGTGATCTTCGCCGGTGTCAACGGTTATCTCGACAAGATCCCGGTCGCGCAGGTCGGCAAGTTCGAGCAGGGTCTGCTCTCCTACCTCCGCTCGGAAGGCAAGGCGATCCTCGACACCATCCGCACGGAAAAGGCAATCAGCGACGATACCAAGAGCAAGCTCAAGGGCGCTCTCGATAGCTTCGCGAAGTCTTTCTCGTAATTAGGGCTCTTTTACTCGGACGGATAACGGATGCCTTCACTAAAGGATCTGAAAAACCGCATTGCCTCCGTAAAGGCGACGCAGAAGATTACCAAGGCGATGAAAATGGTCGCCGCGGCGAAGCTTCGGCGCGCCCAGGAAGCTGCGGAGGCCGCCCGGCCTTATTCTCAGCGCATGGGCGCCGTTCTTGCCAACATCGCCAAGGCGGTCGAGGCGGACGTCGCTCCGGCGCTGATGACCGGCACCGGCAAGGACAACGTGCATCTGCTCGTTGTCTGCACGGCTGAACGTGGTCTTTGCGGCGGTTTCAACTCGCAGATTTCCCGTTTTGCCCGCGATCAAGCCCGCAAGCTGATTTCCGAAGGCAAAACGGTCAAGATCATCACGGTCGGCAAGAAGGGTTACGACAGCCTTCGTCGCGAATTCGCAGCTAATATCATCGAGCGCATCGAACTGCGCGAAGTGAAGAAGGTCGGTTTCGAAAACGCCGACCAGATCGCCAAGAAGGTGATCTCCCTGTTCAATGCGGGTGAATTTGACGTCTGCACGCTGATCTACTCGGAATTCAAGTCCGTCATCAGCCAGATCCCGACCGGTCTGCAGCTTATTCCTGCCGCAGTCCCTGTTGTGGAAGAGGTTGAGGCAACGCAGAGCGCCGTCTACGAATATGAGCCTGATGCGGCTTCTATTCTGGAAGACCTTATTCCGCGCAACATTTCGGTTCAGGTTTTCCGGGCTCTGCTCGAAAACGTTGCCGGTGAAATGGGCGCCAAGATGAGCGCGATGGACAACGCAACGCGCAATGCCGGTGATATGATCAACAAGCTGACGCTTTCCTACAACCGTCAGCGTCAGGCTCAGATCACCAAGGAACTCATTGAAATCATTTCGGGCGCGGAAGCGCTCTGAGGTAAGGAAAGAGGGTAAGGATAATGGCTAAGGCAGCTACCCCCAAGAAAACCGCAGCGGTGAACGGCGCGGGCAAGGTTACCCAGGTTATCGGCGCTGTTGTCGACGTGGCGTTCGAAGGCGAACTGCCTCCGATCCTCAACGCGCTCGAAACCGATAACAACGGCAACCGCCTGGTTCTGGAAGTCGCTCAGCATCTCGGCGAAAACGTCGTACGCACGATCGCCATGGACTCGACCGAAGGTCTCGTCCGCGGTCAGGTCGTCGCTGATACGGGCGCCCCGATCGAGGTTCCTGTCGGTCTGGAAACGCTCGGCCGCATCATGAACGTCATCGGTGAGCCGGTTGACGAAGCAGGTCCGATCGTAACGGCCAAGAAGCGCGCCATCCACCAGGACGCACCGTCTTACGTCGAGCAGTCGACTGAAGGCCAGATCCTCGTTACCGGCATCAAGGTCGTTGACCTTCTGGCTCCTTACGCCAAGGGCGGCAAGATCGGCCTGTTCGGCGGCGCTGGCGTTGGCAAGACGGTTCTCATCATGGAACTGATCAACAACGTCGCCAAGGCGCACGGTGGTTACTCGGTATTCGCCGGCGTGGGTGAGCGTACCCGCGAAGGTAACGACCTCTATCACGAAATGATCGAGTCGAACGTCAACAAGCTTGGCGGCGGCGAAGGTTCCAAGGCAGCTCTCGTTTACGGCCAGATGAACGAACCGCCGGGCGCCCGCGCTCGCGTCGCTCTGACCGGTCTGACGATCGCTGAAAACTTCCGCGACGAAGGCCAGGACGTTCTGTTCTTCGTGGACAACATCTTCCGCTTCACGCAGGCTGGTTCGGAAGTGTCGGCTCTTCTCGGCCGTATTCCTTCGGCTGTGGGCTATCAGCCAACGCTCGCAACCGACATGGGCCAGATGCAGGAACGCATCACCACCACGAACAAGGGTTCGATCACCTCGGTTCAGGCGATTTACGTTCCCGCCGACGACTTGACCGACCCTGCGCCGGCCACTTCGTTCGCGCACCTTGACGCAACGACGGTTCTGTCGCGTTCGATCGCAGAAAAGGGTATTTACCCGGCTGTTGACCCGCTCGACTCCACCTCGCGCATGCTCGACCCGATGATCGTCGGTGAAGAACACTACGAGGTTGCCCGTAAGGTTCAGTCGACCCTGCAGCGCTACAAGTCCCTTCAGGACATCATCGCCATCCTCGGCATGGACGAACTGTCGGAAGAAGACAAGCTGACGGTTGCCCGCGCCCGTAAGATCGAGCGCTTCCTGTCGCAGCCGTTCTTCGTTGCCGAAGTCTTCACCGGTTCTCCGGGCAAGCTCGTCGCACTCGAAGACACGATCAAGGGCTTCAAGGGCCTGGTCAACGGCGAATACGACAGCCTGCCGGAAGCAGCTTTCTACATGGTCGGTTCGATGGAAGAAGCCATCGAAAAGGCAAAGAAGCTGACTGCTGAAGCTGCCTGATTATGAATTGGCGGGCGCGTGGTTCGACCACGCGCCTTGCCGACGATGACGGTGAAACCGGAACGGCTTTGCCGGCGTTTTAATAAAAGTCCGTGACGCCCGCGTAATTGAAAAGAAGTGAATAGCCATGGCTGACAGTTTCAAATTCGATCTCGTTTCCCCGGAACGTCTGCTCGTTTCCGAAACGGTTACGGAAGTCGTCATTCCGGCTACGCTGGGTGAGATGACGGTTCTGGCCAATCACGCGCCCACCATGACGACGATCAAGCCGGGCCTGGTGACGGTGAAATTCGCCTCTGGCGAAACCCATAAATACGTCGTTTTCGGTGGTTTTGCCGATATTCTTCCGACAGGTTGCACGCTTCTCGCCGAATCCGCTGTTTCGGCTGACGATATGTCCCCTGACACGCTGCAGAAGCGCATCGATTTGGCCAAGGCCGAAATTCAGGAAGGCAATCATCACCACGAGCATCTGACCAAGCTTGAAAAGCATCTCTACGAACTGACGAACCTGCATGAGGTTCTCGTCGCCGCTTGAAAGCACCGGGCGGGTTCGAAAGAATGACTGTCCACACAATATCCAAAACAAAAAAGCGGCCGTTTCGGTCGCTTTTTTGTTTTTGGCCACTGCCTGTTTTCTTAAGCAGGCAGAAAATCTGAGTTCTCGTTCCAGTAAAGCGTCTCGGTCCGCTCATTACGTTTGCGGAAATCGATTCCGAATTTCAGGGCGATAGGCTAGACATGAGGGTGAGAAGTAGCATCGCTGTTGTCGATCGAGAGCAGACGAGAAGTCATGCTTCTTGTCATGGAGGGATGATCGCCGTGTCGATAGAAGCCAGTTATCGAAGGGTCGCAAGATCCGCGCTGCGACAGGGCGCCCTTAGCACGGGTGAGCGCGCCGTGCCGGAGGAGGTGCCGGTTGCCTTTTCTTACGGCGGCAGCACCCATGCCGTGATGATGGCTAGTCCCGCTGATCTTGTCGATTTTGCCGTCGGCTTCAGCCTGACAGAGGGCATCATATCGGCACGCAGCGAAATCCGGGCGATAGAGGTCATAGAAGCCGGGCAGGGCTACGATGTCCAGGTGGATCTGATGGATGCCGAGGCTGATGCCCTGCGGGCGAGACGGCGGCATATGGCAGGTCCGGTTGGTTGCGGTCTGTGCGGGATCGAATCCATAGAACAGGCTGTTCGCGTGGTCCCCGATCTCAGCGGCGTGAGAATGTCGATCCACGGTGATGACATCGTTGCCGCGGTGAAAGCACTGAGCGACGCACAAAGCCTCAACCGCGAAACGAGGGCCGTTCACGGTGCGAGTTTTTATAGTCCTCAAGATGGTTTGCTTGCGGTGCGCGAAGATGTCGGTCGCCACAATGCGCTCGACAAGTTGGCCGGTGCTGTCGTGAATGCCGGTATTTCCGCCAAGACAGGCATTGTTGCCGTCACCAGTCGCCTGTCGGTGGAGATGGTTCAGAAGACAGCGATCCTAGGTAGTCCGGTTATGGCAGCAATTTCGGCTCCTACCGCGCTTGCCATCGAAACTGCCGAGAGTGCGGGCATCACGCTTGTTGCGCTGGTGCGGGGTGAAGACTTCGAAATCTTCACCCGTGCGGACCGCGTCATTTTATAATGCCAGTTGCCGGCCGGCATTGGCATCCGGGCTTCGAAGCATACTAAAACTCCGCCCATTCGGGCGCAGCATTTCCATGAGACCTTGCCGTTGCGTATCGCGGCTGTGGTGCTGTCAGCCTCGTTATTGCAGCGGCTCTTTTATCGATCGGCTGGGCGGATGATATCTGTCCTTCGCGGGATATTTTGAACTGCCGCAGCAATTCGTGCAGGTTGTCCGCTTCATTGGCGAGGCCGTGGCTGGCGGCAGTGGTTTCTTCCACCATAGCGGCGTTTTTCTGGGTCGCCTGATCCATAACGTTGACGGCCTGGTTGATTTCTCTCAGACCGTTGGCCTGTTCGCGCGAGGCCTCGACGATGGCCGAGACGTTGGCATCGATTTCGCCCATTTGCGATTGAATATCCCGCAGTGCACCGCCGGTTTTGCCAACCAGATCGACGCCATTGGCGACCTGTTCGCGGGAGGTGTTGATGAGGGACTTGATTTCCTTGGCAGCAACGGCGGATCGTTGCGCGAGTTCCCGCACCTCTTGGGCGACCACTGCGAAACCCTTGCCCGCTTCACCGGCACGGGCAGCTTCCACGCCCGCATTCAGCGCCAGAAGATTGGTCTGGAATGCGATGTCGTCAATGACGCCGATGATGTTGGTGATTTCACCGGAGGAGCGCGAAATCGCGTCCATGGCGGAAATTGCCTGCTGAACGACTTCACCGGAATGTTCGGCATGTTCTCTCGTGCGCAGCACCAGTTTCCCGGCCTCGCCGGCGCGCTGGCTGGCATCGGTCACGGTGGTGGTGATTTGCTCCAGCGCCGCTGCTGTTTCTTCGAGCGAGGCCGCCTGCTGTTCGGTTCGCTGCGAGAGCTGATCGGCGGCTATGCGGATTTCACCCGAGCCGGATGCGATTGTCGAGGCATTGTGAGCAATCGTCTGCATGGTGGACTGAAGCTTGCCGACCACGTCGTTGAAGTCCTGGCGCAATTTCTCCATGCTGGGCACGAAGCTGCTATCGAGACGCTGCACCAGGTCACCCTCGGCCAGTGCCTGCAAGGCATCGGCGAGAAGGGTGATGGCGCTCATACGCGGCGTCACGTCGGTTGCGAATTTCACAACCTTCACGACTTTGCCCGTCTCATCCAATACCGGGTTGTAAGCGGCCTGGATCCATATCTCCTTGCCATTCTTTCCATAACGAACAAATTCGTCCGAGATGAATTCTCCGGATGCCAGCCGCGGCCAGAAATTGGCATAGGCTGGCGATGCGGCATAGGCCGGATCGCAGAACATACGGTGGTGCCGGCCTTCGATTTCCTTGAGGTCGTAGTTGACAGTGGCGCAGAAATTCGGATTGGCGGTAATGATCGTGCCATCCGGCAAAAATTCGATGGTGGCCTGGGAGCGTGAAAGCGCTTCGAGTTTGCCAGCATCTTCTACAGCCTTGATCTTCTTGGCTGTGATGTCGGTCGCTATCTTGACAACCTTATAGGGTTTGCCTGACCTGAAGACGGGGTTGTAGGAGGCCTCGATCCATATGGTCGATCCATCCTTGCGTATGCGGCGATATTCCTTGCCCTGAAATTCGCCGCGCGCAAGAGATTCCCAGAATTCCTGGTATGCGTGCGATGCGACAAATTCCCGGTCGCAGAAGATACGATGATGCTTGCCGACGATCTCTGCGAGATCATAGCCCAGCGTCACACAGAAATTGCTGTTTGCCGTAAGAATATTGCCTTTAAGATCGAATTCTATGACTGCCTGCGATCTGGATATCGCATCGAGCATATTTCGATTGTCTGCGCTTTTCCCTAACCCCAGCATTAACGTCCCCCAAATAGCGGCCTCGGCGCGCGCTGCCGCACAGGAGGTGTGGTCGGCGCCGTATCATGTTGAACAACGAACAGGTTCTGCCGCCAAAGGCAGCAATGCAGGCACTTGCGACTTGTCAGCCTCGGTCAGGTATCGGACCCCGCGTGATGTGATGTAGGCGCGGTACTGTTCGTCGGCTTTTAATATTAGATATCTATAATATTAAAATGTTCTTATTTAATAAAAGAGACGGTCATGAAAACAAAAACCGCCGGGCAGGTGCTCCGGCGGTTTGGTTCAATGGTCAATAGTCTCGTATTTGAGCCTTTGTTCTTAGGTTGCCTAAGAACGCGAACCGGCCGTCATGCAAAGGAATTGCAACGATCAGGCGGCGAGATCTTCCGCTTCGGTTCCCTTGAACATCTTTGCAAGGTTCAGGAAGCAGATCATGCCATGTTCGTTGGCAATGATGCCTTCGGAGTAGGACTTGTCGAAAGAGGCCGAGATTTCCGGAACCGGCTGGACCTGATTTGCCGGGATCGTCAGAATGTCCGAAACGCGGTCGACGAGCATGCCGATGACCATGTTGTGCACTTCGGCCACCACGATGGCGCTTCTTTCATTTGCGACAGTGCTTTTCATTCCGAGTTTGTGTGCGAGATCGATGATCGGAATAACCGAACCGCGCAGGTTCATGACGCCGATGACGTCTTTCGGCGCGTGGGGAATGGGCGTTGAAGGCGCCCAGCCGCGAATTTCGCGGATAGTCGTCGTCTTCACGCAGAATTCCTGATCATGCAGGCGGAATGCGATGATTTCGAGCGTCTCGCCGCCAAAGTTGGTAGAGTTTATCATTGCCATCAGAATTCTTCCCAATGCTCGCTGTGGAGGCCAGCGCAAGTGCACCGACACTTGCATATGCGAATTTGGCGTTCTGCCTGGTGCCTGAACAGCCGGAAACAATATTTTCCGCCTTCAATGGAAGATTCGTAGCATGAGATGGTTTCGCAAACCTAAATGCGAAGACTTCAATATTCTTTCTCGTAAAATATACCGGCTGCACCTTCGCCATTACCGCCCGCTTCACCGCGCAGCTTCACGCCGCGCCCGACATCGAGGTTGATGATGGCCTTTGCGCCGGAATCGCCGCTTTGCTGCAGTTCGAGATAGGTTCGCTCGTTGAGATATTTGCCGGCGGAAACGCGGGCCTGGCCTTCCGAATCCGTCGAGATGTCGAGATCGTCGACACCGAGATTGCTTCGGAGCTTGTCGAACAACGAGGTGGAGCGCCCACCGGCAAGCTGTGCTGCCGCATCCGCCAGCCGCGCGATCTGCAAGGCCGAGAGCTTGGACATGGATTGGCCGAAGATCAGCTGTGCCATAACCTCATCCTGCGGCAGAGCCGGGGTTGAGGAGAAGGCGAATGTCGGGTCGTTGGCATTGCCGGAAACCGCAACGGTGATGGTGGCGGAACCAGCGGTGGACTGCGCCTCCATATCCAGAACCGGCACGAGGCCGCCGCCGAAGGTTATCTTGCCCGTATTGAAATCGAGACGGCGGGTGAGAATTTCGAGCCGTCCACGGCGCATTTCAAAACCGCCGGAGATGACGGGAACAGCTGCCGTACCGCGAATGGTCAGATTGCCGGTCAGTTCTGCGTCGATGCCGCGTCCGCGCACGAAGATGCCGCTTGGTGCGTTTACCTGCAGATCAAGATTGATAGTGGATGAACTGCCACTGCCACCCTGATCGTTGCCGAGTGCCTTTACCTGCGCCCGCACCTGCGGCGGGGCGTTCTTGTGCTTGACGTCGATTTCCGTCAGCGAGGCCGGAAGTTTCTCCGGGATGGTGATGGCGCTTCTGTCCAGCGTCAGCTTGCCGCCAAGCACGGGCGAATTCAGAAGCGGACCCTTCAGCGTCAGCGTGCCGCTCACGATGGTCGTCACCAGCGTGCCATCATTGTAACCGGCGCGGTCCAACGTGATCGTGATGTCGGCTGGAAAGCCCGAACCGCCCGTTATACCGACGCTACCCGTTCCCGAGATCGTTCCGCCGCCGGCAAGCTTTCCCGTCAGCCGGGAGATGACGGCGCGATCACGATCGAAGGTGACCGTTGCAGCCAGCCCGTTGACCGTGAGGTTACGGCGCACATCGGTCAGGCGCGTACCATCGGTGGTGATGCTGCCGGTAACGACAGGCGCGGAAGCGCTGCCGGAAATCTTCACATCGATGGCGGCGGTGCCGTCCACATCGAGGCCCTGTGCTGCGGTTTGTGCGGCAACGGCGGAGAAGGGCAACCTCCCGGAAAAGGCCATGGAAAGCGGACGGTTACCGGCAATGCCGAGGGAGCCGCCGCCCGAAAGCGACATGCCGCCCTGACCGGTTACATTCGTATCGATCTGCAGGGTGCCGCCGGCGAAACGGCCGTTTGCCTTGATGCCGAGCGCTGCAAGCCCTGCCGCACGCGTCTGGGCAACCTCGGCATTCGTCCAGTTCAGATTATAATCGACCGCCGGGTCTGAAGCCGTGCCCTTGGCGCTGACCGTTCCGGATATACTCCCCGCCGCATCCAGCCCAGTGGCGAAGGCATTTGCGAGGTTCGCGGGAAGCGAGCGGATATTGGCGTTGATGTCGAGTGTCGAACCCGCCGTGCCGTTTACCTCGACCCGCCCGTCGCCGGTGATGATAGTCAGACCGGAGATGCGGGCCGTGCCGTTCTCGATCGCAATTGTACTCGGCTTTTCAAGCCGTACGGCAATGCCCTTGGGGGCGGCCGAGAAGGCATCGAGCCGCACGGTCATCGGCGATCCTGCGGTATTGGCACTGCCCTTTACCACGAGCGGCGCATTGTCGTAGCGTCCGTTGACATCGAAGTTGGTGGTCGTGCCGGAATGGCCAATGGTCGCATTCAGCGCCGAAATCGCCGCGGTGCCAGCATTGACGCTGTCGGCGCTGACCTTGCCGTTGATGGCGAGCGCCTGAAGGTCATCAATGGAGATATCGGCAGCGAGCTTCGAAATAACCGTTGTGCCCTGGCGGATACTGCCGCCATTCGCCTCTATCGTCGCGGCAATCCGGCCGTTATCGTTACTGAGTACGATGTCGCCGGCAATATCGCCATCTGCCTGTTGCGCGGCAAGTGCCGCCAGCAGGGCCAAGTCCGGGAAATTGAACGACAGATTGCCAGATGGCAGGAATTGTTGCGAGAATTGCAGCTTGCCGTTCAAGATGTTGCGACCCACTGCCACATGAAGCTCGGGTATTGCCGTGCCGTTTTCTGTCTGCACCACATTGGCGTTGGCGTCGATCTTCTGCCGGTCGAGGCTGCCGCTGGCGGTCAGTTTTGCCTGCGGTGCGGCCGGATCGGCCTTGCCTGCGGCATTGACCTTCAGGGCTTCAAGCTTCCGTCCGGCAAGAGTGGCACTTTCGGAGCTTAAGGTGACATTGAAGTCGGGCGCGGCAAGCGCGCCGCTGGCTTCAATTGCAAAATCGGCAACGCCCTTTGCCTGTGGCGTCAGTTTTTCGAGAGCCGGAAACTTGCCCGTCAGATTGGCGCTCAACACGTCGTCTTCGAGACTGACATCACCTGTCGCTTCAATTGTTCCGGATTTGACCACGAGGTTCTGAACGCTTGTGCGCCCGCCAATGACCAGGTCGATATCGCCCTGCAAAGCTATGGTGGTATCGAATTTTTCCGCCAGCGCTGGCGGCAGGGTGGCGGGCAACGCGAAGAGCTGCACGCTGGATGTCAGGCGATTGTTGGCGAGGTCGAAACTGCCGTTCAGCGTTCCGCCGACACTGGCGCTCTCCAGCGTCGCGCCGTCAAAGCCGATGGTCGACGAGGTGAGGCTGACCGGCGCCTTGATGGTGACCGGCGCACGCACCAGCCGGTCGATATCCGGGCTGACGAAGGACGATTGTGCCACGGAGAGAATGGTGTCGATGGTGCCGCTGCGATCGGCAATGTTGAGATTGCCGCTCCTGGCCGTCAGCTTGACATCATCAAGCCTACCCTGTGGCAGGGAAAGGCTGCGCAACGATGCCGTGGTGTTGAGATGAGCGGCATCAGCGTTGCCTTTCAGGGAAAGATCAATGCCATTGATGAGGGCCTGGATCTCGCCATTGTTCAGCGGCCAGCGGAAATCCACTGGCCCGGCGGTGCCGATGAGGTTGGCACTAAGATCGTTCTGGCCGTTCGGATCCACGGTGCCCGAGGCCGTCAGCAGCAATGTACCGGTTTCCAGTGTGCTGCTGCCGATTTCGATGCGGCCCTGTGGTGAGAGCGTGGCGTTTGCATCAAGTTTCGTCTCGCCGGCGAAAAGCTGTCGGAAAGCGGGGGGCAGAAGCAGATCGGGCTGGCCGCCGCCTGCGACCTCGATACGCCGCGTGCCGTCGTCTCCTAGTAGATGGTGGCCGGTGACGTTGAGCACGGGGTTGCCGGCGACGTTGCCGCGCAGAGTGCCGGTCCAGTCAGAAAGCGGACCTTCACCGTTCACATCGATCGCCACGGCGGGTGTGCCCGGAAGCGAGAGCAGCGTGGCCAGAAGCCCGCCCTCGGGCTCCTTCATCTCCGCTTTCAACTTCAAGACATTTTCATTCGGCAGAAACGCGATGTCTGCATTGACCGCAGCGTCCGGCGTGCTCTGCCGGTGGGCGGTGAGCGATAACCTGATATCGTCCTGCGCGGCCTTGAGATTGCCCTCGGCGGTCAGCTCGAAGTCGCGGCCAAGAAGGGATTGTCCGAGGCTAATATCGGGGAAATCGAAACTGTCGATGTCGATTTCAATCGGCAGGGACGAACTGCCGGAGCTTTTGGTCGATGTTTGCTCAGCGGGAAGCGGTTTGCGATCGACATCAATCGATCCGGCCGACACCCGGTCGGCGTGGAAGGTTCCGGCAAGAAGCGAGAGCGGCGACCAGTCAACGGCGATCTGGTTCACGCGAGCGTAAGATCCCTGCCGATCCGAAAGGCTGACATTGTCGAGCCGCAGGCGACCGGTCAAAAGACCGCTGGGTGGAGAGATTTCGATTGTCTGGTCGGGCGTGGAAACGAGCGATGAAATCTGCTTTGCGGCAATTCTTGCACCCATCGGGGTAAGACCGACGAACAGAACCGCAAGCAACACCAGCACCACGCCGCAAAGAGCAGCGTAGCCCAGCCATTTCAGCAATCGAATCAACGTTGTCATCAAGCGTAATCTACACTCTGTTGCTAGGGTGTTCGATGGCGGCGTTTAAAAAGACTGGCCGATGCCAGCATAAATGCCGAAATTGTTGCCACCATCATATTTTTCAAGCGGCATGGCGACATCAAGACGCAAAGGCCCAAAGGGTGTTGCGTAACGCAAACCAATACCGGCGCCAGCCCGGATATCGGAGAAATCAGGGGTTACGCTGTCGGATACCACACCCGCATCGATGAAGGGCACGATTCCGATCGTATCGGTGACCTTGATACGGGCTTCGATGGAGCCAACCACGTAAGAGCGGCCGCCAGTTGCATCACCGGCTGCATTATAGGGCGAAATTTCCTGGTAGCTATAGCCGCGGACGGATCCGCCGCCGCCGGCATAAAAGCGCCTTGTGGTCGGTATGTCCTGCAGATTGCTGCCGCCGACGAGCACGCCGCCGGAAAGCTTTCCGGCCATGATCAAGCGATCTTCGGCGCCAAGTCCCTTATAACCCGAAATAGAGCCTTCAAAGGAGGAAAAGAAGGTGCCGTTCAGCGCTTCATAGCTGGGCTTGGCGGCCACCGATGCACGAAAGCCTTCAGTGGGGTTGAGCTTGTCGTCGCGCGTATCGCGAACGAATTCCAGCGGTATGGAGGTGGTCAGATATTTGTTCTTGCCGAATGCGTCTTCGGTATCTGCCCACTGCACCTCGAGACCGGCTGCTGCGGTATCGGTGTCGTTCAGCTCATAACTGAAACCGGCGGCTCCAGTTATGGTCTTGGCCTCATAGGTATCGGGATGTTCGGTCTTGGCGATCAGGCTGGTCTTGAATGTGGTGCGCGGATTGAACATGCCGGGCTTTGTGAAGGTGATGCCCGCCGAATAGTCCATGCCTTCAACGCTCGATGCTTCGGCGATGCGTGAAACCGAACCCTCGATCCGCAGCGATTCCGCCTGCCCGAACAGGTTCCTGTGGCCCCAATACCCCTGGAGGCCAATGCCTTCCGTGGTGGAATATTGTGCGCCGACGCCGAAATAACGATGCTTGCCCTCTGACACCTCGATGGTGAGCGGAATGGAGCCATCGCGTGACAGTGTTCCTGCTTCCTTGATTGTCAGGCTGGAAAAGACCCCGAGCTGGCGTAGCCGGTCTGCGGCCTTGCGCAGTTTTTCCGGGGAGTAGGGTTCGCCGCCATTGAGGCGCGAATAACGGCGGATGAAGTCGCCGTCGACGGTTTTTTCGCCGGTCACGGTGACCGCGCCGAGGGGTGCCACGGGGCCACCTTCGGCAGCCATGGTAATGTCGACCGTGTTCGTCGCGTGGTTTGCAACGGCCTCGCGTTTCGTCAGCTTCGCAAGCGGGCGGCCTTCGGCTTTCAGATCATCGATCAGCTTGTTGCCGGCGCGGATGATTGCCAGGGATCCGGCCTCGCCGCCGGTGACGAGACCGTATTCTTCAAGGTTGCGGCCCGTCACATCGCCCTCGAGCCTGATATTGCCGAGCGTGAAGACCGGGCCGGGGGTGACGGTTATGACCACGGGCACCGGAGCGGAGTGATCGAACACCGGATTGGGCGGCAGATCGTCCACATCCTTGCCGGCGACCGTGACCTTGACGATGCCGCCATATCGGGCGTTTTCGTAAAGCGCTGCGATCAGCCTGTCCCTGTCATCACGCGCCTTGATCAGAAGGCCGAGATCGCCGGAGGCCGGTTTGTCCTTGTCGGCCAGAAGAAGCGAGCTGTTTTCCAGGCTGCCTTTGAGAGATTTGTCTGCATCGGCAGCATTCAGCGTCACGGCATATTTGACCGGATTTATAACTTCGATCTCCGGTTCTTCCGAACCCCAGAGACGCACGCCGAACAGCTTGAAAGCAAAAGCATCGCGAGTAAACGCCGGGTACAGGGCGAACGTGACGGCAACCGCAAGAGCGGTGCCAGCTTTCCGATACGCAATACCTGTCTTCGGGTTAGTCCGTGTTCTTCGCATAAGCTGCTTTATGGTTGAGCATTTATTATGGCTCTGACCCGTTTCCTGTCCGTTAACAGTGCAGTTTAATCATAAATAAACGGCGTTGAGGACCCTTCGGACTGTGTTTTGCCCGCCTTAACGCAAAAAGCCCCGGATGACCGGGGCTTCTGTGCAACGGTATCTCGTGCAGCTATTAACGGCAACGCGCCGTGTAACGCTGACCGTACTGGTCGCGATAATAGCAATAGCCAGGTTCGGATGCATTGCCGATCAACGCGCCGCCAACGCCACCGATCGCCGCGCCTACTGCCGCGCCACGAACGTTGCCCGTGATAGCGCCGCCCAGGACCGCACCGGAAACGGCACCGATCGAAGCACCCTTTTCAGTCTGCGTGCAGCTTGCAAGCGACAGGCCGACCAGCGCAAATATGATTGCCTTTTTCATGAAACTCTCTCCAACGTTACAATGAGCTCTTCGGCTCGGTAGGCGTCCCATATTTATCTGCGGCGACTGCTACCTCCGACCGCCACAGATAACTAACAATTCGATACCGTTTAGGGAAGCCTCCTCTTTCAGGCGTTCTTCCGCGCGTAAATCGATTGCGTCCCAAACAACGGCGCCGTTTGAAAAAGGTTCCAAATTTCCGGGTTTTTTGATGTGAATCAATTTTGTACTTTTCATCGGCGTCTATAAACGGTTTATTGGAATGGTTCAAAACAACGGCGAATTGACGCAGACGCGGTTAAAGCAGCTCGCAAGGGTTGACGGTCCCGGTGTCGAGGCAGAAAACGATCTGGTCAATTCTGGAGCATGGCATGGACTTCGAGGCATTTTTTACGACGGAACTGCAGAGCCTGCATTCTGAGGGACGCTATCGCGTTTTTGCGGATATCGAACGCCAGCAGGGCAATTTTCCCCGCGCGACACGGTACAACGCCAATGGCGAGCGCAAGGACGTAACCGTCTGGTGTTCCAACGATTATCTGGGCATGGGCCAGAACCCCAAAGTCATCGAAGCCATGAAAGCCGCCATCGATCACTGTGGCGCGGGTGCGGGAGGCACCCGGAACATTTCTGGGACCAACCATCATCACGTCCTGCTGGAACAGGAACTTGCCGATCTGCACGGCAAGGAATCGGCGCTGATCTTCACGTCGGGTTACGTTTCCAACTGGGCGACACTCGGCACACTTGGCCAGAAAATTCCGGGCCTCATCATTTTCTCCGATGCGCTCAACCATGCCTCGATGATCGAAGGCATCCGTTACGGCCGTTGCGAGCGGGTGATCTGGAAACATAATGATCTCGAAGATCTCGAGGCGAAGCTCAAGGCAGCCGATCCAAGCGCGCCGAAGCTCATCGCCTTTGAATCCGTCTATTCGATGGATGGCGATATCGCCCCGATCAAGGAAATCTGCGATCTTGCCGATCGTTATGGCGCCATGACCTATCTCGACGAAGTCCATGCCGTTGGCATGTACGGACCGCGCGGCGGCGGCATTGCCGAGCGCGAAGGCCTGATGGATCGCCTGACGATCATCGAGGGAACGCTCGGCAAGGCTTTCGGCGTGATGGGCGGTTATATTGCCGGGTCCACGGCGGTCTGTGATTTTATCCGTTCTTTTGCCTCCGGTTTCATCTTCACGACGGCCCTGCCGCCGTCGCTTGCTGCCGGCGCAATCGCCTCGATCCAGCATTTGAAGGCAAGCCCCTTTGAGCGCGCCCGCCATCAGGACCGGGTACGCAAGCTGCGGGGGCTTCTGGATGCACGCGGCATTCCGCATATGGACAATCCCAGCCATATCGTACCGGTCATGGTGGGCGATGCCGCCAAGTGCAAATGGATTTCGGATATCCTGCTCGACAATCACGGCGTCTATGTCCAGCCGATCAATTATCCAACCGTGCCGCGCAAGACCGAGCGTCTGCGCATCACGCCGACACCGCTGCACACCGATGCCGACATCGAACAGTTGGTCGGCGCGTTGCACCAGCTCTGGTCACATTGTGCGCTGGCGCGCGCCGTGGCTTAAGGCCGCAGTTCAAACAAGAGAAAATCTGGCCGCGTTTACGCGGCCTTTTCTTTGCTGGCGATCAGTTCCCGCGCGTGATTGCGGGCTTCCCCGTCCGCCGAAAATACGTCTTCGATGCTGTTGGCTGATCGGCCGTCATGCATGCGGTCCATGACCGTTTCGACGATTTCGGCCATATCGAGAAAACCGATGCCGCCTTCGACGAAGGCGTGAAAGGCGGTTTCTTCGGCGGCATTCAGGGCCGCGCCCTGCAAGCCTCCGCGCTCCAGCGCCGTGCGCGCCAGTCGGAGTGCTGGAAACCGGGTTTCATCAGGCGCTTCGAAATCGAGCCGCGCCAGTTTGGCAAAATCCAGGCGCTCGACATTGAGATTGCCGCGCTCAGGATAGGTGAGGGCATAAGAGATGGCGGTGCGCATATCGGGCGAGCCGAGCTGGGCGATATAGGAGCCATCCGTGTAACCCACCATCGAATGTATGATCGACTGCGGATGGACGATCACTTCGACCTGCTCGGGCCTGAGATCGAAGAGATATTTCGCCTCGATCATTTCCAGCCCCTTATTGAACATCGAGGCGCTGCCGATCGATACCTTCAACCCCATCGACCAGTTGGGATGTGCGCGGGCGATATCTGCCGTGACATTGGCCATCTGCTCACGCGACCAGGTGCGAAAGGGTCCGCCGGATGCGGTGAGTACGATGCGCTCCACGGCCTGTTTGTGATCGCCCGTCAGGCACTGGAAGATCGCGCTATGTTCGCTATCGACCGGGATCAACCTGCCGCCGCCCTGTTTGACCGTGCGCAGGAAAACATCGCCTGCGGAAACGAGGCATTCCTTGTTGGCAAGCGCTATGTCTGCGCCGCGCCGTGCGGCTGTCAATGTCGGGGCAAGACCAGGTGTTCCGGCAATCGCTGCCATTACCCAGCCGGCCTCCATCGAGGCCGCTTCTTCGAGGCCGGATTTGCCCGCCGCAACTTCAATGCCGGTGCCGGCAAGGGCCGCTTTCAGCGTTTCGTATTTGCCATCCTCGGCGGTTACCGCAAGCTGCGCGCCGAATTCACGCGCCTGTTGCGCCAGAAGATCGATGTTTCCGGCGCCGGTGAGCGCCAAAACCTCGAATTGTCTGCGACCACCCAGCTGACGGACGACATCCAGTGTGTTCGTACCGATCGAACCCGTCGAACCCAATATCGTCAGCCTGCGTGGCATTTCACTGGTATCTGTCATCTTCCGTCCGTCGGTCGTTTCCGGTTGCCCGAAACCGATGCATAGTTTTTGGCGACATGCACTAGCCTCTACTCGTGAAAACCGATCATAACAAGGACACAGCCGGGCTATTGTTTTTGCGGATGGCAAAGCCATATGCAAGAAAAAGGATGAGAGAATATTGATGCGACGTTTTCTGGTTTCCAGCGGTTGGATTTTTGCGGCAAGCCTTGTGCTGGTTCTGGTCTTTATTCCTTTCGACCCACGTCTTTCGGAACATGCTCAAGCCCTGCCGGGAAGGATAGTTTCCTTCAATCGCTCCATTACCGATTTCGGTACGTTCAGCTGGATGCTTTATTCCACCGGCGCTCTTGCCATCCTCGCCTATGTCGGCGCGCGGGTCCTGCAGGCGCGGACCTATGCCGGCCGGCTGAGGACGGCATGGCGGCTTCTCGCTTACTTCTTCCTGACGATCGGAACGGCGAGCATATTGGTCCACACGCTGAAATTCCTGATCGGGCGGGCGCGGCCGGAGCTTTTTCTGGAAATGGGTGCCTATAGCCTCACGCCTTTTACCGGTGACAATCTTTATGAGAGCTTCCCGTCAGGCCATTCGACGGCTGCCGGAGCGTTTTTCGGTGTTTTCGCCATGCTGATGCCGCGCTTCCGCTGGGCGTTCCTGCTGCTTGCGCTTGTCATTGGTGTTTCGCGCGTCATCGTCGGCGCGCATTATCCAAGCGATGTGGCTGCCGGGCTGTTGCTTGGCATGTGGACGGCCATGGCCTTCGCCTTTATCTTTGCCCGGTCCGAAATGCTTTTCCGTTTCGATGCACATGGTTGGCCACAGCCGAAAAATGCAAACCTGCCGGCGGCGGATGCACGATAGAGACGTTTAACGGACAGGGGGGCGGTGATGGAAGAAGCGAAAGTCGTGCCGGAGAATGACGGCAGGGCCGTTCAGCACATCCGCACGTCCGTTGTCGTGGCCGGTGGCGGGCCGGCCGGCCTGATGCTCGGCCTTTTGCTTGCCCGCAGCGGTATAGACGTAACGGTTGTCGAGAAACATGGAGATTTTCTGCGCGATTTTCGCGGCGACACCATTCACCCCTCCACGCTTGAACTGATGGAGCAGCTGGGTTTTGCCGAGGAGTTCCTGAGCCTCCCGCATACGCGTGCGCCACGGCTGAACGCAGTCATCGGCGGCGAGCGTATCACGATCGCGGATTTTTCGCGGCTGCCGGTCCATCATCGTTTCATTGCCTTCATGCCGCAATGGGATTTTCTCAATTTCATCGTCGGCAAGGCCGGACAATATGAGAATTTCCGGCTGCTGATGAATGCGCCGGTAACCGGCCTGATCGAGCGCGACGGGCGTGTTGGTGGCCTCATGGTCAATACGCCGGAAGGCGCAATCGAGATCGCCGCTGATCTGGTGGTGGGCGCGGATGGCCGCAACTCCATCGTCCGCGAGGCGGCGGGGCTTGAAGTACAGCGCTTCGGCATCCCGACCGAGGTGCTTTGGATGCGCCTTTCGAGACAGCCGGGTGATCCGGCCGACACCATGGGCCATGCGGGTTCGCGGCAGGGTTTCGTGATGATCAACCGCGGTGACTACTGGCAATGCGGGTACGTGGTGCGCAAGGGCTTTTTCGCTGACATGAAGATTGAGGGACTTGAAGCCTTCAGGAACCGGGTTGCGGAAATCTGCCCTTTCCCGCGCGAGAGGCTCGACGAAATTACGAGCTGGGATGACGTGCATCTGCTCACCGTCCGTATCGATCGGTTGAAGCGCTGGTGGAAGCCCGGCCTGATCTGCATCGGCGATGCGGCCCATGCCATGTCGCCCGTCGGCGGTGTCGGCATCAATCTTGCCATTCAGGATGCGGTTGCTGCGGCCAATGTTCTGGTGCCGGTATTCACATCCGGCCGGACCATTGCCGATGATGACCTCGCCGCCATAGAGAAACGGCGATCCTTTCCAACCAAGGCCACGCAATTCTTGCAGCGGATGATGCGTGTCGGTCGCAAGAAAGAGCAGGCGGAAACGGCGGAAAAGCCGAAAGGCCCACCCGCCATCGTGCGGGCGATCATGCGGTTTCCACTTTTTGCCCATCTGACCGGCAGGCTGGTGGGGTTGGGCTTTCGTCGGGAAAAGATCGAGACGGTGTGACGCGGCTTAAGCCGCATTCACGATTTCCTTCGCATATTTCAGCCCGATAACGGCGGAACCGATCAGCCCCGGCTCGATCCGGCAAATGGCAGGCACGACGAGCGGCCTGTCGAAGCGCCTGAGAATGCGGCCCCTGACGGCTTCGTCCAGAGCTGTCACGAGTTCCCTTGAATTCGAAAGCCCGCCGCCGACGGGCACGATGGTTGCGCCGGTGACATTGATCACCATCGCCAGCGGCGAGGCGAGAATATCAATGAGTACATCGATGGTTCTTGCGGCTTGCGCATCGCCTGCCTGCCAGGCGGCAATAATATCCTCACTGGTCATATCCTGCCCGTGAAGATGCAGATGCAGCTTTTCCATGCCGCGCGCGCTGCCGATCGCGTCGACACAGCCGGTGAGGCCGCAACCGCATTCGAATCGCGGCAGCGATACCGGTGGATTGCCGGCCAATGTCGCGGCCACTGGCCCATGTCCCCACTCGCCAGCGAAGCCGCCGTCGCTGTTGATGAGCTTGCCGTCGATCACCAGCCCGCCGCCGACACCTGTTCCAAGGATAACGCCGAAGACGACGCGATGTCCTTGTCCGGAGCCGATTTCCGATTCGGCGATCACGAAACAATCCGCATCGTTCGAAACGATAACGGGAAGGTTCAGGGCTTTTTCCAGATCGTCTTTTAGCGTTCTGCGGTGAATGCTGGGAATATTGGCGACCGTCGCCTTTCCCGTATCAAGATCGATGACGCCTGCGATCGACAGTGATACGCAGTCGGGTGTGCCGCCGCTGTTGTCGATGACGGATTTCAGGCTGGCAGCGAAGTCTTCGAAGCTGGTTTTGGGCGTTGGTATACGCGGTACGGGGCGAATATCGTCCGGGGCATGGGCAATCGCGCCCTTGATGGTCGTTCCGCCGATATCGAAACAAACGATCATGGTTCAGACTCCGGAACGTGTGACATCGTAGATTTTTTCTCCGCCAATCCATGTTGAATGCATCTGGAGGTCTGGTGTCAGCATCACGAAATCAGCATCGAAACCGGCCAGGAGTTTTCCCTTGCCGGAGGCGCCGATTGCCTGCGCCGGATAGGCGGATGCCATTCGCAAAGCTTCTTCCAGCGGCATTTCCATCTTCTCACGCATGAAGCGGATGCAGGAGAGCATGTCTATATCCGCTCCCGCCAGCGTGCCGTCGGCCAATGTTAGCCGTCCACCGTTGCGATAGACGCGCCGGCCGTTCAGTTCGAAACCGTCATCATCCGTGCCGATGGTGGACATGGCGTCGGTGACAAGGAAGATGCGGGCCGGGCCATTCTTGGCGCGCAGCGCAATGCCGATTGCGGCCGGATCGACATGGAATCCGTCGGCTATAAGCCCGCAATGCAACTTGCCGTTCGAAAGTGCGGCCCCGACCAGCCCCGGCTCGCGGTGGCCAAGCGGGCTCATGGCATTGAACAGATGCGTCACCATGGAAGCGCCTGCATCAGCATAGGCCGTCGCAACATCGAGACCGGTGTCGGTATGGCCGAGGCTGACGACGATGCCGGCGTCGCTGAGTGCTGCAACCTGCTCGACAGTAACATTTTCCGGGGCAATGGTTGTCAGCACGAAGGGGAGTTCCGCCCTGCAGCCGGTCAGGACTGCGAGGTCGTCTGTCTCCATCTTGCGGATCAACGCCGGATCATGCGTGCCCTTGCGCGCGACGGAAAGATGCGGCCCCTCGAAATGCAGGCCGAGGAAACCGGGCACATGCTCCTTGCCCGCGGCAATCCCCGCCTGCGCCGCCCTGAAAGTCACGTCCGACCGGTCGGTGATGAGCGTAACCATCAAAGCCGTCGTGCCGAACTGGGCGTGGGCGGAGCAGATGCGGGCAATGCCAGCCACATCCGGCTGGTTGTTGAACATGACGCCGCCACCGCCATTGACCTGAAGGTCGATGAAGCCCGGCGCGATCAACAGCCCATCTGTATCGATCACTTCGGCGTCGGCAGGCACGCTGTCCAGGACAGCGGCAACGCGCCCTTCGCGGATCAGGAGCACCTTGTCATCATGCCATTCGGCGCCATCGAAAATGCGGGCGCCGACAAATGCCTTTATGCCGCTCATTGGGTCTCAGTCACCTTTTTCAATGCCACTGGAGCATCCGGGTTGAAGCCTCTTGCGCGCGACAATTGCTCGATGAAGCCGTAAAACGGTGCGATAAGCAGCAATGCATCGGTCAGGGGATGGTTGGTTTCCACGAAGGGCAAGGGCTTGGCCGGGCTACCCTTGGCAGATGTGACGAAAACATTGGCGCCTTTGTGGGCAAGGCTTGCGGCAATATCCGTAACGGAGGTCTCGGCGCGGTCGCGCGCGGCAAAGGCGATTACCGGAAATTTCGGTGCGACCAGCGAAACCGGGCCGTGCATGACTTCTGCCGACGAATAGGCTTCCGCGTGCAGCTCGCAGGTTTCCTTGCATTTCAGCGCGGCTTCCGCGGCAATCGCAAGGGCGGGGCCGCGGCCCAGCATATAAAGTGAATCCTCACCCTTCACAGCCTCGCCAATATGGCTCCAGTCAAGTGCGATTGCCTTGGCGAAATTCTGCGGCAGGGTGCTGACGGCCTTCGCGAGCAGGCTGTCTTCCGTCCATTCGGCAAGGATGGCCAGACCGGCGACAATGGAGTTGACGAAGGACTTGGTTGCGGCAACTGCCTTTTCCGGTCCCGCCTGGATGTCGATGGCGTGATTGGCTGCGTCTCCAAGGGGGGAGGGCAGGGTGTTCACGAGGGAGAAGGTAAGCGCTCCGCCCTTGCGGGCACTTTCCGCCAAAGCGACGATGTCAGGGCTTTTGCCCGATTGCGATACGGCGAAGGCTGCCGCCCGTTCCAGCCGCAATTTCGTCTGGTAGATCGAGGCGAGCGAAGGGCCGAGCGAGGCGACTGGAAGCCCCGTCTGTAACTCGATCGCATATTTCAGGAAATGCGCGGCGTGATCGGACGATCCGCGCGCAATGGTGACGATAACGGCCGGGTCACGGGCTTTCAGCTTGTCTCCGGCCTGCCGGAAGTCGGCACTGGTATTGTCCAGCAGACGGGCGACGGCATCGGGAATCTCGTTGATTTCCTGGCGCATCAGGGTTGTCATCGTTTTCTGTCCTTGGTCGATGTGTTTCAGTCGGAGGTCATCGTCAGTTCGGCGACGAGGTCGTAGGCGTCGCTGCGATAAAGGGCGCGCGATATTTCCATGAGGCGGCCGCTTTCGAGATAGGCCATGCGCTGGACGGAAAGTGCAGCAGACCCGGGGGGAACTCCAAGCAGCATCGTTTCCTCATCCGTAAGGTTGCGCGCGGAGATGCGCTGGATGGCGCGGACGGGGCGAATATCGCTTTTCGCAAGCTCCTGATAAAGCGAGTTTTCCACCAGCTGTGGGTCCGGCAGAATATCGCCCGGCAGGCTCGTGACTTCGAGCGCGATCGGCTGGTCGTTGGCAAGGCGCAGTCGCGTCAACCGGGCAACCATGGCGGATTGGGAAAGGCCGAGAGCCATCATCTCGTCACCGGTCGGGTAAAACAGGCCTCTTTCAAGCCAGCGCGTGCTCGCCACCATTCCCCGGCGGCGCATATCCTCTGTAAACGAGGTAAGCTTGGTCAACGGCTGCTGCATACGGGTGATGGGTTTGACTACAAAGGTGCCCGACCCATGCCTGCGCACGAGAAGTCCGTCGTGAACGAGATCGTCCACAGCCTTGCGCACCGTGACGCGGCTGACGCAGGCGCTTTCGGCAATGTCGCGCTCGGGCGGCAGTGCATCGCCATGTTTGAGTCGGCCGCCATTGATGGCGTCTTCAATCGTCTGACGCAGTTTCAGGTAAAGCGGGCCGCCGCCTCCCGATTGCAGGTCGTCCAGATTAAGCGCTGCCCCGTTCATCCATAACCTCTGTCACAATCGATGTGGCGAATTCCGGCTATACCATATGCGTCACAATCGGCAATACCAAAATAGAACCATTAGTGGATTTGTACGATTAATCGGTGGTTTTTTCGATCGTTTGCCGAAAAATAAGGCCTCGTGCTTGAAATTTCCGCATTAACCAAAAAAAATTTCCGGCAATTGGAATTGCTATAGACGATTGGCATTTTTTTGGTATTGTTTTTGTATCAGTGGCTGACGGCGCTCTATCTTGCGCCTGTCTCCGCTGGGGAAATCGGTCTCCGGTCCTCACTAGAATTTGCGAGATCGAATTTAACTTGACCGTTATGAAAATTAATTTCATCGTGGCGGAAAATTATCGCAGATATCAGGATAACCAGCACAGAAATGGTTGCTTCTGCGAAAATGAATTACGAATGAACAGGGAACAAAGTTCATGAAGGTGGGAATTATCGGACTCGGATTCCGTCTCGGTTATCTGGGCTACGTTTTTCACGAGATCGACAAGGATTTCGAGATCGTCGGTTATGTCGATCCTGCCCCGGCCGGTCTGCCGGGTCTTGAGGAAAAGGGCATTTCGGCTGGCAAGGCCTATGACAGCCCCGAGGCGCTGATTGCCGGCGAGACATTCGACCTTTTGATGATCGGCTCACCGAACCATATGCATCTGGAGCATATCCGCATCGGGCTTGAAGCCGGTTGCACCATCTTCTCGGAAAAACCCATCGTCGTCAGCATCGAGGAAAGCCTCGAACTCGCCCGGTTGCTCAACAAGCATGGACATGAGCGGCTGCTGGTCGGTCTGGTCCTGCGTTACTCGCCGCTTTACCGCGATCTGCGCGCCGCGCAGGCCGAAGGCAAGCTGGGTGACGTCGTCTCCATCGAGGCTTCGGAACATATCCCGCCCTATCATGGCGCGTTCTTCATGCGCGACTGGCGGCGTTACGAGAACTATTCCGGCTCCTTCATGCTGGAAAAATGCTGCCACGACCTCGATCTCTATAATGGCGTGGTGGGTGCCCGGCCGCGTTTCGTGTCGAGCTTTGGCGGGCGCAAGAGCTTCACGCCTGCAAATGCTCCGCAAAATGACGGCATCAACGACATGGAAGTCTACCATCGCAAACCGAGCGGCTGGATGGGTTCCGACAAGGTTTTCGACAGCGACGGTGATATCATCGACTACCAGACCGCGATCGTCGAATATGAAAATGGCGCATCGCTCGCCTTCCATACCAATCTGAACGTTCCCGACGATTTCCGCCGTTTCTGCGTCATCGGCGCCAAGGGCATGGCCGAGGGCGATTTCGTGCGCGGCTTCCTGAACGTGCACAATGCCCGCACCAACGAAAAGACCGTTGCCAAGACCTATTCGGCGGCAACCGTGCTCTCCCAGCATTATGGCGCTGATGAGCAGATGGCCGAGGACGTGATCAACCATGTCGTCAAGGGGACGCCCCTGCCGGTTTCCGCGCTCGATGCGATCGAGGCCGGTATTCTGGCGCTCGCCATGGACGAGGCGCGCCATGGCCGCAAGGTGGTCGATCTCAAGCCGGTGTGGGAGGAATATGATCTGGCACTCCACGGGCAGTTGAAGTCGCCCGCCGTGAAATCGGCTTAAGGGGGCGCTGCGATGGATGCGAAACGCAGCGCGGTCATCTTTGCCTGGCTTCTTCTTTTGCCGGCGCTTTTATACATCACTGTTATTGTTGCTTATCCGCTCGTCGATACCTTCATCCTGTCTTTCACGGACGCGTCGTTGAAAAAGACGACGAACTGGGTGGGTTTCATCAATTACGAGAAGATCTTCAACGAGACTTTCGCCGGGGTCATCACGCGGACCTTTATCTGGACGTTCTTTTCCGTCTCGATAAAGATGATCATCGGCACCTTCGGTGCGGTGTTGCTGAATTCGGCCGTTCCCGGTCGGGCCCTGTTTCGCATCCTGACGATGCCGCCATGGATCGTGCCGATGGCTATCGGCATCTTCATGTGGGGCTGGATGTATAACGGCCAGTTCGGCATGATTTCCGGTGTTCTCCAGAACCTTGGCCTGGTGGACGGTCCAGTCGCCTTCCTCGCCTATGGCAGCACGGCTTTCTGGGCGACCATCATCACCGACGTATGGATCGGCGTGCCGATGGTGACGCTTTATCTGCTGGCGGCAATTCAGGCCATTCCGCAAGATCTTTACGAGGCAGCCTGGACCGACGGCGCCAGCCGCACCTACCGCTTCCGCCGCATCACGTTGCCGCTGATGCTGCCGGCCATGATTACCATGTCGATGATCTCGCTGATTTCGACCTTCAATTCCTTCGACATCATCTGGATCCTGACACAGGGCGGACCGACGGGCCAGACGACGACCATGATCATCGACACCTACAAGACGGCGATCGGTTCCTACAAATACGGTGAGGGCGCGGCGCGTGCAGTGCTGATCTGCATCTTCCTGTCCATATTCACCTACTTCTACTTCCGCATCACCAGCCGTATCTCGCAGGAGACCAGCCGATGACCGACAAAAATGCGATGATCAACCGTTACAGATGGTATGAGATCGTCGGGATTTATTGCGGCATCGCCGTATTCCTGACCTTCGTGCTGGCGCCGTTTGTCGAAGGGTTTCTGGTTTCGCTGAAACCGCTCAGCCTGCTTTTTTCGTCACCGTACAAGTTTTGGCCGGAAAACGGCTCCTTCGAAGCTTATCGGACCATGTGGGTTAGCGTTCCCGGCTTTGCCCGCTACGTCTTCAACTCCTTCTTCATCTCGACAATATCGACGATCATCGTTCTGCTTCTGGTGGTGCCGGCGTCCTATGCTTTCGCGCGGTTCCAGTTTCGCGGTCGCGGGCAATTGCTCGGCGCGTTTCTGGCGATCAACATGTTCTCCGGTGCGGTGCTTTTGATCCCGCTTTACCGGCTGATGCGCAATATGGGCGTCCTGAACACCTATCTGGCGATGATCATTCCCGGCGCCGCCTTTTTGATCCCCACTGCCATCTGGCTTTTGCGAACCTACATGCTGCGCATTCCGCGCGAACTGGAAGAGGCGGCCTATGTGGACGGCGCGAGCTATTTCTATACCTTCCGCCGGGTGATCCTGCCGCTTGCGATGCCTGGCATCGCCGTCGTGTCCATCACCACCTTCATCGGTGCTTATGCGCAGCAGTTCATCTTCGCGCTCACCTTCAATTCCAAGACCGAATATATGCCGCTGCCCATCGGCCTGTTTGCCTATTTCGGTCGTCAGGAAGTCGTCTGGAATGAGTTGATGGCGGCCAGCTTCGTCGGCATTGCGCCGGCCATGGTCGTCATCTTCTTCATGCAACGCTATCTCGTCAGCGGGCTTACCGCCGGCGCGGTGAAATAATCAACAATAGGAACGACCACCAGAAAACGGGAGACTATCTATGGCACTGAAACATTACGGATTGGCGCTTTGCGCCTTCGCATTTGCCGGTTCCACTGCCCTTGGCACGGTGGCGGCACACGCCGCCGACAAGGAGATCAGCTGGATCTATTGCGGCGACAAGATGGACCCCATCCATGAAAAATACATCAAGGAATGGGAAGGCAAGAATGCCGGCTGGAAGGTCGTTCCTGAAGTCGTCGGCTGGGCGCAGTGCCAGGACAAGGCAACCACGCTCGCAGCCGCCGGCACTCCGGTCGCCATGGCCTATGTCGGTTCGCGCACACTGAAGCAGTTCGCACAGAACGACCTCATCGTTCCTGTGCCGATGACCGAAGACGAAAAGAAGACCTATTACCCTAACATCGTCGACACGGTTACCTTCGAGGATACGCAGTGGGGCGTGCCTGTCGCCTTCTCGACCAAGGCGCTCTATTGGAACAAGGACCTCTTCAAGCAGGCCGGTCTCGATCCGGAAGTGCCGCCGAAGACCTGGGCTGAAGAGATCGCCTTTGCCAAGCAGATCAAGGAAAAGACCGGCGTCGCCGGTTATGGTCTGCCCGCCAAGACCTTCGACAACACCATGCACCAGTTCATGCACTGGGTTTACACCAATAACGGCAAGGTCATCGACGGCGACAAGATCACCGTCGACAGCCCGCAGGTTCTTGCAGCTCTGAAGGCCTACAAGGACATCACGCCTTACTCCGTCGAAGGTCCGACGGCCTACGAGCAGAACGAAATCCGCGCCATCTTCCTCGATGGCAAGGTTGGCATGATCCAGGCGGGATCGGGTGCCGCAACTCGCCTGCAGGAAACCAAGATCAACTGGGGTATCGCAACCCTGCCGCTCGGCCCTGAAGCCAAGGGTCCCGGCACGCTGCTCATCACCGACAGCCTCGCGATCTTCAAGGGAACCGGTGTCGAAGAAAAGGCGACCGAATTCGCCAAGTTCATCACCTCTCCCGGCCCGCAGGGCGAATACGAACTGCAGGGCGGCGCTGGCCTTACCCCGCTTCGTCCGTCGCCGAAGGTTGATGAGTTCATCGCCAAGGACCCCTTCTGGAAGCCGCTGATCGACGGTATCGCCTATGGCGGTCCCGAGCCGCTCTTCACTGACTACAAGGGCTTCCAGGACACGATGATTGAGATGGTGCAGTCTGTCGTTACCGGCAAGGCGACACCGGAAGATGCCGCAAAGAAGGCCTCTGCCGCTCTCGAGCAGTACAAGTAATCCACTTTTATACGGTTGCGGGCGCAGGTCGCCCGCAACCTCATAATTCGTTGCGAGAATACCCGCCGCTATGACGGCAGGAGCTTCTCGTGTGTTTTAACGGTTCCGATAAGGCGCGATTTTTCCGTGTCGCGGAACGTCTCTGAACGCAGCCTGATGTCGGCTGGTGACGGGAGAGGCAAGTTTTGGGTCAGCTTTATCTCAACAACGTCCGCAAGAACTATGGACATTTCGAAGTCATCAAGGGCGTTCAGCTCGACATCAGGGATGGCGAGTTCGTCGTTTTTGTCGGTCCCTCGGGATGCGGTAAATCCACATTGCTGCGCATGATCGCCGGCCTTGAGGATATTTCCGCCGGCGACATCGTCATCAACGGCGTGAAGGTCAATGACTTGCCGCCGGTTAGACGCGGCATCGCCATGGTGTTCCAGTCCTATGCGCTCTATCCGCATATGACGGTTTTTGAAAACATCGCTTTTCCCCTCCGCGTCGAAAAGATGGAAGAGGGCAAGATCAAGGAAAAGGTCGAGGCCGTCGCCAAGATCCTGCAACTCGACCAGCGCCTGCAGCAGCGTCCCGGCATGTTGTCCGGCGGCCAGCGCCAGCGTGTAGCGATCGGCCGCGCCATCGTTCGCGAGCCGAAGATATTCCTGTTCGACGAGCCGCTTTCCAACCTTGACGCCGCACTTCGCGCCGACATGCGTATCGAGCTCACCAATCTGCATCGGACGCTGAAGGCGACGATGATCTACGTGACGCATGACCAGGTGGAAGCCATGACCATGGCCGACCGCATCGTGGTGCTGAATGCGGGCGAAATCTCCCAGGTCGGCGCGCCGCTGGAACTTTACCACAAGCCCGCAAACCTGTTCGTCGCCGGTTTCATCGGCAATCCGAAAATGAATTTCCTGAAGGTCACCTGCAAATCCGTCAGCGCCGATGGTGTGACCGTGGAGTATGAGGGCCAGACAATCACCGTGCCGGTGGAGCCGCGCGCCGGTCTTGAAGGCACGCAACTGACGCTCGGCATTCGCCCGGAACACACCGGTCTCGAAACGGCCGACCTGAATATCAAGGTCGCGCCCAGCGTTATCGAGCGGCTGGGTGTGAATACGATCGCTTATGGCGTCGCGCCCACGGGTGAAAATTATTGCGCGCTTCTTTCCGGTTCTGCGCCTGTTGTCGTCGATGAAACCATCGTCACCGGTATCAAGGCGTCGGATTGCCATCTGTTTGATGAAAGCGGCACATCGCTCGAACGGCGTGTCGATCTTTCTGTCCTCAAACTGATACAATAAAGGGCGGGGAACCGGGCCATGAAATCTGTCTCGCCATGCCCGGTTTTCTGCGACGCTATCGGTTTTCAGCGGTCTTCGTCTTCCAGACGAAAAAGCAACGCCGGGCTTTCGGCCCGGCGTTCAAAACGGTCTGGCAGGTCCGCTGGATCACGGCATGGGATTGGGCATGTATCCGGTGAAACCGCTGATTTTCCAGCGGCCCTCATGCAGTCGGCAATAATAGAGCGTCTGCCATTTCATGACGTCGAAGCTGCCGTCGGCCTTGCGAAGCCCGCCGTCGAACTTCTTGCGAACCAGCGCGGTCTCACCTTCCACTTCGATTTCTTCCAGCGTGGTGGTGGTGAAGATCGCATTGCGCGGGTCTTCAGCGAATTGCTGGGTCTGGAAATCCTGCGCCTGTCGCAGCCATTCGTCGCGATAGGCGTCAAGCGAGGGGAAGGACAGGCGCCAGTTGTCCGGGTTTGCATCCCGGTTGGCGTTGATGCCGAGAAAGCCGTCCTTTACGAAATCATCCGCGACTTTCGACCAGTCGGCAGTGAGGAAGGCGTCGATATCCCGCGTTACCAGCATGTCCCAGATGGAGTGGCGGGCGACGTCTGTTTCGGGAAAAGGGTTTTTGAATGGGTCGCGCATGATTCAGGTCCGTTGTTGAAATTATTTTCAAGATTTGGATATTTCTCTGGCGAAGATTGTTGGCATATGCTCATCTCGCAATCAACAGAGAAAATAATTTTCAAATCAAAGGTGTCCGGCGTGTCGTCAACGGGGCGAAACATGGTCGATTCATGGGTGTGTACGGTTGACGGGCGTCTCGGATTAGGGTGCATCGGAAACGGGGCCAAGCCTTAAGTTTTGGCGGAACGGAGACCGGTGAGCATGGATATTTTCGCAAAGATTCAAGACGACAGGGGACAGTTCTCGCAATCGGAGCGGCGGATCGCCGATATCCTGGTTTCGGACTTCGAGTTTGCGGTCAATGCATCGATCATCGAGCTTGCCGCCCGCGCCGAGGTTTCCCCGCCAACCGTGACGCGGTTCTGCCGCCGTCTGGGTTGCCAGAGCTTTTCGGATTTCAAGGTCAGCCTTGCCAAGACCGCTTATGTCGGCATCCGCTACCTCACCTCGGAACCGACAAGCACGGGCCCCTCGGACGTCGCCGAGGAAGTGCTTGCCAAGGCGCAGGAGGCGCTTTTCCTGCTGCACAAGACGCTCGATCCCGCCCTCGCCGACGAAGCGGCCGTCCGGATTGCCAATAGCGGCATGATCTACGCGTTTGGAGCCGGTGGTAATTCCTCGATGATCGCATCGGAAATCCAGAACCGGCTGTTTCGCCTTGGCCTGCGCGTTTCGACCAGCGCCGATCACAGCATGCAATTGATGATGACTGCCGCTGCGCGGAAGGAAGACGTTATCATCGGATCCTCCTTTTCCGGCCGCAACATGGAATTGGTGAAGTGCTTCAGGCTGGCGCGGGAAATGGGGGTTACCACCATCGCGCTGACCCAGAGCGATACGCCCGTCGCCTTGGCCGCCGATATGGTGGTGGCCGTCAACGTGCCTGAGGGAAACAATATCTTCCGCCCAACATCATCGCGTTATGCCTATCTGGCGGCGGTTGATGTTCTGGCGACGCTAGCTGCCTATCACCACCGGCAGCGGTCGATGGTGACCCTGCGGCACATCAAGCAGCAGCTTGTGGAGCATCGTGATCCGGACGACCGGCAATTGCTGGGTGACTAGAGCATTTCCAGTGAGCCCGCGTAGCGGTTTCACGCCCGGAAAATGCATAAAAACAAAGATGTAGAGCGGCTTGACCTCAAAACCCGCTCTGGAAAGCTTCGAAGGAGTAGCATGAGATGCAGGACAGGAAAGACCAGGTCGCCGTCGTAACGGGCGCGGCGGGCGACATCGGCCGGGCAATTGCCGCGGCGCTTTCTGAAAGCCACGCGAAGGTGGTGTTGGTGGATATCGATCCCGACGCCGTTTCCAATGCGCTTTCCCTGCTTTCCGGTTCCGCCTTCGTTTCGAAAACCTGCGACGTCACCGATCCGCAGGATCTTGCAAGGCTGGCCTTGGAGGTTGCGGAGCTGGGTGATGTCGCCACCCTCGTCAACAATGCTGGTGCTGCAAGGGCCGTCAGCCTGCACGACACGACCGCAGAGATATGGCGCAAGGACAATGCCCTTAACTTGGAAGCACCGTTTCTCTGCTTCAGGGCTTTCGAGGACGCGCTTAAGCGCACGCAAGGGTCTGTCATCAATATCACCTCCGTCAACGGCATGGCTGTGTTCGGCCATCCCGCCTATAGCGCGGCAAAGGCAGGCTTGATCCATCTGACGAAGCTGATCGCTGTCGAATATGGAAAATTCGGCATCCGTTCCAATGCTGTTGCTCCAGGAACCGTGCGCACGCAGGCTTGGGAAGCGCGGGCGGCAGTCAATCCTCAGGTCTTCGAGGAAGCGAAGCACTGGTATCCGTTGCAGCGCATCGTGAGGCCTGAGGATGTCGCCAACGCCGTCGCTTTTCTAGCCGGGCCACAGGCAGCGGCCATCAGCGGCGTGTGCCTGCCGGTGGATTGCGGCCTGACGGCAGGGCAGGCGCCGCTCGCCCGCACTTTCTCACAATCCGAACACTACTGACCGAAGTCCTCTCGGGCTTGAAGCACAATAAAGGGGAGCATCATGGCGCTCGCACAATTTCGTCTCGAAAACTCATGGCATCCGCTCGAAGATTCCGCATCGGGTGGCTTCACCTTCACCCTGTTCAATCTTTCCAGCGAGCCGGTGAAGGATTTCCGGATCGTCTATACGTCGCTGACGCGGACCATCGACAAGCCCGTCTGCGGCAACGCCGTCTATCTGCGCCGCAATGCCAATTTCCATGAATTTGCGCCGCCACGGGGTTTTGTGCTGGAAGCCGGGAAATCGTGGCGTTTCACCGTTGACGGCCTGCTCAGGCCTGCCCGCCATCGCACAGACGGTGCGAAATCCGCCTATATCAGCCTTGCCGACGGCACACATCGCGCGGTTGATGTCGCTGACCTGATGCTTGACGGGCTCCATAGCGAGCCGGCGCCAGCCCTGCTTCCCGAAGGAAAGCTCGATCTGCCCTTCGCCATCCAGCCCTGGCCTGCAGAAATCGATGCCGCGCCGGGCGAAGACTTCCCCGTCGCACTCTTCCCGACCGAAGAGGCAGGCAAGGAAGAAGTGCTTGCGGTGGAAACTGTTTCGTCGCTGTTCCGGAGGCTTTTTGCCGTTGGTCACGTGCCTTTCAGCCTCGCGCCTGTTCATGAGGGCAAACCGCTTCGTTTCAAGCAACATAGCGGTCTGGAAGCGGAAGGTTATCGCCTGTCTTTCTCTGATGACGCCGTCGTCGTGGAATATTCGGCCGCTGCAGGTCTGCAATACGGCCTGACTGTGCTCGCGCAATTGCTGCACGGCGCGCGCACCGATACCAAATTCCGTTTCCCGGTTTCAGGCACCATCGCCGATGCGCCGCGTTACAGCTGGCGCGGTTGCCATCTGGATGTCTCGCGACAATTCTATCCGACCGGTGATGTCGTGCGGCTGATCGACATTCTTGCATGGCTGCGCATGAACCGGTTCCATTGGCACCTGACGGATGACGAGGCCTGGCGTCTCGAAATCAAGGCCTACCCGCTGCTGACGACAGTCGGCGCGACGCGCGGCCCGGATGCGCCGCTTCTGCCGCAGCTCGGCAATGGGGCTGAGCCGGTTTCCGGTTATTACTCGCAGGATGATGTTCGCATGGTCGTCGCGCATGCGGCGGCACTGAACATCGAAATCGTGCCGGAGGTCGATATTCCCGGCCACAGCACGGCAGCTCTCGTTGCCTATCCGGAGCTGACGGATGGGCAGGAAGCGCCGGACAGCTATCGCTCCGTACAGGGCTATCCCAACAATGCGCTCAATCCCGCCATCGAGCCGACCTATGAATTCCTTGGCAAGATATTCGACGAGATGGTGGAGCTTTTCCCCTCGCGGCTGATTCATATCGGCGGCGACGAGGTAGCAGATGGCTCCTGGCTTGCCTCGCCGCTTGCCAAGTCGTTGATGGAAAAGGAAGGCCTCGACGGCACATTCGGTATCCAGTCCTATTTCATGAAACGTATTCAGGGGATGCTGCATGAGCGCGGCCGCCAGCTTGCCGGCTGGGATGAAGTTTCGCATGGCGGCGGCGTCGATCCCTCGGGAACATTGCTGATGGCCTGGCAGAAGCCGGAAGTTGGCCTGGAGCTTGCAAAGCAGGGCTATGACGTCGTGATGACGCCGGGACAGGCCTATTATCTCGACATGGTGCAGGATGAAGCCTGGCAGGAGCCGGGCGCAAGCTGGGCCGGCACCGTTCCGCCGTCGCATACATATGCTTACGAGGCAGTCGGTGAGTTCCCCGAGGAATTGAAGGAGCGAATGAAAGGCGTTCAGGCCTGCATCTGGTCCGAGCATTTCCTCAATCGCGCCTATTTCAACCATCTGGTTTTCCCGAGACTGCCCGCCATTGCCGAGGCGGCGTGGACGCCGAAAGCGCAGAAGGACTGGCTGCGTTTCTCCGCCATCGTCCGCTTGAGCCCGGTCTATTGAGAGGAAGGCGAGATGCGTATTGCCGTTGGTGGAATTCATACCGAATGCAGCACCTATTCGCCGGTGCTGATGCGTCAGGAAGATTTTCGCGTCTTTCGCGGCGCGGAGTTGCTGGAAGCAGAGTATTTCAATTTCCTCGGCGAAGGTGGAGCGGAAGTGTTGCCGCTTCTGCATGCGCGGGCGGTGCCGGGTGGCCCGGTGTCGCGCGCGGCCTATGATGCGTTCAAGCAGGAATTCTTGGAGCGTCTCAAGGCTTGCCTGCCGCTCGACGGGCTTTATCTCGCCATGCATGGCGCGATGAATGTCGAGGGAATGGACGATGCGGAAGGGGACTGGATTTCCAGCGCCCGCGCCGTAGTCGGACCGGATGTGATCATTTCCGCCAGCTACGACCTGCACGGCAATGTCAGCCAGTCGATCATCGACCAATTGGATATTTTCGCCGGCTACCGAACTGCGCCGCATATCGATGTGCGCGAGACGATGGTGCGGGCGTGGACGATGCTCATCAAGGCTCTGAAAACTGGCGAGAAGCCCGGTGTGGCATGGGCGAAAATCCCCGTTCTCCTGCCGGGTGAAAAAACCTCCACGGAAGATGAACCGGCCAAAAGCCTCTATGCCCTCTTGCCGGACTACGACGCGCGGCCCGGCATTTGGGATGCGAATTTCATGATCGGCTACGTCTGGGCCGATGAACCAAGGGCGACGGCCTGCGCTGTCGTGACCGGGACGGACAGAGAGGCCGCGCAGGCGGTCGCCTCGGAGATTGCGCAATCCTACTGGAATGCCCGACAGGATTTCCGTTTCGGTCCCGTGACCGAACCGCTCGAGGTCATCATGGATATTGCGGAAAAAACAACAACCGGGCCGATCATTCTGGCGGATTCCGGCGACAATCCGACCGGCGGCGGGGTGGGCGATCGCGCCGATGTTCTGGCGGCGTTGATTGCGCGCAATTGGCAGGGCGCGTTGATCGGCGGCATCACCGACAGGCCGGCGGTCGAGGCCTGTTTTGCGGCGGGCGAGGGCGCGGCGCTTTCCCTGAAGATCGGCGGCAGTCTCGATCCCGAAAGCCCTTCCATCACTGTCGAAGCCAAGGTCCTGAAACTGGACGATCCAGGTGCTTCCGATCAGCGGCAGGCGGTAGTCGTCATCGATGGCATTACCGTCATTCTGGCCGCAAGGCGCAGGCCCTATCACATGATCGCGGATTTCACCCGTCTGGGCTTCGATCCGAAGGCGGTAAGGCTGCTCGTCGTCAAGTCAGGTTATCTTTCGCCGGAGCTTGCGCCCATCGCCAATCCCAATCTCATGGCGTTGACGGAGGGGGTTATCAATCAGGATATCGAAAACCTCCCCAATCGCCGCCGGGATGGCGATTTTTACCCATGGAAACCGCATTTCAACTATATCCCGAAACCCATCCTTTCGGCCCGCTGGCGATGACAGCGGTTCGATAGCATTTCATTCAGCGATCCGGCCGTGCCGGATCATCTCAGGCGAACCTTCATGCCGTCGGCTCTTTCCCTCGTTTTCAACAATCCGTCGATCCGCATCGGGGCGCTCGCCATCCTGTTCTTCGGATTTTCGAATGCCGCCACCGCCCCCTATCAGGCGGTGATCGGCATTCGCGAAATCGGGCTCAGCAACACCGTCTATTCCCTGCTGATGCTGTTTGCCGCCGTCATCAATGTCAGCGCCAGCGTCCTGATGGGCATCGTTGCAGACCGGCTCGGCGAATATCGCAAACCCATGCTGCTGATCGCGCTTTTCGGCGTCAGCGGCTATCTGCTGGTTTATCTCGTTGGTAATGCCACCGCCTTCGTGACCGCAAAGCTGCTGCTCCTGCCGATTTTCGGGGCGATGAACTCTCTGATTTTCGCGCATGTGCGCGCCGATGCCCGCAATCTTTCGACGGGCGACATGATTGCCGTGAATTCGATCATGCGGGCCACGATTTCGCTTTCATGGGTACTGGTGCCGGGCATCGTCGGTATTTTTCTGGTAAACTCCGGCAATATGCTGATGGCTTTCCTGTTCTCAGGCATTTGCGCGCTTATCTGCTTTCTGCTGGTCGCCTTCTGCCTGCCGCGCACGGCGACGCCGGCATCGGTGAACACGCAGGCACGCTTCGGTGTCCGCGCTTCACTTGCGGAAATCGGGGAGCGACGGGTGCTGCTGCGGATCATCGCCATCGCGCTCATCTGCTCGATGCTGCATCTCAATGATTCCATCCGCTCGCTCATCATAACGGGTCAGGCAAAGGGAACGGTCGCGGATATCGGTATCGTCGCTGGCATCGTTGCCGCGCTGGAAATCGTCTTCATTCTGCTGTGGGGCTGGATCGAAAAGAAGGTGCCGCAAACGCTGACCCTTGCGGCGGGAGCGGGGCTTTATGCCATCTACCTCATCCTGCAGGGTCTCGCGACGGCACCTTGGCATATCTATGCGCAGACCTTGATCAGCGCGCTCGGCGCAGCCGCCATCATCAGTATCCCGATCACCTATCTGCAGGAACTGATTGCGGATCGGCCGGGGCTTGGAAGCTCGCTGATTGCCGTCAACATCTTCCTCGGCGCGGGTTTGGGTGCGCTGATTTTTGCCGTCGGCACGCTCGTCACGAGCTATTCAGGCACTTCAATCCTGGGAGCGGTTGTAGGTCTCGGCGGCGTTTACATGCTCTACGCGCTTGATGGGAAGGGCCGCCGCAGGTAGAGCGTCGGACCGAAAAGTGTGGGCGGTTTTCGGATTAGCCGGCGCGAAAACACGGCACATTCAAAAGAAAGAGGTTACGATGATTCTCGAGATTTGCGTGGACGACGTGGCCGGTCTGGAAGCGGCGGTCAGGGGTGGGGCCGACCGAATAGAACTTTGCGCGGCATTGTCCGGTGGCGGTGTGACGCCGTCTGCGGGTTTCATGCACCGGGCGGCGGCCTACGCCCTGCCGGTGAGCGTGATGATCAGGCCGCGCGCCGGGGATTTCGTGTTCACGCGCGACGAAGCCGATGTGATGAAACGCGATATCGATGCGGCGCGCGCGGCGGGGCTTTCCGGCGTGGTGCTCGGTGCCTCGCTTGGCGATGGCTCGCTCGATATTCCCCTGCTCGAAGAGCTGTGCCGCCACGCCAACGGGCTCGATATGACGCTGCACCGGGCGATCGACGTTGTTCCCGACATGGATGAAGCCTTGGAGGCCGCTATCGCGCTGGGTTTCCCGAGAATTCTGACCTCCGGGGGCGCGCGTTCGGCGCTTGAGGGCATCGAGACCTTGGCCCGATTATCCGAGCTTGCCGCCGGACGAATTGTCATCATGCCGGGGGCCGGGGTGCGTCCACCAGTCGTGCAGACATTGCTGGACCGCTTTCCCATTACGGAGATCCACGCATCCTGTTCCGCCATTCCGTTTTACGATCCGGAAAGCCGGGTGGCGAAACTCGGTTTCACCGGCGCAGGGCGCAAGGGCACGGATGAAGAGGCCGTTCGAGAGTTAAAGGCGATCCTCACCGCTCATCAAAAAGGCGGCGCAAAGCTCTAGCCGTTCCTGCGGCGCCATCGAGATCGAGGTGGATCACGTCCGGTCCCGGCAGGGCCAATGCCGCCCTGATGGCATCGGCCATGGATTGCGCAGAGATTTCCTTCTCTTCCAGAACCTGTGCCAGTCCCAGCCGCGCCAGCCGTTCGGCGCGGGCGCTCTGTTCCGTTTCGCCATCGGCCGCAAACGGGATCAGAAGCGAGCGGCATTTTGCCTGTAGAATATCGCAGACGGTGTTGTAACCGGCCTGCGAAACCGAAAGCCGCGCGCCGGCAAGCAGGCTTGCGAAATCCTTGCGGAAGCGGAAGATGGACACATTTTCGGGCGCCTGCGCCGAGATCGCATCGAAATCTGCCTGCGGCATGTTGGGGCCGGTTATGAGGCACCAGCTTTTGATCTCTTCCAGCAGAGGCGATGCCTCAAGTGCGGCCCGGATAAGGGCTGCACCAACGGCACCTCCGCCAGCGGAAACGACGATATCGAATTTTTCCGCCGGTTCCGGCGGTGGCAGCGGCGCGACGAGGCCGGTATAGACAACGCGCTGGCTGATTTCGCCGGCAAGGGGAAAGGTCTCCTCCAGCCGGACGAAATCCGGATCTCCGTGGACCAGCACCGCGTCGAAATGTTTCTTCACCAGCGACACGGTTTCTTCGTCCCGGCCGGGTTTGGTTTTTTCCTGCAGAATATCGCGCAGCGACGTCATGACGAGCGGGCGTGGTTCACTGTCCTCGATCTCGTGCAGAAGCGGCAGCAATTCGAAACGCACCTGCCTGCGGCCGAAGGGGAAGGCCTCTATGATGACGATATCCGGCTTTGCGCCGTGATAGGCGCCGATCAGCATATCCGTTCGAAGCTTCTTGAAGTCGTCATCGACCGGTTTGCCGGAACTATCGACAAGGCCGGAAAAGCTGCCGTCGCTGACGGCGATCGGCGGCAATTCGACATGGCGGATGCCTTCGCCCGGAAAGCCGGGAACCGGGGTGCCACCTGTCACCAGAACGACATCGAAACCATCTGCCTGAAGGGCATTGGCAACGCGGCTGGCGCGGGCGATATGGCCGATACCCAGAAGGTGTTGGACGTAGAAGAAAACGGAAGGGCGCTTTTCCGTATCGGTCATGGCGTTTTTTCCCACTCGGTTTCGAACAGCGTCTTCAACTCGGCAATGCTGGTGCGGTTGTCGAAGGCGGTTCGCACACGGTTTTCCGCCGCACTACCCAGACGCTCACGCAATTGTGGATCGGTAATCGCCGTGCGCAGAGCCTCGGCGAAGGCAACCGGATTTTCGGGCTCCGTCAGCAGGCCGTTTTCACCGTCCACGAAGAATTCCGGAATGCCTGATATATTGGTGGAAATGCAGGTCAGCGCCTGGCTGGCGGCCTCGACCAGCACATTGGGAAGACCGTCTCGGTCACCATCGCTGGTGATGCGGCAGGCAAGGGCGAAGAGGTCGGCCTCGCGGTAATTCTCCAGCACCTGTTTCTGGTCCATGGCGCCGGTCCAGACGATCCTGTCGGCGATGCCAAGCTCGTCGGCGAGTTTTTTCAACCCGGCAAGTTCGTCGCCGCCACCGATATGGGTGAAACGCCAATGGATGTCCTGTGGAAGCGAGGCCAAAGCCTGCAACAGAATATCGATGCCCTTTTTCTTGACGGCCCGTCCAACACTCAAAATCCTGACCGGATCATGAGCGTCCGATCCATCTCTTTGCGGACGCGGCGTGTCGAAATGCGGGAAGCGGGTGAGATCGAGACCGTGATAGCTCAAATGCACATTCTGCTTGACGCCGGAAAGGGTGCGAAGATGCTGAAAGCCGCTTGCGGTGCAGGTCACGGCCCAGCGGGCGCTTTCCAGCTTTGCGGCAAGGTCCCGGTCGCTGGAGGTCCAGATATCCTTGGCGTGGGCCGAAATCGTCCAGGGCGTGCCGGTGATAAGATGTGTATAGGCGGCGACCGAGGCGGGTGTGTGGATGAAGTGGACGTGCAGCCACCCGGCATCTACGGGCCATTCGTGCGCCAGCACGGCCGCCTGCCCGAAACGGCGGAAGCGGTTGCGGCTGAGATCATGCGGCAGATCGCTGAAAAACCGACGCAGCGCCTTGGTGAAGCCTGGCTTTTTGCGGCATGCCCACAGGGCCTTCAGCACGCGGATGGGCTCGTCATGCAGATATTCCGGCAGGTAGGTCACGGGTGCGCGGATTTCATCGTGAACGGGGTGGCGTTTTTTATCCGTCGGGCGGCGCATGGACATGAGTTCCAGCGTAAGGCCAGCCTTTTCAAGCCCCAGAAGTTCCTGGGCGATGAAAGTCTCGGACAGGCGCGGATAGCCCTTGAGGAGCACCACGATTTTTTTTGTGTCGGTCACGTTGCGCGTGTCTCTTTTGAAGCGGTGGTTGTCGGGGAGCCGGTCACGCCGTCAGCGTTATTGGCACCTTGTCGCCCTCGGGCGGCAGCCATTCGGCTATCCGTTTCGAAATGTTTTCCAGACCATCGAGCTTCAGGTCCTGCGAATTGACGGAAGGCGGCGCGCGATTCGGCAGCGCTTTAAGAGCTGCCGCCATTTTTGCCGGATTCTCGGCATCCTCAGGTAAAAGCATGTCGAAAAGGCCGAGCTCCGACGCGCGGCTTGCGCGGATAAGCTGCTCCTCCCTCGGCACCGTGCGCGGCACGACGAGGGCAGGCTTGTCGAACGACAATATCTCGCAGACGGTATTATAGCCGCCCATCGACACGACGGCCTGAGCGCCGGCAACGAGGTCTTCCATGCGGTTGTCGAATTCGATGATCTCTATGTACGGAATGTCGGCAACACTGCTCATGAATCGCTGGCGCTGGTCTGCCGGCATGTAAGGGCCGAGCACCACGAGCGCCTTGTGCGTCAGTTCGCTATCATGACGGTAGGCGTTGATGACGTCATCGATCAATTCGCTGCCGTCACCGCCGCCGCCAGTGGTGATGAGAAGATAGTCGCCCTCCGGCCGGTGCGCCACGGTTTCCGCCTGCGTTTTGGAGCGTTGCAGGAAGCCGACGAAATCCATCTTGTCGCGAACGGTCTGGGGAACGTCGAGCCCCGTCAAGGGGTCGTGGAAATCCGGGGGGCCATAAATCCAGACGTGGTCATAGAACTTGCCGATCTTGGTCATCACGTCATTGCGCTTCCACTCCGCTTCAAGCAACTGCGGTGCATCCATGACGTCACGGAGGCCGATGACAAGCTTGGTTCCCTGTCCCTTGAGATACGCAAGCGTTTCCTCCACCTCGCCACGAAGACCCATGGGCTCCTTGTCGACGATGAAGATATCCGGCTGGAAGCTTTCGGCAGTGTGATAGATGATGGAGCGGCGCATCTTCAGTGTTTCCTGAAGATCGATATGCCGGTCCATGGAGGTGTATTCGCCGTTGCGCAGCTTGATGACGCTCGGGATTTTCACGAAATCGACACGAGCGCGATAATCGAAGGCGCCGGCGATAGTCGCACCCGAAATGATAAGCACGTTGAGGCCGCGATAATCCTCCACCAGCGCGTGAGCGATCGTGCGACAGCGCCGCAGATGTCCGAGGCCGAAGGAATCGTGGCTGTACATGAGGATGCGTGCGTCGTTCAGACGGGAGGTCATCGGCCACACCTCTTTTTGCCTTTCCCAAAAAAGGCGATGGCGGAAGAGCAGTTTATCAAGGCGTGTTCCATTTTATCTGAAGGGATCCGCAGCATCACGTAGTCCGTCACCGAAGAAATTAAAGGCCAGAATGACGAGAACAACCGGAATCGTCGGGATGAGAAGCCACGGATATAGCGCAATGACGCTGACGCTGCGCGCCTCCGTGAGCAGAATTCCCCAACTTGTGATCGGCGGCCTGAGGCCGAGACCAAGGAAGCTCAGCGCGGTTTCGCCGAGAATCATGCCCGGTATGGTCAGCGTCGCCGAGGCGATCAGATGTGACATGAAGCCGGGGATAAGGTGCCTGCCGATGATGCGCGGCGTGCCGGCGCCCATCAGTTGTGCAGCCAAAACATAGTCTTCCTCGCGCAATGCCAGCAATTTGGAGCGCACGGCGCGCGCCAGTCCCGTCCAGTCCAGCATGCCGAGAATGATGGTGATGCCGAGATAGACGAGGATCGGACTCCAGGTCACCGGCATGATTGCTGCGAGTGCGAGCCACAGCGGAATGCTCGGAATGGATTGCAGGACTTCGATGATACGCTGGACGATGAGATCGAAAGTGCCGCCGCGATAACCTGCAAGTCCGCCGATCACAATGCCGAGAACGAAGCTCATGGCGACACCGAGAAGGCCGATCGTCAGAGAGATGCGCGCGCCGTAGATGATCCGCGACAGCACGTCTCGTCCAAGCCGGTCGGTGCCGAGCAGGAACATTTCACCACCTTCGGCCGGACATACGAGGTGGGTTCTAGCCTCGATCATGCCCCAGAAATGATAGGTATCGCCCTTGCAGAAGAAACGCAGCGGCTGGATATCCGTCGGCACATCCCGGTAGACACGCCGCAGATTGTCCATGTCGAGCGTCATTTCCCGACCATAGACGAAAGGCCCTACAAATTTTCCGTCATTGAAAAGGTGAATGGCCTGGGGTGGGGCGTAGATATGCTCGATATTGCGGGTGTGAAGATTGTAAGGCGCGAGGAACTCGCTGATCAGGATCGAAAGATAAAGCACCACCAGAAAGGCGCCGGACCAGACGGCGATCTTGTGCTGGCGGAACTGCCACCACATGAGCCGCAGCTGCGACGCCTTGCTAAAGGCCGCCATTCCGGACGTATTGGGTTCGATGAGCGACGGGTCGAACGGCGCCGTCGAAACGTAGTGGGGCAGTGCTTCGCCGGATGTCGGGATGGATGAAGTCATTTGACGTTACCACCTCCGAAGCGGATTCTCGGGTCAAGTATGGCAAGGGCGATATCCGACACAAGAACGCCGATCACCGTGAGGAAAGCAAGGAACATCAGGAAGGAGCCGGCCAGGTACATGTCCTGGCTTTGCAGCGCCCGGATGAGCATCGGACCGGTTGTTTCGAGCGACAGCACGACGGCGGTGATTTCCGCGCCTGATATGATGGCGGGCAGGATCGAGCCGATGTCCGAGATGAAGAAATTCAGCGCCATGCGCAGCGGGTATTTGATCAGCACCTTGAAAGGGTGAAGCCCCTTGGCGCGGGCGGTTACGACATATTGTTTCTGCAACTCGTCCAAGAGGTTGGCGCGCAGGCGGCGGATCATGCCGGCCGTGCCCGCCGTTCCGATGATGAGGACGGGTATCCAGATATGTTCGAGAATCGATTTGAACTTTGGCCAGCTCATCGCCTGGTTCAGATATTCCCGATCCATCAGATGGCCGATGGAGATGCCGAACCAGATATTGGCGAAATACATCAGGATCAGCGCCAGCATGAAGTTGGGGATAGCGATGCCAAGCAGACCGAGGAATGTCAGGCCGTAGTCGCCCCAGCTATATTTGTGCGTGGCGGAGTAGATGCCGATCGGGAAGGCAAGAATCCAAGTGACGATGATGGTGACGAAGGACACCAGAACCGTCAACCACAGACGGTCTCCCACAACCTCGTTTACCGGGAGCTGATATTCGAAAGAATAACCGAAATCGCCGACCAGCATGCCGGTTGCCCAGCGGAAGTAACGGATCGGCGCCGGCTGATCGAAGCCGTAGCGGACGCGCAACTCCTCGATTTCGGCAAGGTTTGCGGTCTCGCCCATGGCGCGCAGTTCGGCGACGTAGCTTTCGAAATAATCGCCCGGCGGCAATTCGATGATGGTGAAGACCAGCATCGAGATCAGGATCAGCGTGGGGATCATGACGAGGATGCGCTTGAGAATATACCGCAGCATATCAGGCGTCTCCGTCATACCAGAAGGCATCCGGCATGTAGATGCCGAGATACGATGTGGGTTCAAAGCCGAAAAGCGCCTTTTCCGGCACGTTTCGCATGCGTTTGACATGGACGACGGGTTGCAGCGCGCCGTTGACGATGCCGATGGAAAATACCTGCTGCGTGTAGATACCAAGCATTTCCAGCCAGATTGCCTCGCGCTCTTCCTCGGTGACGCTTCGGCGCCATTTTTTCAGGAGATCGAGCAGATGCGCTGCTTCCGGCAGGTCAGGCTCCTTGCCCTCGCGCCCGCCGGACAGATAGTGGATGCCCCAGACCGGCCATTGCAACTGGTCGTCGCCGGTGGGCGCAAGGCCCGAAGGCAGCATGTCGGGGGTCGGTACGCCATTGTCCATGCCCATCCACACCGACATCAGCACCTCGCCGCCCATGGCGCGCTTGCGGAAGACATCGCGCTGGGTCGGGCGGACCGAAACCGCAATGCCGATATGCCGCCAGTGGTCCGTGACCAGCTCCATCACGTCCGTTTCGAGCGTGCTTTCGCCTGTGGTCTCGACGATGATATAGGCTGGACGGCCGTCTGGCAGAAGCCGGTAGCCGGCGCTGTCGCGCTTATCGAGACCTGCTTCGTCAAGCAACCTGTTGGCCATCGCCCGGTCGAAGGCACTCCAGGCCTCGGCAAATTCCGGTCGGTAAAGCGGGCTTTCCGGCAAGACGGTGTCGGCGCTTTCCTTGGCCAGCCCGTAAAAGCAGACCATGTTGATTTCGTGCCGGTTTATAGCGAGCGACATTGCGCGGCGCACGCGCACGTCCTGGAAACAGCTCCGCCATACAGGATCGGCGCAGTTCAGATTGGGCAGAAGCGCAATGCGCGACCCTTGAGAGCGTTTGTAGAGGTTCACCTTCAGAGGAAAGCGCTTTTCGGCATCCTTCAGGAAGGTGTAGTCGGCGAAATCGAGGCCGAAATATTGCAGATCGCTGTCACCCGACGCCGTCTTGGCCGAGATGATGTCGGAGGAGGTGACGTTCAGCAGGAACCGGTCGAGATAGGGCAGTTGCAGGCCGTTTTCGTCGACACGGTGATAATAGGGATTGCGCTCGAAAACGAACTGTTCGGCCGGTGGCGAAGTCGTATTGCGCCAGGCGTCCAGCGTCGGCAGAGCGGGATTTTCTGGACGGACCTGCCGCGACATCTTGATATGCAGCCCGCTCCAGTCATCCGCCTTGTTCTTCTTGATGAGCTTGGCGAGGTTTTCCGCGGTCTGATATTTGATGTGGAACTGCTTCATATAGGCGGCGGGCAGGAAAAGCCGCGCGGGCGATGCTGCTGCGAGCTTTGCCAGAAAATCGGGGTTCGGACCTTCCCAGGTATAGCGCACCGTCAGCCGGTCAATGACTTCGATCTGGGGAGGATTGTTGTTGACCAGCAGTTCGATTGGCGGGCCGCCCTTGTGAATTTCCTTGTTGAGAGCGACATCCTCCCAGAAATACCGGAAATCCTCGGAGGTTAAATCGCTGCCGTCGGACCATTTGTGGCCTTCGCGTAGCTTGAAGGTGAAGATGCGTTCGTCCTGAACGTCGTAGCTTTCCAGAATGTCGGGATGAAGCTCGAATTTTTCGTCGTAACCAACCAGGCGGGCATAGTTGCTGATGGGCATAAGCCGGATATCGCGCTGGCCGCCGATCAGCATGCGCACGGAACCGCCGTGTTTTCCGGGCTCCCGGCCAAGCGCCTTCATATCGATGACGCGCGGGTTTTTCGGCAAGCGCTCGGCAATATCAGGCAGCTCACCTTTTTCCCGCTTTTCCTTGAAGTAGGCGGGGTCGGTATAGGCAGCGCGCGCATAGGTCGGCAAAAAGACGGAGGCCATCAAGGCAAGGGTGGTGCGGCGCGTAATCACGAGCGAAGCTCCCTGATGTCGGCATTGCCATTTGCGAGAACGAAATGGCCATCGCCAAGATCGGCAGAGATCATTTCGCCGTCACCCTCGTCGCGAAATTGCTTGCCCCAGTCGAACTTGCCCGTCGCGCTGATCTTGCCGATGGTGCGGAAATCGAGCGGACGGTCGAGATCGGGAAAAGGCACAGCCGCCAGCAACGATTTTGTATAGGGGTGAACCGGAGAGCGCATCATGATTTCCCGCGGCGCCAGCTCGACGATGCGGCCCTCGCACATCACCGCCACGCGGTCCGCCATGTAATCCACCACCGCCAGATTGTGCGAGATGAAGAGGTAGGTAAGTCCGAGGTCCTTCTGCAAATCCTTGAGCAGGTTGAGGATTTGCGCCTGCACCGAGACATCTAGGGCAGAAACGGGTTCGTCGCAGATCAGCAGTTCGGGACCCAACGCCAGGGCTCTGGCAATGCCGATACGCTGCCTCTGGCCGCCTGAGAAACTGTGCGGATAACGGTTCAGCGCGCTTTCTCCAAGGCCGATGGCCTTGACGAGATTACGGACTTTTTCCGCGCGGTATTTCGCATCGCCCCGTCCATGGATTTCAAGCGGCTCGCTCAAAATATTGCGCACGGTCATGCGCGGTGAAAGCGATGAGATCGGGTCCTGGAAGACCATCTGTATCTTCGACCGCAGTTCCTTTAGATCGCCGTCCCTAGCATTGAGGACGTCGATATCGCCCTGCGGCCGGTGAAAGGTCACGGAGCCTTCATCCGGGCGAACGGCGCGCATGAGGATTTTGCTGACGGTTGTCTTGCCGCTGCCGCTTTCGCCGACGAGGCCAAGGCATTCTCCCCGGCGGATTTCAAAACTGACGCTGTTCACCGCCTTGGTGGCATTGGCATCGCGGCGGCTGAACCAGCTGGACTTCCGGGTCGTGAAGGTCTTGCTGATATTCTCCACGGTCAAGAGCGGGCCGGGGGTCTTGTTCACTGCGGCGGTCTTCTTGCCGACAAGGCTTTCGTGGTCGACGGTGATCTCACGAAGCGCCTTCAGCCTCTCACCCGGCTTCATGTCGAAATGCGGCACGGCGGCCATCAGGCCCTTGAGATAGGGGTGGCTCGGTGCCTTGAAAATATCGTCGACCGTTCCGGCTTCCATGATCTCGCCCTGATAGATCACGGCAACCTCGTCGGCGATGTTTGCCACCACGCCGAGATCGTGGGTGATGAGCAGCATGCTCATGTTCAGCCGGCTCTGGAGATCGCGCAGGAGTTTGAGGATTTGCGCCTGTATGGTTACATCAAGAGCCGTCGTCGGTTCGTCGGCGATCAGAAGCGCGGGGCGACAGATCAGTGCCATGGCGATCATGGCGCGCTGGCGCATGCCGCCCGACAATTCGAAGGGATACATGTTCACGACCTTCTTCGGGTTGGAAAACCCTACAAGGTCGAGCGTCTCATACATTTTTTCCGCGCGCTCGGCCGGCGACAGGATGCTGTGGATTCTCAGCGCTTCGTCAATCTGGTTGCCGATCGTATGCAACGGCGAAAAAGACGTCATGGGTTCCTGAAAAATCAGCCCGATGCGATTTCCGCGTATAGCACGGATGTCCCGGCCGTCCTTCGGCAGTTGCAGCAGATCGACGGGGCCGGCTGCGGCATTTGCGGGATCGGTAAACAGCACGCGGCCGTTCACGCGCGCCGTCTTGGGGTGGATGCCCATGATGGTCTGGCCGATGACGGATTTTCCGGAGCCGGATTCTCCGACAAGCGCGGTCACTTTTCCCGGAAGAATGCGAAGGCTGGCACCCCTCACGGCGTCAATCGTGCCACCCATAAGAGAAAACGAGACCCGCAGATTTTCAATACGGAGCAAATCTGCGCCTGCGCTCATGCTAAAGGGTTCCTTGCCGTCTCTCTTTATCGTTGTCTTGTGACAATTTGCTCAGGAGGGCTTAAAGGCACGTTATCGTAGGGTTTGTTGTCTGTCTATGCCTCTGAAACATCGAATTGTTTAGCAAATTCAAAGCCGGCTTCCAAATTGCAATGGCTTGCCTGATGGCTTGTGTTTGGCGATATGTTAACGAACGTTCCCGGGTGAGGATCCATGTCCGACAAGAAATATTACGATGCCCAGCTGGATAGAGCCCGGCAGTTGCAAAACCAAGGACAATATGCGGAAGCGCATGCGCTTCTCTTATCGCTGGTTGCAGTAAAGGACGGGCACCTGATGGGTGAGCGGACAGTGCTCGGTCTGCCGCGCAGGCTGCATGCGGCACGGCTGCGTCTTGCCAAGGCTGAAGGCGATGTGGTCGCGAGGATCGGCTATCAATACACGCTGGTTCCGCCGCCGCAGGTGCTTGCAAAATATGCGCATTTTTCCCCGGAGGAGCACCGCGCTATCAATCTGAAAAGCAGGGAGGACGTGCCGAGGCGCATCCACCAGATTTGGATCGGAGACAAGGCCCCGCCCGTATCGGTCAAGGCCTGGGCCGCCCATGCCGCCTCGCATGGTTACGAATATCACCTCTGGCGGGAGGCCGATCTTGAGCGGGAAGGCGTGTTTTCGAACAACGTCTTCAGGACGATGCTGGAAGACGGCGATTATCCCGGCGCTGTCGATGTAGCCCGCTATGTCGTGCTGGAGCGTTTTGGTGGCATCTATCTTGATTGCGACTGGTATCCGGCGCGGGATGATGCGAGTTTCGATGCTTTCCTGCCACTGGTAGGGCTGACGGCGTTCGATGAAGAAACGCCGCGCGGTACCGGGCAGGGCAGCATGCTTCTTGCCAACTCTTTCATTGCGACACCTGCTGGCCATCCGGTCTTCCGCAGGATGCTGGAGGCGTTTCCGAGGATTCTTGAGGAAATGCCGCGTGCGCCAGCCTGGTGGTCGACGGGTCCGCTGATCTTTACCGTCATCGCTCGGGCTGGGAGCATCAGCCTTGCGCCGGCGGGGTTTGTTGCCGCTTCTCTTGCCGATCGCGCCGCGTTGCAGGAGGTCGAAGCTGTCAGGCGCGAACTTGCCACCAAGACGGGTGGTTTGCTGATTGCCTGGAAGTCATGGTGATATCTGGTTGATGAGTTCCGCCGAGGAACGCCAGCGCGCGGCAGGATGTTTGCCGGTAATTTCGAACAGCCGTTTCAGAAAACGCCAGACGTTGTCATCATGCACGAGATGATGGGTGAGGATGCCGGTCGTGCCGCCGTGCTCCGCAGCCTGCAGGATGCGGGCGGCGGTCTCGGCGAAAAGGATGTCGTCTTCGCGCCCACCGCGGCTGCCGTGCCAGTCAATCACGTCGACATGGGTGTTCAGGCAAGGTGGCACGGCGTCTTTCTCCGGGCCGAAAACCGAAAGCGCTCGATATCCGAGGTCTGCCAGTCCCTGCACCACATTGGCATCTATGCGGTTCCACGGCGGAACGAGCATAGGCACGAAACGCCTGCCATGCAGATCGTGCAGTTTTTCCAGCCCGGATTGCAACTCGTCGAGAACGATGGACAGGTAACGGTGTGATCCGAGTTCCTGTTTCTTTTCTTTCTCGGTGGCATAGTTTGTATGGGACCAGCCATGCACGGCGACATGGGCAATGTCAGTCGTATCCAGGTGCCGCGCGAGCTTGTCCGTCGTCATCTCGGGGATAACCGCAAGCGTGACCGGCGCGGAAAAGCTGCTGCAAAGATCGAGCAGCGTGTCGAGCGCCGGTGTCGGTTCCACCGCATCGTCGTCCCTGAGCCAGAGATCGGCCGTTATGCGGCGTCGTCCACATTCATCCAGTGCCGCTACGAGTGTTTCCAGACTCATGATGTTCGTGCCTTTGCTCGCAACAGGATATCGTTCAGTTCTCTTGCGGCGTTTTCCAGAGATCGTTCATTTTTTACGAACTGGCGGGCTGCCCTTGCCAAGTCCTCCCGCCGCTTGTCATCGCCGAGCAGAGTTTCGATTGCTCCAGCATAGGCGGCTGTATCATTTTCCGGTGTCAGTAATCCGGTGGTTCCGGATTTTACCACTTCGGGGACGCCGGCCACCGCTTCGGCGATAACCGGCAGGCCCGCAGCCTGTGCCTCGAGATAGGCGAGACCGTAGGCTTCGCCATGCCCCGGCCAGACATAAACCGATGCTTTTGAAAGAAGGTCTGCGATTTCGTTTGCGTTTTTTTCTCCGTGCCAGACAAGACGGCGATCGGGGAAAGAGCTGAACATGGCCTGTACGGCAGCGCGTTCCGGCCCGTCGCCAATGATATCCAATGTCCAGTTCAAATCCTGCGGCAACAGCGCAAGCGCTTCGCGAAGCGCGCGATAGCTGTCGAACTTGTCGCCCGCCCGCATCATGGCGACGGTGATGAGTTTTCCCGGTGTGGGGTGCGGAGCAATTTCAAGAAAATTACTGGCATCGATAAAGGGCGCCAACATCGCCGAGCGGAGTGCGGGAGAGGCGCGGACAAGCCCGTCGCGATCACGCACGGTGAAGCAGATATTGATGGCGGCAGCGTTCAATGCGGCCAGTAACTCGTCCTGAACCGCCTGCCAGCCCATGCCATTGCGCTTGGGGGAATAGGAGGCCTCGGCGGTGACGTAGGGAATATCGAAACGTGTGCCCAGTTCCGGCCCGAGCAAGTCCGGGGCCTTGTAATAGGGGTGATAACAAAACCACAGATCCGGCGCGCCTTCCCGCTGCCAGCGCTCCGTGATGGTCTCGATTTCGTGCGTCGCCGCATCGGCAAGCAAGGACCTCGCCGGATCGTCAGCCTGTTTGAGAAAGCTGCGCAGCTCGGAAGCGACGGAAACATCGTGGCCGCTCATCGCCATCGCCTTCATCAGCAGGCGGGCCATCAGCCGGTCTCCGGAGGGAACGGGATGGTTGGGCGATTTGAGCGGTGAATAAAAAGCGATCCTCATCCGGATGGTTGTGCGTCGCCCATGGCTCTGGCGTCAACCGGAATTTGAGAGGGCCGAGCCTTGACAGCCTGACCATTCTTGCCCAACTGAAAGGCATCTTTTGCACATGCGCGGAGCGTGACACGCTTTGACTTCCCCAGTCGTTTCCCAGAACCTGCTTTCCAGCATCGAAAACAAAAGCGCCAAAGCGGCGGTGATCGGCCTTGGCTATGTCGGCCTGCCGCTAGCCATCACGATCGCCAAGGCCGGTTTCAAGGTCGTCGGTTTCGATATCGATCCCGGTAAAATGGTCGCGATCGATGCCGGCCGCAGCTATATCGAGGCGGTTTCGGACGAGGTGCTGGCAAGCGTCAGGCGCGATGATGGCTTCATCGCAACGTCTGATTTTTCCAGACTGGCTGAATGCGATGTGATTGCCATTTGTGTGCCGACGCCCCTGACGAAATATCGCGAGCCGGACCTCTCCTATGTCGAAAAGACCTGCCGGGACATTGCCGCGCATCTGCGCAGGGGGCAGCTTGTGGTGCTGGAATCGACCACCTATCCCGGCACGACCGACGGAGTTGTGAAGACCATTCTGGAAGCTACCGGACTTGTCTCCGGCGTCGACTTCTTCATCGGTTTTTCGCCCGAGCGGGAAGATCCCGGTAATCGCGACTTCGAGACCTCGAACATTCCAAAGGTCGTTGCAGGCGATGGTGAGGCTGCCGGAAAACTGATGGCGGCATTCTACGGCTCAGTGGTCAAGAAAATCGTTCCGGTCTCGACAAACGCCACGGCCGAGGCGGTGAAAATCACCGAAAACGTCTTCCGTGCTGTCAATATCGCGCTCGTCAATGAACTCAAGGTCGTCTACGAGGCCATGGGCATCGACATCTGGGAAGTGATCGACGCGGCGAAAACCAAGCCGTTCGGTTTCATGCCGTTTTATCCCGGCCCGGGTCTTGGTGGCCACTGCATACCGATCGATCCTTTCTATCTCACCTGGAAATCGCGAGAGTACGAGTTGCCGACGAGGTTCATCGAGCTCGCCGGCGAAATCAACACCGGCATGCCGCGTCATGTCATCGGGAGGGTCGCGGAAGCCCTCGACATCCGTTCCGGCAAGGCGCTCAGCCGCTCCAAGGTGCTGGTGGTCGGTCTCGCCTACAAGAAAAATGTGCCCGATATTCGTGAAAGTCCTTCGCTGAAACTCATAGAACTTATTCAGGAGCGCGGCGGCGAAGCGGCCTATTATGATCCGCACGTGGCAGAAATCCCGAAAACCCGGGAATATAGCCACCTGATGGGCATGAAATCCGTGGCTTGGGACAAGCAGACCGTCAGCGCCTTTGACGCTGTTCTGGTCGCGACCGATCACGACAATGTGGACTATGCCGCTCTTTGCGAATGGTCGCCGCTGATCATCGATACGCGAAACGTCTTCGCACGTCGGGATATCGCCGCAAAACACATCATCAAGGCCTGATCGCCTTCTCCCGGGCATTTCCAGCAAAATCGCCATACGCTTTTACTGAAAATGCCCGGCATTCATGAACGGACGGACTATGAGCAGATTGGACAGTTTCATTCGCCGGCTGACCGCGCAGCGCGATATCCTCAACCACGTCAAGGCCGATCTTGATCTGCCTGACGAAGGCGCGATCATGGAAATAGGCCTTGGAAACGGGCGCACGTTCAATCATTTGCGGGAACTGTTTCCGCAACGCCGTATCGTTGCCTTCGACAGGGCCATGGGTGCACACGCCTCTTCCGTTCCGGCGCAGGAAGATCTCGTCATCGGTGAAATATCGGAAACCGCTCCGGCCTTCATCGGTGTGGAGGCGGCCATGGTGCATGCCGATATCGGCACGGGCTACCCGGAAAAGGATGCCATTACCCTGACATGGCTGCCGGACCTTGCCGCGGGCATGCTGGCAAAAGGCGGCGTTGCGGTCAGCGGTCTGCCTCTGGATCATCCCATGCTGAAGCCTCTGCCGGTGCCGGAAAGCGTGCCGACCGACCGTTATTTTCTCTATCGCAAGATTTGAGGCCGGATGGCCCGTCAGCGAGCGCGCCGGTATTGCCCTATAGGTAACGCTCGCTCTCTTCTTTCGAGAGCAGGAAAACTTTCATTTGCGAGTTTCTCCCGCGAATGGCGATTTTTTCGCTTCGCAGATCGGCAATCTCTTGTCCCGCCTGAATGATGGCGGGTTCGGAAACGACGATGGCGGCGCCGAATTCCTTGGCCTTGGATTCCAGCCTGCTCGCCACATTCACGGTGTCGCCGATGGCGGTCAGGGTTTTCGCTGCGCCATAGCCCATGACGCCGACTATCGTCGGGCCAGCGTGGATGCCTACTACCACTTCCAGCCGGACGGCAAATTGTTTTTCCAGTCCCTCATTCAGGATTGAAAGCTCCCGCAATATGATAGCGGCGGCCTTCATGGCGTTGCGGCAGGCATTTTCTGCATCGTCGCCAAGTCCGAAAAGAGCCATGGCGCCATCACCGATGAATTTGTCGAGATGTCCTCCGGCCTGTTCTACGGCCTGCCCGACGATGGTGAAGTAGCGGTTTAGAAGAAACACGACGTCATATGGCAGTTTCGCCTCGGAAAGCGCGGTGAAATTGCGGATATCACAAAAGAGGATGGCGATCTCCTCTTCCTTGCCCGGCCGGGCCGGTTGCGCATCCGCTGGCAGGTCGCTCTGTTGGGGCGGCGATACCAGAAGCGCTATTCCAATATCCTGAGTGGGCCGCAACTGGCAGCCGAGCCGCACATCTGAATCGGCATGGATGCGCCTCAAAGTGGTTTGTTCGATATCTCCAGGAGGGGGAAGCGGGCCTTTGCTTTCGACAATCCTGACCCGGCAGGTCGAACAGCGTCCTTTGCCGCCGCATACGGAATAATGCGGTACGCCCGCGAGTCTGCTGGCCTCCAGAATGCTGAGCCCGGCAGGGACGCGCGCCTGCGCGCCATGCTCATAACGGATTTCGATAGCCGTCGATCTCTGTCGCCAGCTGCGCACGCCGCGCAAGACGAACACCAGCATTACCGCGCCGACAAAAATCGCTTCCGTTGCGTCGGTAACGAAACGGATACGCGTCTCCATCTCCCGTTGCAACGGTATGTCGTCTCTTTGAACGGTGGTATCTGCAAGCCCGGGAGGAAGTGAGTATTTTCTGTCCACCTCCTCCAGCCAGCGGCCGGCATCGCTGAAGCCCAGAAGCGCCAACAAAGGCAGCATCACCGCCACAGTCATGAATATCCCGGCAATTTTGGGATACCAGTCCCGGTACCGTAACCAGAAAAACAGGCCGATACACCCGTGGGTCCAGATCACGATCAATGCGAGGCTTTGCCACGCGCCGGCCATCGGGTTGTTGATCCAGAGCCGGCGAACGACCGAGTAATATCCCACGTCGATGTTGTAGATCATGTGCGACACGCGAATATTGACGGCGTGGCTGATGATCAAAAACGGGATCGACAGGCCAAGTATGGCTTGCAGCGCTTCGCGAAGCGGCATGCGCAATGTCCGGCGCTGATAAAGCGAGCGCAGGACAAGACAGACGTGCACCACAACCGACCCATAAAACAGCAGGCTGCTGACGGGATTGAGCCAGATCAGGCTGAACCATTTTCGCGCCCGCTCGGCGGTATCGATGGAGATGAGAGCGAGCGAATGGTTGAAAAGATGGGAAAATACAAAGGCAAAAATGATGAGGCCGGACAAGATCCGGGCGCGTCTCAAATTGGTCTCCGAAAAGAAACGGATCATGCAAATCCCATCATGCGGTCATTTGGCGCAGAATCATCATTAAGTGTGCTCTGGTGTCTTTAATGCAGGGTATCTCGTGGCAATATCGTGGAGCAATGGGCCGGCGATGGTCAATTGTGCGTGTTCGAACGTCGGTTCGCCGCATGATACAAATCAGGCTTCAAAAAAGCGTCAAACGCACGCCAGCAACACGAGATTGGTGACCGCGATCAGAGGTCGATGATCTGGCCGTCCATTGTCGCGAATGCACCGCTGAACTGGGCTTTCGCCTGTTTTTCGATGTCGTCCAGTTCGTCGTCGCTGCGGCTTGGGGCGTGGTGGATGAAGCCGACATTTTTTGCGCCTGCCAGTTTGGCAAGGCGGATCGCCTCCTGCCAGGACGAATGGCCATAACCGCGATAAAGGCCCATCTCCTCATCGGTAAACATGGCGTCGTAGAGGAAGAGATCGACGTCCTTGATCAGATCAAGCACGTTCTTGTCGATATTGCCCGGTTCATGTTCGGTATCGGTGATGATGGCGAATGACTTTCCCGCCCAGTCCAGGCGATACCCGATGGCGTTGCCCGGATGATTGAGCATTCCAGTTCGGATCGAGAGGCCCGGATGAACATCCAGGACGTCGCCCGGCATAAAGTCACGGGTTGCCATTTTTGCGCAGCAGACTTCCAGCGGTACGGGGAACCATGGCGGGCTCATGAAGTCCTTGAGCATTTCCCGCGTTGTCATGGTGCCGGCAAGATGACCCGACCAGATGGCGACATCGTTGGAGCTATTGTAGAACGGCTTGAAATAGGGAAAGCCGACGATGTGGTCGTAATGGCAGTGAGAGAAGAACAGGTTGACGTCGGTAATACCTTCCGCCCGCAACGCCAGACCAGCAGGGTGTAACCCCGAGCCCGCGTCGAACAAAAGAACATGATCTCCGCATCGTACCTCGATGCAGATGGTATTCCCGCCATATTTTCGGAAGTTTTCACCTGAAACAGGAAGCGTTCCCCGCGCACCCCAGATCTTTACCCGAAAATCTTTATTACCTTCCCGACTTACGATGTCGGAATCGAACGCCATGACACACCCCGATTACAACGGAATCTTGCACGCTTCCTCCCATGAAGCCCGTTGTCTCTACAGATTATTATATCCGCTCTCTTTTGGCGGACGCCCTTGCCCTTATTCAGTCAGCATTTCATTTATATTGCAATGGTGCGACATTTATTTTTCCAACATCGCCATCCACGGTAGCAAGAAATTGCGGCTCATGTTCTCGCGTTTGCACGCGCTTTGCTAAGCTCCGTCGTCGTCTGGGTGAGACGTTCGGCAAGAACCCGCATGACCTTGATGGTAATGTCAGGGAAATCGGACATGAGCTTGAAGAACTGTTCCTTGCCGATACGCAGGGCTTCCACGTTGGTGGAGGCGCGCACGGTTGCGGTTCTGACGCTGTCGCAGAGAATGGCGATTTCACCGACGATCGCATTGCCGGTCATTTCGGCCACTTTTAACGTGCCGGACGGAGAATCGACCAGAACATCCACTTTGCCGGTCAAAAGGACGTAAGCCGCATCGCCGACATCTCCCTGCCGGAACAGCATGTCGCCGGTGTGATAGGACACGCGGTCGGATGCGAATGCGAGAAGTTTAAGCTTCGACGGTTCCATTTCCGAAAAAAACGGGACGCGTTTCAGCATTTGAATTTCGTCTTTGAAAAGCATTGCCTTACCCTGTTCTTGTTCCACCTCGGTCACTTTCTTGGATTTATGTTGCGACCATATCCTTGAATGTACCGTTTTCCTGCGCAAGAGTCTCGTAACTTCCATCAGCGCTGATAAGGCCCTGATGGACGACGATGACCCGGTCGAACATGCGCGAGAGCGTCGCATTCGACAGAACCCACACGATCGCCGGGTTATTATTGTTCTGTTTCAGGAATGTGATGACCCGTTCGACAATTTCCTCCTGTTGCCGCGGATCGAGGCCGGGAAGGGGGCGATTGAAGACGTAATAGTCGGACTTGCGGATCAGCGCCCTTGCGAGATTGAGCTTCTGCCGCTGGAGTGGCCCGAGCCGCTTGCCGCCGGCGCCGAGGTTGAAATCCAGACCCACCGCAAGCACACGCTCATAGACGCCCTGCTTGCGCATGACCTCGGCCACGATGTGGGTGATGCGCCGTGATGCGTCGGTATAACGATGGCTGACCTTGCCGAAGAGAATATTGTCCAGAAGGCTGGTGGCACTCATGTATTTCGTCGGATCGTAGATTTCGATCACGTTCTTCAGGCTGTCCGGCAGGTTTTCATGGAACATGTGCCGGACTTCAACGATCCGGTTCATGATTTCCGGTGACAGCAGGCCGAAACGCTGCCGGGGCTCAATGTAGAAGAAGCTCAGCCGCAGCATCGCGCGTCTTTCGCTTTCATTGGCCTCGTCGAAACTCCTGCTCTGAAGACGTTGCAGCATTTGCTGATAGACCGGAACATCGTCGGGCGTCATGAATGTGAGCTGCTGGAAGAAGGGGTGGTCACCCGGCAGGTCGGCGAAGATTTCCACGATGTTTTCGGCAATCGTATACCCCATTTCGAACAGGGTTTTGACGAGGCCGGTTTCGCGCATCAGCGAACGGAAATATTCGCTTTCTATGACGGTCCTGATCGACTGTGATGAGTCGCGCATGGTACCGAACAACAGGTTCTCGCCCACGGTGGCCTCGCTGTTGTAGCTCTCCAGCTCAAACGGAGCGATGAGGCCGCTCAGGTTCTCCTTTTCCAGTTCGGCGCGCAGGACATGTCGCAGTTCCACAATGCGGGCCGCAAGATGCAGGTCGGTCAAGGGGTCGATCGTCGAGCGCAACGCGAATTCCAGAATATCCTGTGAAAGTTCCACGCTGTCGAGCACAGCCAGAACGGCCTGAATGAGGTTTTCCGGTTTGCCATCACCGGCCGGGCTTGAAGCGTAGTCGATCCATTCGCTGTTGATGTCGATCGTCGGATTGCCCGCAAGCTTGGCTTCGCGGATCTCCCATTTGCGGTGTTCCAGCGCTGCACCTTCGTATTGCTTTTCGACAAGCGGTGCATGCTTGAGACCGTAAAGCAGATTGTCCTTCAGGCTGGCGTGGAAAAAATAGCTGTCCGAGGACACATAGGAGATGCGCCGGCCCGTCAGCGATTCAGGCAATTCCAATATGTCGACGTCGTTGATGCTCACCTTGCCGGAAGTCGGCCAGAGCGTGCGGCCGATAGCATCCGCGAGCGCCTCTGCTCCCGATCCACCGACGATGGCGATCACCTCGCCTGCCTCGATCTTCAACGATGCCTGTTCCAGAAGCCGGCTGCCGCTATCGTCTTCCAGCGTGAGATTGCTGACGACGATCGGTGCGGCAATTGCCGCGACTGCTCCCGGTGACAGTTTTTGCACCTTGTCATCGATCATGTTCGACGCATCGAACTGCTCGAAGACCTGCTCGTATTTTACCTGAACATCCTGACGCGCCTGATCCCAGTCGATCAGCTCCTTCAGCGGTCCTGGCAGTTCCTTATAAGCGTTGATGACGGCAACCAGCTGCCCGACATCGAGGCTGCCCTTGAGCGTGAGATAACCGCCCAGTGCATAAAAGAAGAAAGGGGTGAGCTGCGCGAGGAAGTTATTGATGAATTTGACCAGAAACTTCCACTGGTAGAGATCGTAGCGGATCCTGAAGATGTCGCCGAGCCGGTGCGAGGCATCGGCACGCTCGAAATTGGAGGTGTCATAGGCGTGGATGGTGCCGATGCCGTCGACCATTTCGCCGATGCGCCCGGCAAGCTGGCGTGCGCTCAGCTGCCGCTGACGCCCGAGTTCGATGAGGCGACGGCGCATTTTGGGGATGATGCCGACCTGGATGGCGGCCATGAAAGCCGCAATCAGACCCAGCCAGAAATTCTGCACGAGAATGAAGAAGAGTGCCGAGAGCGCCTGACCGCCGAGAAGCGCCGGCTGCACAAAGGCGTCGCCGGTAAATCCGCCCAGCGGCTCGACCTCGTCCTTCACCATGCTGGAGATTTCAGCACCCTTGACCCGCTTGAAATGCGTGGGCGGGAACCGCAGGATCCGATCGATAAGTTCGAAACGGATACGCCTGAGAAGCCGCTCGCCAAGGCGGCCCTTGAAGGTGTTGATATAATATTTGAAAAGCCCGTTGATGACGACAAGCGCAAGGAAGGTGAGGCTGAGCGCCATCAGCATCGACATGCGGTTGAGTTCGAGCCCGGGGAAGAGCGTCACGGTGCCCCAATAGGGAATATCGACCGTGAGATGCATGAAAAGCTGTGTCGCGTTTGCCCCTTCGAAGCCGTCTCCCTGAATGGGCCCGTTGACGATCTGTTTGGGCAGATCGAAGGCGAGGAAATAGGGGATCATGGACAAGGCGACGATCAGCAGAATGAAAAGCTGCTGCCGCTTCGTATGCGACCAGATATAACGCGTAAGGCTTTGTTCCATATAAAACTTCTATGACCTGTCGGGCAGGGCCCGGCGTGTTGGTTTGCGCGGTGTCAAGACGGTCAGGCTGCCGGGTGGCGGGGTCCCCTCCTGCAAATAGGTATGTGACTCGCTATTTATCAGTATATTCAAGCGGTTTCGAGCAAAATAGCGCCCGTGCCGAGGCTGGCCCACGATCCCCGATATTTGTTTTTGTAACGTGCATTCCACATTCGATATTGAGACGACTACATTTTTAGACTTCCCTAATGTTATTGGTTTTACTGTAGAACAGGACGTTAGGACGCTCCGGTATAGTTATCCCGCAAATGGTTGAGCCGACACAGGCGTAGTGATTGCAAGGTCGATGGCGATAGATATTTCAGAGCGTGCAAGCGGTGAACCGTCCCCTGACATGTTGTCGCTTTCGGGCATTGCATCCGATGGGTCGATCGCACATCCGGTTTCTTTTCAAGGATGCACGGGTGTTTTTCACCCGGCGCGCAAAGAGGTCAAACAGGATCATGCGGTTCTTTTCGTCAGCCCCTGGGGCATGGAGGAACTGTGCACTCGCAAGTTTCAGCGGGTTGTGGCTGAACGACTGGCGGCGGCCGGCGTCGCCAGCCTGCGGTTCGACTATCATGGCGCCGCGGATGCGCTCGATCCGGAGGATGTCGACCGTGCGGCGGATTGGCTTTCCGACACGCGAGCGGCGCTCGATTATCTAAAAAGTCTTTCCGGCTGTTCCAGGGTGGTCGTCATCGCTCAGGGTCTCGGCTGTCTGATCGCCATACAGGCGCTCGCCGATGCGGCGGCCGTCGATTCCATGGCGCTTCTCGCGCCCGTCGTCTCCGGCCGGAGCTATCTTCGCGAATTGGCGATGTGGTCGTCCATGATTGACGATGGCCTTGGTCTTCGTCCCGGGCAGCGCATGGCGGAGGCGGGGGCAATTGCAGGCATGGCCATGCCGGTGGGTGTTGCTGATGCTGTCAAGAAGGTCAATCTTGCAAAGCTGGATACTGCTCCTGCGCGCAGCATTCTGGTGCTGTCGAGACCGGGCCGGGCGAGCGACAGCGATTTTGCCAAACAACTCGCCGCGATTGGTGCCGAGGTGGGGGAGGCGGAATTTGAGGGATATGACGATCTCGTATCCAGTCCCACACTCTCGAAAATACCCGGCGATGTGGTGAAGCGGCTTCGGGATTGGGTCCTGTCCCAAACTCATGCCGCGGATGCGGCGGGTCCGCAGGAGGATATCATCGTCAACGCTCCGCAGCGCGGTCGCGGTTTTCTGGAACAGCCGGTGCAATTTGGCGAAGCCGGCCGGCTTTTCGGTGTTTTTTGCGAGCCTGACGATCGGCCGGCGGTATCCTCGGTCCTTCTGCTCGGCGCGGCCTACGACCGGCATGCGGGTTGGGGCAGGCTTTCCGTGCAAACGGCCCGTTTGCTCGCACGGGAGGGTATCGCTTCGCTGCGGTTCGACGCGGCCAATATTGCCGACAGCCCCCCGGTCAAAAACGCGCCCGATCAGGTTCTTTACGATGCGGCGCAGAATGACGACGTGGCCGCTGCGCTCGATTTTCTCAGTCGGCGTGGCAAAGGACCCGTCGTTGCTGCTGGGCGCTGCAGTGGCGCCTACCTCGCCTTCAATGGCGCGCTTGCCGATGACCGGATCAGCGGGGTGGTTGCGGTTAATCCGGTTGTGTTCCACTGGCGGAAAGGCCGCTCGGTCGATGAAGCGCTGCACAAACCGCCACGGTCCTTTGGGGAATACAGCCAGCGTTTTCGCCAGGGCGCTACGTTCAAGCGTCTCGTCAGCGGCGATGTCGATGTGGTGAGCGCTGGTCGCAATATCGCCAAGGCGACGCTCAAGAAGCTTTCGATAAAAACGGCAAGGCTTTCCCGCCGGGGGAGCGAGGAAGGGCGTGCCGTCTACGGTGCTTTCGACAAGCTCAAGACAAGGGATGTGTCCATCAGCCTGCTTTACAGTGACAATGACGACGGGCTTGAGCATTTCCGGTATTATTTCAACGCCGATGGCAGGGGCCTGTCGGCCTATCGGAATGTGTCGCTGACGATTATTCCTGACGCCGACCATAATCTTTCAACGCCTGAGGCCAGAAAAGCCTACATCGATGCGGTGAAGCTGATGGCTCTAAAAGGAAAATCGCCGGCTGGAGCCTAGCGAGACGACATCGCCGGAAGGGGGCGTTTCGGATGTTGCTGTCTCCGGCATAAGGTCGATTTTTCTGGTTTCACCGGGTGCGAGATGGAACCAGCTTTCCGAGGCGCGGTAATCTTGCGCCGTGATATGGACGGATTGCGCCAGCCGGTCCGTGCCGATTTCGAGCGACCAGATGCCGTTCGCCTCGCTCACCCCCACCTGAAGTTTGGCGGCGTGCAGTGCTTTTTTCCGACCGAGAGGAAAATGGAATGCGTCGGCGATGACAGATCCGGTCGCGACATCGCGGAGCCGGGCTACCGTCACATCATGGGAGGGCGGGCCGAAACGATAGGCATAGGTCGTATCGAAAAAGGCGCCGAACAAATCGGTTGCGGCGATGGTCTGGCTCTGTCGCGGCGAGAGCGTGAGCGGCCGTTTGGCATGGACGACAGGTTGCGTGCCATCGCGCAGGCAGGTCAGTTCCAGCATGGCGTCAAGGTTGTCGCCGGTTTCGTTGATGACATGAATGTCCAGCCCGTTGGTGCCTTCATCGGAAAGGCTGACCTGGATGGGACGAAACGCTCTTTTCAACGCATGCCAGACGGATTTTGGTCTGCCGGTGGCATCGATGATACCCCAGCCAGCGCCGGGAACGAGATCCTGCAAGGTCCAGACCAGGGCGCCCCGGCAAGGGGACGCGTCGCGACGCCATTCGGCGAAGGTTGCTTCCATGACCTCGGTAGTGACGGCACGAGACATGTCGAGATAGAGGCCGCCATCCTCCCGACGCAGCACGTCCGGCTCAACGTCGTAAAGCAGTTTCAGATAATGGTCGCGAATATCCTCAAAATCCCAGGAAGCGCCGCGATCGCGTGGCGTGCGTGCCTTCCAGCGCGGATCATGCACCGCCAGGGCGGGAAGATGTCTGTCCAGCGTTTCCTGTTCGGGAATATTGGCGAAGGCCAGGCACTCTGCAGCAAAGCGGACATTGGCCCGGCGGGCATCTTCCAGCGGACGGCAATAGGCGCCCACACCGTAATAATGACCAACTCCCGCATTGGGAAAGAAGGGCAATGCGCCGCCTGAAGGGGAATTCGCCACATAGGCCGCGTCCGGCCGTTTTTCGGTCAGGACTTCGGGCAAAATTGTCTCGGTGAGCGTTCCCTTCCATATCTGTTCCGGCAGACCGAGCATCGCGCCCTGCTGGTACATTTCGCTACCACCGCAAAAAACGATCAGCGAAGGGGAAAGGGCGGTCGCCTCGAGGAACTGCGAGACTTCCGTAACGATGTGCTGGCTGAGCGCCTCATCCTTTGCTGGATAATCAAAATTGGCAAGCATGGCGTCCTGCCAAACCATGATGCCGAGTTCATCGCACAGCGTGAAGAACTCCGGCGTTTCATAGGCCATCGTGCCGCCGATGCGGATCATGTTCATACCGGCTTCGGCAGCTTTTCGAAGCCAAGGCTCATAGTTCGGTCTTGTTCCCGGCAGGCGCACGATGTCGGCGGTCGTCCAGACTGCGCCCCGGCAGAAAACGGGGTGCCCGTTTATCTGGATGCCGAAACCGTTTCCGTCTTCGCCGTAATCCACCTCCACGCGCCTGAAGCCGGTGCGCCCGAGCCTGTGTTGCTTACCATCCAGTTCCAGAACGACTTCATGAAGCGCCGGTCTGCCGTGGGTATGCGGCCACCAAGTCTCGACATCGGGTATCCGGAGTTCGCCCAAGAATTCGCCGTTTTCACCTCTGGAAAGATCGGTGCTGTAACCGGCGCAGGTGAGCCGTGCGGATGGAATGTCGTGGTTCGCCTCCAGGGCGATGTTGACCGTTCCCGTCCCGGTTTCGTCGAGCGAGGACCGGACTGTGCAACGCACGCCTGCCTGTCTTACAAGGCTGATCGGTCGCCATGGTCCGGCGGCATGGATTTCCGGGCACCAGCCTGGCATATATCCGAGCGCCGTGGTGCGGATAAGCCGCAGACCTTGGGTGTTCATCATCTGCGGACGCCAGCGGGCGCGGGGACCGGTCTTTTCGAGCCTTGGCGAAAGTGCCCGGAAGCAGATCGAAAGTTCGGCCGCGCCCGTCAGTTCAACCGGCACTTCCAGCCTTTCGAACATGCTCTGGCTGGCGGCGATCAGTTCGCCGTTGAGGAAGATTTCTGCAATCGTCGACAGGCCGTCGAAGCGCAGGATCGCCCGCTCCCGCACATCGGAAATCATCGTCAGACGGTACCAGGCATCCCTGTCGTTCAATGGTGTCGGATTGAAACGATCAAATTTTCCGGCCAATTCCAGAGCTTGCGCCACTGTTCCGGGAACGGATACGTGAAAGCTTTCAAGGGTTGCGGGAATTTCCGAGGGCGTTTCGCAGGCATTGGCGGACGTCAGCGTCAGCGTCCAGCCTTCACTCAGCAATTTTTCGCTTTCGCGCGGAAGATAAGTCCTCACGCGGCCTCGCTGGTGTTCGACAATTTCGCCGCAAGGGCTTCCATCACACCATCCCATGCTTCCGCAGCCGGATCGAGCACCGAGGCGAGCGCGTCGAATTTACGGCGTGTGACGGCCCGAGCTAGCTGGAACTGCACGGTCTTGGCGACCTCGGATATGCGCAGCGCGTGGTCTCTCGCTTCAGCAAATTTGCTCTTGTCCAGCCATTCGAGGTGGCTCGCCGCCAGTTCGAAATTGGCGCCGAGCTGGCGCAGCGTATTGAAGGCATATTTGTGGAAAAAGCCGAACGGACGGTCTGCCACCTTCTCGACCTGAGCCGGAAACACGGCTGCAAAAGACCTGACCGGATTGTCGGATGGTCGCCGTGAAAAATGAAACTTCAGCAGCCGTTCGGCCGTTTTGCGGATATGCGCCGGCGAAGGGTTGCTGTCTGCGAATTTCGCAAATTCCGTATAAGGCAGAAAGGGCGGCTCGCTCTCTGACAGGTGATGCTGGAACAGGCCATCGAAATCTTCGCCCGACAGGTGGAAAAAGCCGGCATTGTGGAAATAATCGAGTTCCCGGTTTGCGAGGTCCATCCGGTTGATGGCGATGGTGGTCTTGCCATGTTCCTTCCGGTAGCCCACCCCGTGGGTATCGGGCATATAGAAGCTGTCCATCTCGATCAGGCAGATGCGACCGCGCTCCAGCTGCGCTTCGATATGGTTTTCCACCCGGTCGAAGATCGCAAGTTCGGTGGCGCGAACGCCATAAAGTGCTTCCAGATCTTCCAGCGGCACTTTGAAGAAGGTGAACTGGTCGCCTTCGAAATCCTGCGTCAGTGTGAAGCCGAACATGGCCTCAGGCGGCAACCCTTTCGAGGCCAGCACCTCGATCCACAAATCGATGTAGCAATTGGTCTCCGGCCACAGTCTTTCCGACGAATGAAGCGGGTGCTGCACATAGTTTTTGGGATCGAGACCGGGGAAAATCTGCCGCATGAATGGTTAGCCCCAGAGTGTTTTCAAGGCCTTTTCGGGCCATGTTTTTACATCCAGTCCGTGATGCGCAAAAAGTGCCAGCGCAATGCGCTCAAGGCCGAAACCGACGCAGGCAGTGTGAGCCACATCACCATTGTCGAGGTTCAATCCCCATTTCTGGCCAAAGGCGTCCTGATGGTAATTGAAGCTCATGCAGGCCGTCGGGTTGGTGGCGGATGTGACGGGGATCAACAGTTCGAATTTCAGGTTCTGGTCGCGCTGGTTGTTGGCGAGCATTTTGCCGGCGCGGCCGAAGAAGGGATCGTTGGCCACGTCGATGGTCACTTCAAGGCCCACGGCTTCCATCATCGCCACGCCGCGATCCATCCATGTCTGGCGGAATTCGGTCACATCGCTCTCCGTGCCCATGCGCACATATTCCCGCATGCGGAAAAGCTGCTGACGTGCCGGGTCCTTGGAGGGCTCATGGCGGAAACAATAGGACTGGATGTCGTAGAGACCGCCGCCGGAAGGCAATGCGCCGCGCTTGGCGATGGTCGGATAAAGAGGGTAGCAAGCGGCCGGCGTCAGCACGATATCGGTTGCTTTCTGGTCCTTTGTCCAGTCGCCGCCCTCATCCATGGATTTGAGAAGGCTGACATGGTCAAGTTCGCAACCGCAGAAGGAATGCACCGTGCCCGCAAGCTGCGGGAAGCTTTTCATGTAACCGCTCTTTTCGAAATAGGCGCGGTTGATGCCGGGCGGGAAGCGGATCGCCTCTGCACTGTCCGGGCCGCCGGTGCGGTCGATCAGGCGTTCGAATGCGGCAATGACATCCTCGAACTGGCCGCTGCGTCCGTAAAGACCATCGACACCCGTTTCAATCAGCAGGCCTTCTTCGAACAGTCGATCGAGAAACGATGTTTGCATATCCATGGTCTTATCCCAAGAGGCTGGTGTCCTGCTTGTGAACCAGCAGGAGATTGGCGGAATTGCCGAGAATACGGTCGTTGGAAATCATCAGGCGCGCGGAATGCGCGTCGCGCAGGTGTCGGCCAAGGCTGTAGGGCGTGCCGTTCTTGTAACCCATGATGCCGCAGACCAGCATCGCTTGGTCGATGATCTCCAGAATGGTTTCCGAAGAACAGATCTTCACATTGTTCATGGCAACCGCGAACGCCATGGACATCAGCTTGTCCGGGTCGCTCTTGGTGTCTTCGTAAGCCTTTACGCCCGCAATGACGTTGGATTTGACCACCTGTAATTTGGTGGAAATTTCGGCAATGTGGATAGCGCCTGGCGGTGTGACACCGGGCGACTTGCGTGCTGCCGTCCTGACGAAGGATTGCGCGCGCAGCACCGCATCCGACGCGATGCCATACCACACGGCGCTCCACAGAAGATGCGAGCTTGCAAGCATGGATTGCGCGGCGATTTCCGCAAAGGGTTTTGGGAATATCTGCACCGCCGGCGCCTCGCCGCGGAACAGGAAACCGTCCGAACAGGTGCCGCGCATGCCGAGTGTGTCCCAGACATGGGTCTTCTCGAGCTTGTACTGATCTTTCAGGAAGACGGTCATCACCTGATCGGCCGGGGCGGCATCCTTGTGGGCGCGCGAGGTGATGAGGATGGCATCCGCATTGCTGCCGTAGGAAATGACGGTGGCGTCCTTCTCCAGCCGGCAGATGTCTCCTGCGACCTCAATCGCGCAGATGGAATTGCGCAGATTGCCGCCGATTCCGCCTTCGGTCGTGGCCGATGCGAGAAGAAGCTGTTCGCTTGCGATGCGGCTCATGAAGCCCGCATGCCATGGGCTTGTCTCGCCGTGTTCCACAAGGCTCGATGCCTTGATGTGGTGCATGGCGAAAATCATCGCGGTTGCCGAACAGGCCTGGCCAAGCCGGGCGCAGATATCGGCGATTTGCTGTATGGATGCGCCTTCGCCACCAAGAGAGGACGGGACCTGAATCCCGAGAAGGCGCTCTTGTCTCAGCGCCTTGACGGCTTCCTCCGGGAAGCGACCGGTGACGTCCACCTCGTCCGCGTGTTTGGCGGCAATTGCTGCGACGCGGCTTGCGCGCGCGGACAGCGTTTCATCCTGCGGCGCAACGGTCACATTCATCAGGCTGCCTCTTTACCATCCAGAATGAGCTTAACGGTGTCTTCAATGGCCTTGATGCTGGCAAAGGACTTGCGGTTCAAGAGGTTGTCGGGGAATTCGATATCGAAAGCTTCCTCGATACCCAGCATCAATTGCACCGATGCAAAGGAAGAAAGACCTGCCGCATAAAGATCTGCTTCGTTTTCAATCGTATCGACGGGGGTAGGAAGCTGGCCGAATTTTGCCAGTATTTCACGAATAGTCGCATTCATTCCGACTTATCTCCCATGAATTTAACATCAGGATGGTTTGTGCTTATCGTTAATTTGAAAACGATAATATTCGCCTAAACCGTTAGGTTAATTACCACTAACGGCGCTTTTGTTGTTCGTCCACCTTTGCCAGCCATCAGCAGCACCCTTGACAAATGTCGGGCGGTGTTTTCTCTTGTGTCCATTCACCAGGGGTGTCCCGTCAAGGGGCTGAGATTCTGCTTTTATGCGCAGTGACCCGTTGAACCTGATCCAGTTCATACTGGCGTAGGGACGGTGCAAAGACCGAAGGTCGGATTGCGTGTAACTTGCGCTGCCGACGCGTCGGTATTTTCCATCATTCCGGCTCGAACTGGGTCTCCACTGTCAAACTTTGGAGCCTCATGATGAATATCGCTGCCAAGAATATCCCGCTTGTCGTCACAACCGGGCCGCATCCCGCCTCCACGAAAATCCACAAAACCGGAATTTTGCATCCGCATATTCGCGTGCCGATGCGCGAAATCGCCGTCCACCCGACGGCGGGAGAACCGCCGGTCACGGTCTATGATTCCTCAGGCCCCTATACCGATCCATTGCATAACGTTCTGATCGAAAAGGGTCTGCCGCGCCTGCGTCACGACTGGGTTGTAGCGCGCGGCGATGTCGCGGCTTACGACGGTCGGCACGTCAAACCGGAGGATAACGGCTTTGCCACTGGCGAGCGCCTGACGCCTGAATTTGCCGTGCGCCACAAGCCGCTGAGGGCCACGGAAGGAAAAGCCGTAACGCAGCTTGCCTATGCGCGGGCAGGCATCATCACGCCGGAAATGGAGTTCATCGCCATTCGCGAAAATCTGGGGCGCGAAGCGGCGAAGGAGAATCTGGCTCGTGATGGCGAGAGTTTTGGCGCGCAGATACCCGATTATGTGACGCCGGAGTTCGTCCGTCAGGAAGTCGCATCGGGCCGCGCCATCATCCCGGCCAACATCAATCACCCCGAGCTTGAGCCGATGATCATCGGCCGTAATTTTCTGGTCAAGATCAACGCCAATATCGGCAATTCCGCCGTTACCTCCTCCATGGCCGAAGAGGTGGAGAAGATGGTCTGGGCGATCCGCTGGGGTGCCGATACCGTCATGGACCTTTCGACCGGGCGCAACATCCACAATATCCGCGAATGGATCATCCGCAATTCGCCGGTACCGATCGGCACGGTGCCGCTTTATCAGGCGCTGGAGAAGGTCAACGGCATTGCCGAGGACCTGAACTGGGAAGTGTTCCGCGATACGTTGATCGAACAGGCGGAGCAAGGTGTGGATTATTTCACCATCCATGCCGGTGTTCGGCTGCATTACATTCCGCTTACCGTCAACCGTGTCACCGGTATCGTCTCACGCGGCGGGTCGATTATGGCCAAGTGGTGTCTGCATCATCACAAGGAAAGCTTCCTCTACGAGCATTTCGACGAGATCTGCGACATCTGCCGTGCCTATGACGTTTCCTTCTCGCTGGGTGACGGGTTGCGGCCCGGTTCGATTGCCGACGCCAACGACGCCGCGCAATTTGCCGAGCTGGAGACGCTCGGTGAGTTGACACAGATCGCATGGGCGAAGGATTGCCAGGTCATGATTGAGGGCCCCGGCCATGTGCCGATGCACAAGATCAAGGAGAACATGGACAAGCAGTTGAAGACATGCGGTGAGGCGCCCTTTTATACGCTTGGGCCGCTAACGACCGATATCGCCCCCGGTTACGACCACATCACTTCCGGCATCGGGGCAGCGATGATCGGCTGGTTTGGCACGGCGATGCTCTGCTATGTCACGCCGAAGGAACATCTGGGTCTGCCTGATCGTAACGACGTGAAGGTCGGTGTCATCACCTACAAGATCGCGGCTCACGCTGCCGATCTCGCCAAGGGTCATCCGGCAGCACAGGTGCGGGACGATGCGCTGTCGCGTGCAAGGTTCGAGTTCCGTTGGGAAGACCAGTTCAACCTGTCGCTGGATCCGGACACGGCGCGCTCCTTCCATGACGAGACCCTGCCGAAGGAGGCGCACAAGGTCGCACATTTCTGCTCGATGTGCGGGCCGAAATTCTGCTCGATGCGGATTTCCCACGACATCCGCGCCGAGGCGCAGAAGGAAGGGCTGGAGGCCATGGCCGCGCGCTTCAAGGAAGGTGGCGAGCTTTACATGCCGCTCGCGACCCCGGCAGACGGCCAGTAGCATGCGTGTCCTTGTCAAGGGAACGGGGGTCGCCGGTCTGACGGCGGCCTTCGAACTGGCGCGGCGCGGTGCAACCGTGGAGGTTTCGGAGCGCAATGCTGAAGCCTCGCGCGGCGCATCCTTTTACGCGGGCGGAATGCTGGCGCCCTGGTGCGAGCGTGAAAGTGCGGACGAGGCGGTACTAATGCTCGGCCAGGCGGCTCTCGACTGGTGGGATGAGGCGACCCCCGGCCTTGTCATCAGACACGGCACGCTGGTCGTCGCGCCCGCCCGCGACAAAGCCGAGCTTTCGCGTTTCGCATCCAGAACCGCAGGGTACCGATGGGTGGATGAGGGTGAAATCGCCGCTCTGGAGCCTGACCTTGCCGGGCGGTTCCGCTCCGGGCTTTATTTCCCGGGCGAGGGGCATCTCGATCCGCGCCTTGCGCTCAAATCGCTGCATACGCGGCTTTGCGGCTTGGGCGTGCGGTTTCATATGGGTATTCCGGTGGATGAGCAGCCGTTCGATCGGGTGGTGGATTGCACGGGCGCTGCGGCGGTGGGCGAGATTGCCAATCTTCGCGGCGTGCGGGGAGAAATGCTCTATCTCGCCACGTCAGAGGTTTCCCTGTCGCGCGCCGTCCGGCTCTTACATCCGCGCATTCCGCTTTACATTGTGCCGCGTGAGCCGGGTCGCTTCATGGTGGGGGCGACGATGATCGAGACAGAGGATGCCGGAGCCATTTCAGCGCGCTCGATGATGGAGTTTCTGAACGCCGCCTATGCCGTACATCCGGCCTTCGGCGAAGCGGAAATCATCGAGACCGGAACGGGCGTGCGCCCCGCCTATCCCGACAATCTGCCGAAAGTTACGCAGGACGGCCGGACCGTCTTCATCAACGGCGCCCACCGGCATGGCTTCCTGCTGTCGCCGGCTATGGCGCGGCAGGCGGCTGAAATCGTCTGCCAAGATATCTCTGGAAAGGAACAGGATCATGAAACTTCTGGTGAATGGCGACGAGCTTGATCTCGCCACCGAGACGCTGGCCGGGTTACTCACCAGCCTCGATTATGAAGGCGAGTGGCTGGCGACGGCGGTCAATGGCGATCTGGTGCATTCGGAAGAGCGCGCTGATTATCGATTGAAGGCGTTCGACCGTGTCGAAATCCTCTCGCCGATGCAGGGAGGTTGAGGCCATGCTGACGCTTTATGGCCGTGAGGTCTCGTCGCGCCTCCTGCTCGGCACGGCGCGTTATCCGTCTCCCGCCGTGCTTGCCGATGCAGTGCGGGCCAGCAACACGGATATTCTGACGATTTCGCTGCGTCGGGAAACGGCAGGCGGCAAGAAGGGTGGCCAGTTTTTTGAGCTGATCCGCGAGCTGGATCGTTACATTCTGCCCAATACGGCTGGCTGCCATACCGTGAAGGAAGCGGTGCTGACGGCGAAGATGGCGCGTGAGGTTTTTCACACCAACTGGATCAAGTTGGAGGTCATCGGCCATCACGACACTTTGCAGCCCGATGTGTTTGCGCTCGTCGAAGCGGCGAAAATTCTCTGCGACGATGGTTTCGAAGTCTTTCCGTATACGACTGATGATCTTGTCGTGGCGGAAAAGCTCCTGGATGCGGGTTGCAAGGTGCTGATGCCCTGGTGTGCGCCGATCGGCAGCGCCATGGGGCCGCTTAATCTGATGGCGCTGAAATCCATGCGGGCGCGTTTTCCGGATGTGCCGCTGATCGTCGATGCCGGTATCGGCCGGCCGTCACATGCGGTGACGGTGATGGAGCTTGGTTACGATGCCGTTCTGCTCAACACGGCGGTCGCGGGGGCGGGTGACCCGGTCGGCATGGCGGAAGCTTTCGCCCGCGCCATTGAGTCAGGGCATCAGGCTTTTGTGGCGGGGCCGCTGGAGCCGAGAGATATGGCCATTCCCTCGACACCGGTGATTGGCACGGCGGTATTTTCCTGATTCACCTTTTGCGTTGACAGTGCCCCGTGGCGGCGGGATACCGGGAGAAAAGGGGAACGGCATGGCGGCACGCAATAATCTTCTGACGGATATCAATGGGATTTTGGTCGGCAATGTCACCGATCTTGCACTCGGCTCCGGCGTCACCGCAATCGTTTTCGAAAAACCCGTAATCGCCTCCGGTTCGGTTCTTGGCGGGGCGCCCGGTGGTCGTGATACCGGCCTGCTCGACCCGGCGATGACGGTGGAAACCGTGGATGCCTTCGTACTTTCAGGCGGTTCGGCCTTCGGGCTGGATGCGGCGGGTGGTGTTCAGGCCGGTCTGCGCGAGATCGGCCGTGGCCTGCAAGTCGGTTCCACCCGTGTTCCCATTGTGCCGCAGGCGATCCTCATGGATCTGCTGAATGGTGGCAACAAGGAGTGGGGGCTGCATTCGCCCTATCGCGAGATGGGCTATGCGGCTTTCAGGTCGGCGCGTGCGGAGCCCTTCGGGCTTGGAACAGTCGGCGCGGGAACGGGGGCGACCACCGCCACCTTCAAGGGCGGTCTTGGTTCGGCAAGCGCTGTCAGTTCCGGCGGTTACAAGGTGGCGGCCATCGTCGCCGTCAATGCGCTTGGCTCGGCAACCGTTGGCACCAGCCGCCATTTCTGGTCTGTGCCTTTTGAAGAGCAGGGCGAGTTCGGCGACTGCGGTTTTCCTGATCGTTTCGAACCGGATCATACCGCGCTTCGTCTCAAGGGCGTCAACCTCACCGCGACGACCATCGGCGCCGTGGTCACCGATGCCGTCCTTACCAAAGCGCAGGCGCACCGCCTTTCCATCATGGCGCATGACGGGCTGGCGCGCGCCGTGCTGCCCGCCCATCTGCCGAGCGACGGCGACACCATGTTTTCGGCTGCGACCGGTGAGAAGCCGCTTGAGGGCGGCGCTCATTTCGCGGAACTCTGCCATCTCGCTACCATCGTTATGGCGCGCGCAGTGGCGCGCGGTGTTTACGAGGCGACGGCTCTGCCGCAGCACGGTGCGCAGAAAGCCTATCACGATCTTCATGGCCGGGGTTTCTAGCCGATGAGCAATATACATCAGCCACTGAAGCCCGTTCTCCGCATCGATTTTCCGCCCGGAGATCGTCTCGGCCACGGTAAGATCGAGTTGATGGAGCTGATTGTCGAGACCGGCTCGATATCGGCCGCCGGGCGAGCGATGGACATGTCCTATCGCCGTGCATGGCTGCTTGTGGATGCGCTGAACCATATGTTCAAACAGCCGGTGATCGAATCCCAGCGGGGCGGCAAGCAGGGGGGTGGGGCCGCGCTGACCGCATTCGGTGCCGAATTGCTTGAACGGTATCGCAGCATGGAAAAGCGGATGAATGAGGCCCTGCGCAAGGATATCGACTGGCTTGAGGCCAACCGCAATCCGGATGCCGCCATCACTAATACGGATCGAGAGCCGCCGACTTTATGATCGCGTGTACCGGTTTCCCGGGTTCCAGCTGGAGACGTTCGCGCGACAGATCGGTGATACGCGACTGGATAATATCGCCGCCGCAATCCACCTGAACGGTTACCATGCCATCTTCGCTGGCGGAGATACCGGCAATATGGCCTTCGAGGATGTTAAGGGCGCTCAGGCCTTCGGGCTTTGCCGTGGCAAGCATGACGTCACGCGCCGGTATCAGCACGCGTGCCGGGGTGCGGGGTGTTCCTCTTTTTGCTGGAACCTGCAGGAGCGACGAGCAGAGCCTTACGGCAGCAAGCCCGTGCCTTTCATCGAAGCTTTCGATGTGTCCCGAAAGGATGCTGCCCGCTTCTCGTCGCTCAAGATGTGCGCTGAAATCCGACCGTGACAGCACGTCGGCCGCTTTTCCCTGTGCCTCCACCTTGCCGTCCTTCATAACAACTATGCGGTCGGCAAGGCGGGCGACTTCCTGGATGGAGTGGCTGACATAGACGATCGGGATTTTCGTCTCGTCGCGCAGCCGTTCCAGATAAGGGATGATCTCGGCCTTTCGTTCCTCGTCCAGTGAGGCGAGAGGTTCGTCCATCAACAGTAGTCTGGGCGATGACAGGAGTGCGCGGCCGATGGCGACCCGCTGTTTTTCACCGCCGGAAAGCTTGTTCGGACGACGCTGGAGAAGATGGCCGATGCCAAGCATGTCGATAATGCGGTTTTCATTCGCCCGCTCAGATTTTTCCGTAGCGAACCATTTGCCGTAGTTCAGGTTCTGGGCAACGCTGAGATGAGGAAACAGCCGCGCGTCCTGAAAAACATAACCAAAATGGCGCCTGTGCGCCGGCAGGAACAGGCGCTTTCCGCTATCGGCCAGCACTTCGCCATCGAGCGATACCTGACCACTATCTGGCCGCAGCAGACCTGCGATGATGCGGATCATCGACGTTTTACCGGAGCCGGAGCGTCCGAAAAGCGCTGTAACGCCGCCATCAGAGGTGAATGACGCGTTGAGTTCGAAGGAGCCGAGGCGGTGGCGGGTGGAGACAGAAAGCGTCATTCCATGCTCACCCGTTTGCCGATGATGCGGGCCAGAAACTCCGAGACGAGCAAGGCCGACATGGAAATCACGACGGAAACGATGGTCAGCCGCAATGCGCCTGCATCGCCGCCCGGAACCTGCGTGAAAGTGTAGATGGCAGCGGACAGCGTCTGGGTTTCGCCGGGAATATTGGAAACGAAGGTGATGGTCGCGCCAAATTCGCCCATGGCCTTGGCGAAAGCGAGGATCATGCCCGCGATGATGCCGGGCAGGATCAGGGGAAGCGTGACGGTGAGGAACACCCATAGGGGGCTTGCACCCAGGGTTCCGGCCGCCTCTTCCAGCTTGCTGTCCACCGCTTCGATGGAGAGGCGGATGGAGCGCACCATCAGCGGAAACGCCATGACGGCGCATGCGAGCGCCGCTCCCGTCCAGCGAAAGGAAAAGACGATGCCGAACCAGCTGTCGAGAAACTGGCCGATGGCGCCTCTGCGGCCGAAGAGGACGAGCAGCAGAAAACCGGTGACGACGGGCGGCAGAATGAGCGGCAGGTGGACAATGCCATTGAGCAGCGACTTGCCCCAGAAGCGCCCGCGCGCCAGCGCGACGGCAACCGCAATGCCGAAGGGCAGGCTGGCGAACATGGCGATGGAGGACACCCACAGGCTGAGCCTGATCGCCGTCCATTCTTCAGGGCTTAGTGTCCACCAATGCAAAGCCATATCCTACAATCGTCATCTCTCGCGGTCCCATACGGGATCGGGCCGCGAGACGCAGTTTATTTCAAAACGGTAAAGCCTTGCTTTTCGAAGAAGGGCGTAGTCTTGGCGGACTTCAGGAAATCGAGATAGGATTTTGCCGCCGGAGATTTTGCTTCCGAGAGAATGGCGACGGGGTAGATGATCGGCGGATGGCTGTCTTCCGGGAAGGTGCCGACGATCTTCACGCCCGGATCGGCGGCCGCATCGGTCTGGTAGACGATGCCATAGGGCGCTTCGCCGCGCGACACGAGCAGCAGCGCTGCGCGCACGCTTTCCGCGCCGGCGACTTTCTTTTCCACGGATGACCAGACGCCGAGCTTTTCCAGCGCAGCCTTGCCGTATTTACCCGCCGGAACGGAATCGACCGCGCCCATGGCCAGTCGGCCATCGCCCACCAGTCCGGCGAGATCGAAGTCCTTTTTGATATCGACCGGCTTGGCCTTGTCGGCCGGGGCGACGAGAACGATGCGGTTGCCAAGAAGATTGGAGCGGCTTTCGACGTTGATCAGCTTCTTTTCGGCAACATAATCCATCCAGGCGAGGTCGGCGGAAATGAAGATATCCGCCGGTGCACCCTGCTCGATCTGTTTGGCGAGTGCGGAGCTTGCGGCGTAGGACACGGTCGCTTCATTGCCGCTTTCCTTCGCCCATTCAGCATTGATCGCATCAAGTGCGTTTTTCATGCTCGCGGCAGCAAACACCGTGACTTTTTCGGCGGCATGGGCGGGAACCACCGCAAAGGACGCTGCCACCCAGAAGGATGTTGCTGCGGCGATGGTTTTGAAGAAGGTGCGGCGTAAGAGTCTCATGGTGTGTTCCCCCGGCTCGAGATATACTGATGAATATATCGATAGGCCTATAGGGCAATCATTATATTTTCAAGAATATATCGATGCCGTTTGAAAAAGCCGCCACGACCGGCGGCTTTCGGCCTGTTGATCAGAAGCGTTCACCGGCGAAATGAGCGATCTGTGCGCCCGCCTCGTAATAGGCTTCCTTCACTGCCCGGAAGGCCTGCGCTTTTGGTTCGGTCACGGGAAGAGGCAGGTCGTTTTCGGCGATATCACCGAGAATATGTTGCGCAATCACCTTGCCGAAGGCAGTACCGGGTGCGATGCCGCGGCCATTATAACCGGAAAAACCGACGACATTTTCCGCGAATTTATGGAAACGAGGCACGGCATTGTCCGTCATGCCGATCTGGCCGTACCATTCGCATTCGAATTCCGTCTCTCCCAGTTGCGGGAAAAGCCGCTTCAGCGATCGTTTGGCCCATGCCCGGTGAATGGCGGCACCCGTGCTGCGCAAGGCGCCGACGCTGCCGAAGACCAGCCGACCCGCTTTGTCCATGCGGAACGAGGAGAGGATTTCCTTTGTATCCCAGCAACCTTCTCGGTTCGGCAGGATACTCTTTTGCAGATTGTCGCTAAGCGGTCTGGTCGCGAAGTTGAAGTAGGGCAGGTAGGTCTGTTCGTCGCGGACGATCTGCCACGGCCCGGTACTGTATGCTTCGGTGGCGACCACGATCCAGTTGGCGGTCACCGATCCCTGCGGTGTTTTTACCACCCATTTTCCACCACTACGTTCGGTCGCTACGACGGGGCTGGCGGTGTGCAGCCGTGCTCCTGCCTTTTGCGCGGTGGCAGCCAGACCACGAACATAGGCAAGCGGCTGAAGCGTGCCGGCGCGCGTATCGAAAAGTGCGCCGGAATAGGCGGTGCTGCCGGTGTGTCTTGCCGTTTCATCGGCATCGAGAAGGCGGACGGGAGCGCCTCTGGCTGCCCATTGTTCGCAGCGCTCGCGAATTTCGGCGAGCCCTTTTTCACCGACGGCGCAATGCAATGTGCCATTCTTTTCGATCTCGCAGGGAATCGCGTGTTTTTCCACCAATTCGCGCACCAGCAACGGCGCATCACCCAGAAGGCTGAGAAGCCGTTCCCCGTAGGTTTCGCCCAGCACGCCGGGCAACTCCCTCGGCATGACCCACATGCCGCCGTTGATGAGACCGACATTGCGGCCGGCGCCGCCGAAGCCGATTTCCCTGGCTTCGAGAAGAACGACATCCATGCCCTTTTCAGCAAGATGAAGGGCGGCGGATTGTCCGGTGAAGCCGCCACCGACAATCACCACATCGGCAACCGCCTCGCCTTGCAGAGCAGGCGTTGCGGGCGGCTGCGGCGCGGTCTTTTCCCAGAGGCCGTGCGAGCGGGGATCATTATACATCGTTCCACCATTTTCCGGGCGAGTTCATTTGTTTTCCGTATGAGTGACAAGCCCTTGTTTATGAGACTTTACAAGCGGCCTTACCTGTTGAATATCGACATATCGTCAAGAGTTCATTCCGTGAGGGAATATGGTTCTACCGCCTCGGCGCTTCTTACCCTCGCTTTCACTTCTTGCGGCCTTTGAAGCCGCCTCGCGCACCGGCAGCGTGACCGCGGCTGCGAGAGAACTCGGGCTTACTCAAGGTGCGGTCAGCCGGCAGATCCTCGCGCTTGAGGAGCAACTTGGCGTGGCGCTGTTTCTGCGCGAGCGGCAGACAATCCGGCTCACCCGGGCGGGGGAGGGTTATGCGCGGGAAATCCGGGAGGCCCTGCGGCGAATATCGACCGCGTCGCTCAATCTGCGCGCCAATCCGGATGGCGGCACGCTCAATCTCAGTGTTTTGCCAAGCTTTGGTACGCGCTGGCTGGTGCCGCGTCTTCCCGATTTCATTGCCCGACATCCGGGCGTTTCGGTCAATCTTCTTACGCGTTCGTCGCTGTTCGATTTCCGTACCGATACAGTCGATGCGGCGATTCATTTCGGTTTGCCGCATTGGCCGGGTACCGAACTCATTTTTCTGATGCATGAAACAGTCATTCCGGTGTGCAGTCCCGCTTTCAGGGAGCGCTACGGGCTTTCACAGCCGGGCGATCTGCTGCATGTGCCGCTGCTGCACATGACGACCCGGCCGGACGCCTGGGAACAATGGTTTCGCAGCCATGATGTGGTTTTCGACAATGTGCATGGCATGCTTTTCGATCAGTTCACGACGATTGCCGAGGCGGCGAGCGCCGGGGTGGGGGCATCGCTCGTTCCGTCCTTCATGATCGGGGAGGAGTTGCGAAGCGGCCGGCTTGTCGCGGCGGTTACCGGCGAGGTGGAGAGCGAAGAGGCCTATTATCTCGCCTGCATGCCCGATCGCGCCGGTTACGCTCCGCTTGAAAGTTTTCGAAGCTGGATCGTTTCTCAGGCCGCGATCGGGGCTGGTAGCAGCGGATGAGACTTTTCTGCCTAAACCGGCAGGCGGTCTTGCAAGACCGGCGCGGCTAAGCCAATAGTGCGCCATGACGCATGGCAAAGAGCCACGCACCACAAGTTCCAATACGGGAGATGTCCGTGAAGCCCATTTTTGTCCAGCTTCAATGCGAGCCCGGCAAGACCTATGATGTCGCCGATGCCATCTATAAAACGGAGCTGGTTTCCGAGCTTTATTCCACCAGCGGCGAATATGATCTGATGCTGAAGATCTATCTTCCGCAGGAAGAGGATATCGGCAAGTTTATCAACCAGAACATCGTCAACATTCCGGGCATCGTCCGCTCGTTGACGACGCTGACCTTTACCGCGTTCTGACGCGCGTCTGGGCGGCGAGAGAGTCTTTTCAGCCCTGGGATCTGGGCTGGCTGGATTCCTGTGACAAGCACAGAAATGAGGAGGGGTGGGAGCTCTAGGAGCGCGTGGCTTTGGCACTCCAATCCGGATTTGAAAAAGCTATTTCACCCTAGTGCAGGGCGTATTGATACACCCCGTCGTGGTTTATGACAGACCAGTGGACGAATTGTCAGGCAATAGAAAAGCGCGCCATCGACCCGGTATTCGGGATCCGATATTGGGCGCGCTTTGGTTTTGAAAGGTCCGTGAGCGGGTGATGGGTTTCCCGCATCAGGCCGCGGCCAGGTTCCGGCTGCGCACGAGATTGCGAATTGCAATCCGCACATCATCGGCGCTGTCGAACTTCTGTTCGTCCAGGTCGTGGACGTGGAACTTCACCGCGATGAACTTCAGCCGGTCGTTGTCCGGTATGACGATGCCGACGGGTTCGCCAGCGAATTCAATAACTTGCTTTTGCATAGGTATACTCCCGCTGTGGCTCATTAACACAGCATGTTGTCGAACTGATTTTCAGAAAATTGAGACCGTCAGGTCACATTCGACAGCAGCGGGAACACGTGGATTTAAATCCAGCATTCCAGGACTCAAGACCAAGGATTGCGTTGATGCGAATATATTTTGACATGACACACTCCCTGTATTGGTGTTGATCCGGAATCAGGAGACTCGCTCTCCAGTTCCACACTGATAATCCAGACCACCATTAAAATCAATGCTGATTGTTATAGGTAGAATATTTTTCTTTATGATGACAGGAGGGGGGCGGAAATGTGAAATTTTTGTTTTCGTTCGACGCCGCTTTGAAAAGCCCGGCACGGCGGGCTTTCTATGCTTTTTTTTAATCGTCGCCGGATGCAGGCGGCGGGTAAATATGATCGTTTCCGTTGAAGTCAGAGACGGAGTAGCAGCCATCGCGGGTTTTTTCGGCCGCATTCGGGCCGATCGTGGCCTTGCCGTGACCGCCCGGAATGTCGAGAACGTAGGTCGGCTGGCAAAGACCGGAGACATGCCCGCGCAAGGCGGAAACGATTCGCTGACCTTCTTCTATCGTCAGCCGGAAATGGCTGGTGCCGGGCGCAAGGTCGGGGTGGTGCAGGTAATAGGGCTTGATACGGTTCTCGACAAAGGCGCGCATCAGTTCGGCGAGAATTGCCGAATCATCGTTGATGCCCTTCAAAAGCACGGTCTGGCTGACCATGGCGATGCCGGCATCGATCAGCCGCGCGCAAGCACTTCTGGCTGCTTGCCCAAGTTCGCGTGCGTGGTTGGCGTGCAGGGCCACATAGGTGGTTTTGCCGCTGGCCTTCAATGCCTCGATCAGCGGCCCGTCAATTCGTTCGGGATCGACGACCGGAACACGGGTGTGGAAGCGAACGATCTTGACGTGCGGTACGTCTTTCAGCCGCGTCATCAGGTCGGACAATCGCCGCGCCGAGAGTACCAGCGGATCGCCGCCGGTGAGGATGACCTCCCAGATGGCCGGGTTTGCTTTTATATAGTCGAATGCGGCGTCCAGCTCTTCCGGGCTCATCATGCCGTTGCCCTGCGGCCCGACCATTTCGCGGCGGAAACAGAAACGGCAATAGACGGGGCAGACATGCACCGCCTTCAAGAGCACCCGGTCCGGATAACGGTGGACGATGCCATGGACGGGACTATGTGCACCGTCGCCGATCGGATCGTCCCGTTCTTCGGGAAGGTGGACGAGTTCGGCTAGGTCCGGCACGAATTGCCGCGCGATGGGGTCCTGCGGATCGCCGCTGTCCATCAGATCGGCCATTGTCGCTGTGATGGCTAACGCGTAACGCTGCGTCACCGCGCGCACGTCCTCGAGCGCCTCGGGCTTGATCAACCCCGCCTCAACAAGTGCTTCGGGTGTCTTGATGGTTTCAAGTCTTGTCATCGTCCGTATTCCGCAACGGGTGCCCACATGACCAGATCGATTCGGGGCGCGCCGGTTGCCAGCATCACCAGTCGGTCGAAACCGAGTGCTATGCCGCTTGCCGGCGGCATGATCGCCAGCGCCGCCAGAAAATCCTCGTCCAAAGGATAGGTCTCGCCGTAAACCCGCTGCTTCTCAACCATCTCCATTTCGAAACGCCGTCTCTGCTCAGTAGCGTCGGTCAATTCGCCGAAGGCATTGGCAAGTTCCACGCCACACGCATAAAGCTCGAACCGTTCCGCCACCCGCGCATCCCCGGGCGATTTGCGGGCAAGCGCAGCCTCGCTTGTGGGGTATTCATCGAGAATGGTGGCGCGGCCGAAGCCCAGTTCGGGTTCCACCCGCTCCACGATAACGCGGCTGAACATATCCGCCCAGGTGTCGTCCCTAGCCACACGAATTCCGGCATTGGTGAGGCTCGCGGCAAGGTGCCGGCTATCCGTCTCGCCGTTTCGGTCAATCGTCGCCAGAAGATCAATTCCCGCATAGCGATCGAAGGCTTCCGCGACGCTTAGACGTTCCGGTTCGAGGAACGGATCGACGCTGCGGCCACGATAGGTGAAATTGTTTGTTTTGGCGGTTTCTGCCGCGAGCGCCAGAAGATTGGCGCTGTCCTTCATCAGGATCTCGTAGGTTTCTCCGACCCTATACCATTCCAGCATCGTGAATTCTGGGTGGTGCAGGGGGCCTCTTTCCCGGTTTCGATAAACATGGGCGAAACAGAAAATGCGTTCTTCACCGGCCGCGAGCAATTTCTTGCAGGCGAATTCGGGCGAGGTGTGGAGATAGAGCGGAGCGGCGTCGCCGGCCGGCGTCAGTCCCTGGGTGGCGAAGGCATGCAGATGTGCCTCGTTGCCAGGAGAAATCTGCAATGTGGCGGTGTCGACCTCTAGAAAGTCCGCGCGCGCGAAATAGCTGCGAAATTCCGACTGGATCGCGTTGCGTCCAAGCAGAAAGGCGCGGCGGTCGGCATGGACGTCGGGCGTCCACCAGGGCGACATTGTTTCGTTGCTTGAGCCCATCTCTTTTTTCTTTTCCGTCTTACCTGCTGGCCTCGTTACGGATAAACGGCCCGCAAAACGCCTGATCGCATCATTTAAAGCAATTCCGGGCGGAAAACCGCTAGGCACTCTTCCGCGAATTGCTGTAGAAGGCTGGCAATTCGCGCGGATTTAAGGTAGTTGCGCCCCAGAAAAAAGACAAAACGTCTGCCGGGCCGGTGCTATCGCGCAGTCCTTTACGACGCATTTCATCGAGTTACAAGGAAGTCATATGGTCAAGGTTATCGCCTCATCCGTCCGCAAGGGCAATGTTCTCGACGTGGACGGCAAGCTCTACGTTGTTCTCACCGCGCAGAACTTTCACCCGGGCAAGGGCACCCCGGTCACGCAGGTTGACATGCGCCGCATCGTTGACGGCGTGAAGGTTTCCGAGCGCTGGCGCACGACCGAACAGGTCGAGCGCGCTTTCGTCGAAGACCTGAACTTCCAGTTCCTTTATGAAGACGGCGAAGGCTTTCACTTCATGAACCCGGCAAACTACGATCAGGTCGTTGTCGATGTCGAGACAATGGGCGACCAGAAGGCCTATCTGCAGGAAGGCATGACCTGCGTTCTGTCCATTCACGAAGGCAATCCGCTGGCTGTCGAACTGCCGCGCCACGTCACGCTGGAAATCGTGGAAACGGAACCGGTTGTGAAGGGCCAGACGGCTTCTTCTTCCTACAAGCCGGCAATTCTTTCCAACGGCATCCGCACCATGGTGCCGCCGCACATCGACGCCGGTATCCGCGTGGTCATCGCGACGGAAGACAATTCCTACGTCGAGCGCGCCAAGAACTGAGCCTGACGGCAGGTTAAACAAAAAGCACCGGGTGACCGGTGCTTTTTGTGTCTGGAATACAAAAAAAAGCCCGCGTCGAGACGCGGGCTTTTCATTTGCCTTGAGGCGTTTCTTACATGCCCTTTGCAGCGGCCACGGTTGGGCCAGCGGACTTCTTCGGGACAGGCTGGCCAACGGCATAACCGCCGCCGAGAGCCACGTTGAGCGAGACATAATCCTGCGCGGTCGTCTGGATCGCCGTTGCAAGGTTTGCCTGTGCATCGGAGACCGACCGCTGGGCATCCAGAACGTCGAGCAGAGACGAAGCACCGTCACGATAGCTGGCTGTCGAGAGCTGCAGCGCTTCCTGGTAGGATGAGACAGTCTTTCTCAGCGCGTCGACGGTACGCTGGTCGCGATTGATGGCGGCCAAGGCGTTTTCGACTTCTTCAACTGCGTTGAGAACGGTTGCCTTCCAGACGAGATATTGCTCGCGTGCTTGCGAGTTCGCGATGTCGACATTGGCGCGCAGTCTGCCACCATCGAGGATAGGGAGAGTGAGGCTCGGACCGAAGGACCAGCTATTGGCCGTTCCCCTGCCGCCGCCACTCAGGAAATTGTAGCTAGGGGTGATCGCGCCACCAAGCTCGATGCTTGGATAAAGCTGTGCCTCGGTTACACCGATCGTGGCGACCGCAGCGGCAAGATTGCGTTCAGCGACGCGGATGTCCGGACGGTTGCGGATCAGGTCGGCCGGGATGCCAGTGCGGGGAACTGCGCGCGCAACAGGCTGGCGTGCGCCCTTCTGCAGCTCGGTGATGAGCGACGAGGCCGGCATGCCGAGCAGGGTCGCGATGCGGTGGGCTGACTTGCGGAAGCTGGTTTCGAGGCCGGGTATCTGCGACAGCGTTGAATTGACCAGACCTTCGGACTGGACGACATCGAGGCGCGAGGCCGCACCCGCTTCGAGCTGCAGCTTCGTCAGATCGAGCGTTTCGCGGCGTGAACTCAGGTTCTGGCGGGCAATCGCCAGGCGCTCCTGATAATAGCGCACGTCGATATAGGCCGCGGCGACCGAGGAAATCAGCGTCAGGCGCTGAACGTCGACGGTGGAGTACGCGGCGTCAAGCGACGCATCGGCGCTTTCCGTTGCCCGGCGATAGCGACCGAAAAGATCGAGGAACCAGGAAACGCTAAGGCTGCCGTTGGACACGTTGGTGACGGGAACGTCACGGTAGCTGCCCTTGGTCTCGCTGGTCGTGTGGCTGCCACTGCCTGTCAGGCTCGGCAGGCCGCCGGCGCCGTCCACGATCACCTGGGCCTGCGCCTGATTGATGCGCTCGATTGCCTGCATAACGGTGAGGTTCTGCGCAAGGCCGGTGGAGACGTAACCGTTCAGGCGGTTGTCGTTAAAGGCTGTCCACCATGCAACGCTGCTGATGTCGCCATTACTGGTTTTTCCGGCTTCCGCGAACTTTCCCGGCAATTGAATTTCCGGCGTCTTGTGGTCGGGTCCGACAACGCAGCCCGAAAGCAGTAGCATTGTCAGGGGAATAGTAGCGCGAATAGACAGCATATAATTTTCCCAATTCTCTGGTTGGCTTACCAAGCGCGGCTTGCTGACAAATGGGCTGCGCGGTCGATATGCCCTAGAAACGTGCGTTTGCCAAATCGGCCATATTTCTAGCAGCGTATTAACGGTTGGCACAGCCCATTTTTGTTTTGTTAACGCCTTGAAAGGCGACGAATGATGACGAAAAAGGACGGAACGAAGAAAATTCCGAGCAGTGTTGCAGAAAGCATACCACCCAGCACCCCGATACCGATTGCATTTTGCGCAGCGGAACCCGCTCCGGTTGCGATCGCGAGAGGCACGACGCCGAGGATGAAGGCGAGCGACGTCATGATGATCGGGCGCAGGCGCAGCTTCGCCGCCTCCAGTGCCGCTTCCACCAGACTTAACCCGTGCTCCTGCCTCTCCTTGGCGAATTCAACGATCAGGATCGCGTTTTTCGCGGCAAGGCCGATGGTCGTCAGCAGGCCCACCTTGAAGTAGACGTCGTTCGTCTGGCCGAAGAAATGGGCCGCAGTCAAAGCGCCGAGGACACCCACCGGGACAGCCAGAATGACCGAGAACGGGATCGACCAGCTTTCATAAAGGGCAGCCAGGCAAAGGAACACGATGAGAACCGACAGCGCGTACAGCATGGGCGCCTGCGAGCCGGAAAGGCGTTCCTGATAGGAGATACCCTGCCATGCCACGGTGTAACCGCCCGGCAAGCTTGCCGTCAGACGTTCCATCTCGTCCATGGCTTCGCCGGAAGCAACGCCTGCGCCGGCGGTGCCTTCAAGCGAGATCGCGCCCGTACCGTTGTAGCGTGCCAGTGACGGCGGCGCGTTGATCCACTTCACCTCGCTGAAGGAGGAGAAAGGTACCATTTCGCCGCTGGTGTTGCGGGCATACCAGAACTTCAGGTCGTCCGGCTGCATGCGATAGGGTGCATCGCCCTGAACATAGACCGGCTTGAGCTCACCGTTCAGGGTGAAGTCGTTGACATCCCGGCCGGCAAAGATCGTCGACAGCATCAGGTTCACGGAGGAAAGATCGACGCCCATGGCCCCCATCTTTTCCTGATCGAGAATGATCTTCATCTGTGTTTCGTTGTCCTGGCTGTCGCTTCGCAGAGAGCTGATTTTTGGATTGCTTGTTGCAAGCGCAATCAGGTCCTTGGAGGTTGCGGTCAGAGCGTCGGTGCCGTTGCGGCCGCTATCCACGAGATACATGGAGAAACCGCTCGACGTGCCCATGCCCTGAATTGCCGGCGGCAAAAGCGGGAATACCTGTGCATCGCGGAAGCCGAAGAACGTACCCATTGCCCGCTGCACAATGGCGGCGGCGTGTTGATCGGGTGCGGTTCGCTCGGAAAAGTCCTTGAGCTTGGTGAAGACGATCGCGTTGTTCTGACCCGAACCGCTGAAGCTGAATCCAAGCACGCCGAAAACCGATTCGACATTGGCTGCTTCTTTTTCACGGAAGTAGCTTTCGACCTGTTTTACCACCTCGTTGGTGCGTTCGATGTTCGAACCGGTCGGTGTCTGGATGATCGTCAGCAGCACGCCCTGATCTTCCTGTGGGAGGAAGGAGCTTGGCAGTTTGGTGAAGAACCAGGCGCAGCCGCCGACGACGATCAGGAAAAGAATCGTCACGCGCAGGGGCCGTTTCAGCAGATAGCCGATCGACGAGACATAGCCGTCCGTCGTCTTGCCGAAGCCGCGGTTGAACCAGGCACCCGGTCCACGCTGCTTTTTGGTATGGTCGATGGGCTTCAGCATTGTGGCGCACAGCGCCGGCGTCAGAACGATGGCGACCACCGCCGAAAGCAGCATGGCCGAAACGATCGTGATAGAGAACTGGCGATAGATGATACCAGTCGATCCGCCAAAGAAGGCCATGGGAATAAACACGGCGGTCAGGACGAGCGCGATGCCGATGATGGCGCCGGTTATCTCGCCCATCGATTTTTCCGTCGCCTCGACCGGCGACAGGCCCTCTTCCGACATGATGCGCTCGACGTTTTCAACAACGACGATGGCGTCATCCACGAGAAGGCCGATCGCCAGAACCATGGCGAACATGGTCAGCGTGTTGATAGAATATCCGGTGACTGCGAGGATGCCGAACGTGCCGAGGAGCACGACGGGCACGGCGATCATCGGAATGAAGGTGGCGCGCAGGTTTTGCAGGAAGACCAGCAGCACGACGAAGACGAGGATGATCGCCTCGATCAGCGTATGCACCACTTTCTCGATCGACAGCTTCACGAAGGGTGTCGTGTCGTAGGGATATTCGATCGAGACGCCCGCAGGCAGCGAGCCCTCAACGGCGGTAAGTGCGGACTTGACACGTGCTGCAGTATCGAGCGCGTTGGCGCCCGTGGCGAGGTTGACCGCGAAACCGGCGGAAGGACGGCCGTTGGAGCGGGAATCACCGCCATAGGTTTCCTGGCCGATTTCGATGCGGGCCACGTCGCTCAGGCGAACGGTTGCGCCGTCCTTCTCAACCTTCAAGATGACCGATTCGAAATCGGCGACGGTGGTGAGCTGGCTCTGCGCCGTCACCGTCACATTGAGCTGCTGGCCCTGGACGGCGGGAACGGCACCGAGGGAGCCGACCGAAACCTGGGTGTTCTGGCTTTCGATGGCGCCGGTGACGTCAGCCGTGGTCAGCTGGTATTTGTTGAGCTTGAACGGGTCGAGCCAGATGCGCATCGCATATTCGGAACCGAAGACGTTGATGCTGCCCACGCCTTCAAGGCGCTTGATCTGGTCTTCAACGCGCGAAGAGAACACGTCGCCGAGATCGGCCGAATTGCGCTTGCCGTCCGTCGAGATCAGCGCACCCACCATCAGAATGCTCGATGTGGAGCGGCTGACCTGAATACCGCGCTGCTGCACGGTGTCGGGCAATTGCGACTGCACGAGCTGCAGCTTGTTCTGCACCTGAACCTGCGCGATGTCAGGCAGGATGCTGTTGCCGAAGGTCAGCGTCACTTCGGCGCTGCCGGTCGAGGAAGACGAGGTCATATAGGTGAGGTCGTCGAGGCCGGTCATGCCGTCCTCAATGATGGTCGTCACCGATTTTTCGACCGTCTCCGCGCTAGCGCCGTTATAGGTTGCGCTGACGCGGACCGTCGTTGGGGCAATATCGGGATATTGCGAGATGGAGAGCGTCACAATTGCCAGAGCGCCGCCCAGCATGATGACGATGGCGATAACCCATGCAAAAACGGGGCGCCTGATAAAGAAATGGGCCATGGCAGTCCTGCCTTACCTTTTACGAGCTTCGACCAAGGGTTTCGTGCTCATGTTTATTTCGAGGGGGCGGCGGCAGGCGGAGCTTGCTGCGGCAGAACGACGATACCGCGATCGTCGATGGTCACTTCCACGGGCGCGACCGTCGCGCCGTCGGCAATCCACTGGAAGCCGTCAACGATGAGCTTGTCGCCATCCTTGACGTTTTCCGTCACCAGCCAGGCATTGCCCGACTGCTGGCTGGATGGGAAGGTGCGCGTTTCCACCTTGTTTTCCGCGGTGACAAATTTTGCGGTCAGTTCGCCATTGGCGTTCCGGCTCGCTGCGCGCTGCGGGATGCGGAAACCCGTTTCCTTACCGATGGTCAGCGTTGCGCGAACATAGGTGCCGGGAAGCAGAAGATCGTCCGGGTTATCGAAGAGAGCACGGATGGAGAAGGTGCCCGTGGTTTCGCTCACCGCCATGTCCGACATGTCGATCTTGCCGTCATGCTTGTATTCGGTGCCGTCTTCCAGCGTCAGGTGAATGCCGGTTTCCTTGGTATCGCCGCCGAGCTGGCCCGACGAGATCGCCTTTTTCAGACGCAGAAGATTGATGCTGGATTCCATCAGATCGATGTAGATCGGATCGATGCGGCGCAGCGTCGTCAAAGCCGTCGTCTGGTTTGCCGTCACCACGTTGCCGATGCTGAAAGCGGTAGCGCTGGTGATGCCATCGAAAGGCGCGCGGACCTTGGTGAGATCGAGATTGATCTCAGCCGTTTCCAGCGCAGCCTTGGCCTGGGCCACGTCGGCTTCGGCCTGAAGCAGCGTCACCTTGGCGTTTTCATATTCGATCTGCGTTGCGCCGCTGTTGACCAGCCGCTCGTAGCGGGCAAGGTTCGCCTGGGCGCTCGGAACGCTTGCTTCGGCTTTCGCCACACTTGCCTTGGCCTGTGCCACTTCTGCCAGATAGGTGTTGTCTTCAATCTGGTAGAGAATGTCACCCTGCTTGACCTCGCTGCCT